>DATBCJ010000159.1:0-12617 GCA_036270565.1 Candidatus Dormiibacterota bacterium | reverse complement strand
TGGCATGCCCAGGCCACGCAGGCGCAGCCTGGCTCCGTTCTGGGTGACCGGCGCGATCCGCAGCTGGGCCGTGGTCCCGCGCAAGGTGGGCACGGCCACCTCGCCCCCCAGCAGGGCAGTGTCCAGCGGCACCTCGACGACGGTGCGCAGGTTGTCGCCCTCGCGGGTGAACCGTGGGTGGGGCCGGACGTGGACGGTGACGAAGAGGTCTCCCGCCGCGGCGCCGGAGCTGCCCTGGCCGCCCTGGCCCGCCGCCCGCACCCGTGCGCCGTCGGCGACGCCCGCCGGGATGCGCACCTCCAGGCGTCGGGTGCGCCCGGTCTCGTCGACGATCTCCAGGGTGCGCGTCGTGCCGGAGTAGGCCTCCTCGAGGGTGATCTCAGTGCTGCCCTCGACGTCCTGCCCGCGCCGGGCCGGGGCGGTGCGGGTGCGGCCGCCGCGGCCGCGGCGTGGCTGGGCCCCGGCGCCCCCGGACTGGCCGAACATGGAGTAGAAGAAGTCCGAGAACGGGTCGGCGTCGCCGAACATGCCCTCGAGGTCCTCGGGTGACACGGTGCGGTACTCCACCTGGGGCCCGCCGTTGCCACCGGCACCCCCGCGGCCGAAGGGCGACCCGCCAAAGGGGGAGCTGCCCGGTTTGCCCGCCTTCTCCCAGGCCTCGTACTCCCGCCAGCGGGGCCCGAGCTCGTCGTACTTGCGCCGCTTCTCGGGATCGCTGAGGACCTCGTTGGCCTCGTTGATCTCCTTGAACTTGCTTTCGGCGCTGCTGTCGTTCTGGTTGAGGTCGGGGTGGTGCTTGCGGGCCAGCTTGCGGAAGGCGGCCTTGATCTCTTTCTGGGTCGCCGTCCGCGGCACCCCGAGGATCGCGTAGTAGTCCTGGAAGGTGGTGGCCACGTTGCCGTTGTACCCGATCGCGCGATGCCTGCAAACCGGGGGTCGCGGGTCGGGCTGCGGCGGATCGCTATGGTCGGCCCGTGGCACCCCCGCCCCTACCCGGCTCGCTCGGCGTCCGGCTGCCGTTTGGCAACGGTCCGCTCGACGTGGTCGCGACCATGGCGCCGCTCCGCCAGGGGCTGGACGACCCCACCATGCGCGTCGGCGACGGCGAGGTCTGGCGCGCCCTGCGCACGCCGGCGGGGCCGGCGACGCTGCACCTGCGCGTCGAGGGCGACCACCTGCTCGCGGTTGCCGTCGGACCGGGCGCGGGCACAGCCCTGGAGCTGGCGCCCGCGCTGGCGGGGCTCCACGACGATCCCACCCAGCTGCGGCCGCTGCACGCCGCCGTCGACGAGGCGCGACGTCGCCGCGTGGGCATGCGGCTCACCTCGGGGACGTCGGTGTTCGACGCGCTCTTCGCCGTGGCGCTGGCCCAGAAGGTGGTCGGGCTCGACGCCCGTCGCAGCTATCGCGACCTGGTGCGCCGCCTCGGCGAGCCGGCGCCCGGGGAGATGGGGCTGTTGCTTCCGCCCGCGCCGGCGCGCGTGGCGTGTACCCCGTACTGGACCTTCCACGAGTGCAACGTCGAGTGGCGTCGGGCGACCGTCATCGTCGAGGCAGCGCATCGCGCCGCTGCGTTGGAACGCCTCGCTGACCTGCCCCCCGCCGACGCCCGGCTGCGCCTGGAGTCCCTCCCCGGCGTCGGGCCGTGGACGTCCGCGGAGGTGACCGCCGTCAGCCATGGCGACCCCGACGCCGTGCCGCTGGGCGACTTCCACATCCCCAACAACGTGGCCTTCGCGCTCGCCGGCGAGGCGCGCGGCGACGACCACCGCATGCTCGAGCTCCTCGAGCCGTATGCCGGTCAGCGCGGCCGGGTGATCCGCCTCCTGATGACGGGAGGGCGCAGTGCGCCGCGGTTCGGGCCACGGCTCAGCCGCCAGGACGTCCGCCGCCGCTGACACCGCGCCGAATCCGTTGCCCGGCCTGCGGATTCCCCCCCGACCGTTGCGAATATGTGACCGGTCTTTCATCTCACCGCACCCGGATTCGGTGAAGGTGGTGGCATAGCGCCCCACAGAGGTTGACATTCGTGTTTCGCAGGGCCCCGGCTTTGGCACCAAGTGCCCCGTCCACGCTCGCGCAGGGGGGGATGGGAGTCGTGTGCTCGGCCCCGTCCTGCACGTCGCCGACCGCGGTTCGCTGTGCGTACGTCGATCGTCGCCAGCGGCAGTGTGACAGCGCATGGTGTTCGCAGCACCAGGAGCTGGTCTTCGGCGCCCTGTACTGCAGGCGACACGCCGGCATCATCAACGCGCTCGGCCCCGACTACGCCACCTTCCCACTGCCCGACCTCGACAATCGCGCTCCGTCGCTGGCCAACTGGATCGGACGCGACCTCGACCGCCCGATTTGCGAGCTGATCGCGGCTCAGTTCCCCGGCCATCGCATGCAGGTCAGCAGCGTCGTCAACGGCGGCGGGCCGCGCGAGCGTGTGTGGGGCCGCTCCTGGAAGCTGATCTCCGCAACCGGCGTCGACCTCGCCATCGGCATCAACGTGCCCGAAGCCGACGACAGCGTGGTGTGGGTGATGTACGGCGGGCATGTGCTGGTCGAGCTGACGCCTCCCTGGATCGAGGCGCGGCGCGCGGGCGTCCTGCTCGGTCCCCAGGCCGACTACCACGCGCGGTGCGATTTCTACGCGCGCATCGTCGACGACCTGCGAGCAGCGGTGATGGCGACCAAGGCGGAGAGCCGCTACGCAGCCAGGGGACTCTGACCGGACGCTGGAATCCCGGTGCTGCAGAAGCAATAGCCCTGCTAGCGAGCCCTTGTCCCTGCCGCCACCAGGTATGGATGGTGATACCGAAACGCCTCGTCGCCGAGCGCTTGCATGACCCGCCCAATCCTCCACTCGAACTGCTCACGCTTGCGGCCGGCGAGCGAGGCAAGCAGAATGCGGGCTCCCGGCCAGCAGCGCATCATCTCGAGGCTGAAGGCTGCGGCATCAGCTGTCTGTCCACCCGTGACGACGTCGCCGAAGACGATGTGGTCGAGGCCGGCCATCCTCAGCGCCAGGTCCAGCTCCGGCCGGTCGGCCAGCCCTGGATAGCTGAGAAATTCCTCGGGCAGTGTGACCCCCTGTTGTTGAAGGAACAGGCGCAACTGGTCGAGGAACGCCTCCTCGGCGGTCGTGGCCAGGCCACGGCGCCGGCAGAAGAGCGCCAGGCGTCCGCCGACCTTGAGCGTGCGGGTTGCTTCGCCGATGACCGCATACGCATCGGATTCATACGCGATCGACCTGGACAGGACCACAACGTCGAAGGTGTGATCGCGAAACATCACCTCCCCGCCACGTCCTTTGATGCGGTGTGTATTGCTCGCCGTCTGGGAACCCGTCAGCTCCATCGAGCGTCGGCCCAGGTCAATGCTGACCACCAGCGTGCCGGGCCCCACCGCGTTCGCCAGGGCTGAGGCGACGATCCCGTCGCCCCCGCCGATGTCGAGACAGGCCTCACCCGGCTGGGGTCGGGCGAGGTCAACCAGCCGGGCGGCGACCTTAAGATGAAGTAAACCCGCCCATTGCTCGTCATGGTCGGCAAAGCTGTCGAGGAAGTCCTCGAGCGCTCGATCTCGTCCGGGGGTGTTGCGTGCGCTCGTGGTGCCCAATCTTGGACTCCGGGTCAGGGCTCAAAGGGACTAGAATCGTAGCGGTTGACAGGAGAGCACCCCTCAGTCGAGACGTGCCCACGCTGGGAGTGATGACGATGGCAGTTGAACCCGCAGGCCGCTCTGGACGACATCGCAACGCCGCCCCTGTTGCGACTGGGCCCATCGTGCTTGGTCCGACCGATTCGTTGAAAGGCACGTTGCGCACCGAGAGCGGCGTCACCATTCATGGCGAGGTTGAAGGCGAGATTCTCGCGACCGGTGACGTGGTGGTCGAGTCGACGGCCACGGTGGTTGCCGCCATCGAGGGTCGCAACGTCGATATTCGCGGGCAGGTGAGGGGCAACGTCACAAGCACCCGGCGTCTGTCGTTGAGCGGCTCCGGCGCACTCCAGGGCGACGCTACGGCTGCGCGCCTGGTGGTCCAGGACGGCGCCACCCTCAACGGGAGCATCTCGATGAGCGGCGGGCGGGACATCGACACCGGCGAGGAGACGAGCCACACCGAGTTCACGGCCGACACCGAGGCCAGCAACGGCGAGCTGGTTCCGGCCGGCGAGCACGAGGGCGGCGGCTGACGGAGCTCGGCAGCTAGCCGACCACGACTGTTCCCTGCGCGGACGTCCATGTGATCTGCACGTGAAAAAGCACGCCGCCAGTGGTGTTTCCCGGAGCTGGCAGAGTCGCGACGCTGCCGCACGTTGTCAGCGTCGTCGTTGACGGCGGACCCGCCGGCGCGTCAGGGACGATGCTGACCACGACGTCCCCGTTGCAGGGCGGCAACCATTGCACGGTGACGAGGTCGCCGCAGCCGGTCAGCCCAGGTGAGGTCAAGCTCCCCGACATCACGAAGGGACTAGTCCAGGGCGTCGGCACGCACAGGGACGGCGTCGGGGTCGACGTCGAGCCCTGACCTGGCGTCGGGGTGGCCGCGGGTGTTGCCGGGAAAATGATGGCGAGCGTCGGTGTCGGCGTGCCGGTGGGGAGCCTCGGTCTGGGGGTGGGCTGCCTGGCGTCGACGCCGACCCCGACCCCTGTGGTGCCACTGGGCGCTGCCGTTGACGGTGGAGGCCCGGCCGTGCCGCCCGGTTGGCTCGGCGCGGCTGTGGGGGCGTCGCTGATGGCTGCCACCGCTCCGCGGCCGGGGGAACCGGGATGCGCCCCTTTCGCCCCTCCGCCCAGCAGGACCGTCCCGGTGACGATGGTGACCACGCCGATGACGATCGTGACCACGCCGAGAGCGGCCTCCGCGTTCCTGGGATTCCGCCCGCCCTGCCCAACCATCATCACCTTCCGCCAAGGAACCGTCGCCGACCCCCGCGAGAGTCTACGCATCAGCACCACCGGCTGCCCTTGTACGGCGAACAGACGTTCGCTACACTCGCGCCACCGATGGCCACCCTTCTCGACCCCGTCGCCGACGCGCTCAGCCAGCTCCGCGCCAGCGCCACCGTCGCCGGACGCATCGTCCACGAGGAGATCCTGCCGGCGCAGAGCGCTGAGTACGCCTCCTGGCCAACGACTCTCGACGCTCGCCTCCTCGCCGCGCTGCGCGCGCGCGGCATCCACCGCCCCTACATCCACCAGGCCGAGGCCATCGGCCACGCTCTCGCCGCGCGCGACGTCGTCGTGGTCACGCCGACCGCCAGCGGCAAAACCATGGCGTTCGCGGTACCGGTGCTCGACGCCTGGCTGCACGACCCCGAGGTGCGCTCACTCTGGCTGTTCCCCACCAAGGCGCTCGCCCAGGACCAGCTCGCCGCTCTCCAGGACATCGCCGTCCACCTGCCGCCCGGGCTGCGCGCCGCCACCTACGACGGCGATACCGCGCCGGGGCTGCGCCGCGCGGTTCGCAACGACGGCAACATCGTGGTCACCAACCCTGACATGCTGCACAGCGGGATCCTGCCCCACCACACCAGTTGGGTGAGGCTCTTCCAGCACCTGCGCTACATCGTCATCGACGAGCTGCACGCCTACCGCGGACTGTTCGGCTCGCATCTGGCCAACGTCCTGCGCCGGCTGCTGCGCCTCTGCCGCTTCTACGGCAGCAATCCAACGCTGATCGGCTGCAGCGCCACCATCGCCAACCCCCGCGAGCTGGCGGAGAAGCTCCTCGAGCGCCCGGTACAGCTTGTCGACCGCAACGGCGCGCCCCGCGCCGCGCGGCGGCTCTGGTTCTGGAATCCACCGACGGTCGACGGGACCATGGGCGTGCGTCGTTCGGCCACGCTCGAGGCGCGCCGCCTGATGACCGACCTGCTCACGCGCAACCTTCAGACCATCGCCTTCACGCGCAGCCGCTCCGGCGTCGAGCTGCTCCTCAACTACCTGCAGCGGCTGCACCCGGCCTCGCGACAGGGGGGATCGTCTCCGGTGCGAGGTTATCGAGGCGGCTACCTGCCGCTGGAGCGGCGCGCCATCGAGGCGGGGCTGCGCAACGGCACCGTGCGGGGCGTGGTCAGCACCAACGCCCTGGAGCTTGGCATCGACATCGGCAACCTCGATGCTGCCATCCTTGTCGGATACCCGGGGACCATCGCGTCGACCTGGCAGCAGCTGGGCCGTGCGGGACGGCGCGACACCGAGTCCCTGGGCGTGTTCATCGCCACCGACTCTCCACTCGACCAGTTCCTGGTCACGCATCCGCGCTACCTGCTCGACGCCCCGCCCGAGCACGGCCTGGTCAATCCCGACAACCTGCTGGTGCTGGGCTCACACCTCCAGGCTGCGGCGTTCGAGCTGGCCTTCGAGGTGGGTGAGAGCTTCGGCGGGGCCGGGGTGGACACCACCGGCGCGCTCCTCGACCTCTTCCGCGACGATGGGCTGGTCCATCGCACCGGGTCGCGGTACCACTGGGCCGCCGACGCGTTTCCCGCCGAGGCCATCTCGCTGCGCCGGGCGGCGGCGACCAACGTGGTCATCATCGACACGTCCACGGGGGCCGGCGGTCCGGGCCAGGGTCCACAGGGGCCGTGGGCGGGGAGCGGGGGAGGGCGTCCCGGCAGCGATGGACGGGTCATCGGTGAGGTCGACCAGTTCGCCGCGCCCGTGCTGGTGCACGACGATGCCATCTACCTCCACCAGGGACAGCAGTTCCATGTCGAGCGCCTCGACTGGGAAGAGAAGCGCGCCTACGTGCACCCGGTGAGCGTCGACCACTTCACCCTCGCGGAGACGCGCACCACCCTGACGATTCTCGAGCGCTACGAGGGCCCCGCCGGCGGCGACTGCGCGGTGTCGCTCGGCGAGGTACGCGTCAGCCGGCTGGCGACCATGTACAAGAAGGTGCGCTTCCTGACCCACGAGACCATCGGCGCCGGGCCGATCTCTCTGCCCGAGCAGGACCTGCACACCGTCGCGGCATGGTTCGCGTTCGACCCGCGGTCCCTGCGCGGCGTCGACCGCGCGGAGGTGGACGCCGGGCTCTCGGGCCTGGCCGCCGTGCTCCACGCCGCGGCCTGCCTGCTCTGCATGTGCGACCCGCGTGACATCTGTACTGCGGCCCAGCTCCGCGCCGCGTCGCCGCCGGCGGCGGTGCTGGGCACGCCGCACGCGGTCACCCCGGCTGCGGCCGGCGAGCCGGTCGAGTTCGTCGCCGGGTGGCGGCCTGCGGCATCGCATGAGGGCGCCGCAACGGAGGCCGGCTGGCCCACCTGCTACGTGTACGACACCGTGGCCGGGGGCGTCGGGTTCGCCGAGCGCTGCCACAGCAACCACGCCGACCTGCTCGGCATGGCGCGCGAGCTCGTGGACGGATGTTCCTGCGACGGTGGCTGCCCGTCATGCGTCGGGCCGGCGCGGCTGGACGGCCGGGCGGCGACGCGCCGTCTGCTCGTCATCGCCGGGTGACGGCGGGCTGGTAGCGTCCACGTCGTGGCCGTCAAAGCGTCGCCGCCTCCAGCATCGCCACCGCCGCCGCGCCGGCCACTGCGCTCCCCGCGAGGCATCGCCGCCTTCGTTGTCCGGGCCGACCCGGCGTTCGAGGCCGTGGTGCGGGTCGCGGGCCCGTTTGTGCCCCGGCCGCCGAGCGCCGATCCCTTCAACGCCCTGGTTCGGGCGATCGTCTTCCAGCAGCTCGCCGGCCGGGCCGCGACCGCCATCCATGGTCGGTTCGTCGCTCTCTTCGGCGGTGATCCCCCGACGCCGGCAGCGGTGCTGACGATGCCGGTCGAAGCCCTGCGCGGGGCAGGGCTGTCGGGCGCCAAGACGGCGGCGATCATCGACCTGGCCACCAAGGGCAGTGACGGCACCGTCCCGCTTGGCGAGCTCGATGACCTGGACGACGACGAGGTGGTCGATCGCCTCTCCGTGGTCCGCGGCATCGGGCGCTGGACGGCCGAGATGTTCCTGCTCTTCGAACTCGGGCGCAGCGACGTGTGGCCTGTCGATGACCTTGGCGTGCGCAAGGGGTGGGGGATGATCCACGGCACCGCCATGCCCACGCCGCGCGAGCTCGCGGCGCTTGGCGAGGTGCTCCGTCCACACCGGTCGGCTGCGGCCTGGTACTGCTGGAGAGGCGCCGAAACGCTGACCCCCTGACACGCGCCGACAGGGCTGACGAGACGTCCTGTGGGAGCGGCCGAAGGAAGGCCTCCAGCCGCTCCGCAGGAAGGGGGATACAGCTTTCGCTGCCCCGCGATTATACGAGGCCTCGTCAATCCGCCAGCCCGGTCGCGGGGGAGCGCGCCACACGTCGCAAGCGTGCGTCAGAACTCGGCGCGCGGTTGCGCATCGAACAGGTGTTCGGTACCCTGCGCGCGTGATCGAGCAGCGGGCGGCCACCATCAGCGCTCTCCGGGCCCGGCTGTCCGCGATGGGCGGTGCGAGCGTGGTCAGGCCCGCGACCCTCACGCCGGTCCGCGGCATCGCCGATCGCGCCGCCAACCTCGGGTTCGCCGCTCTGTCGACCGCCCGGGGCGACGTCCACGTCCGCCGCCTCCCGGTCGACCTGGCCGGCTTCCTGGAGGGTAGTGGCCTGGCGGCGATGCCGCCCACCGCCGACCTCCTGGCGCTGCTCGGCCACCCGTGCCAGGCCCCCGGTCCCGCCTGGGTGAGCCGCGAGGGCGTGGGGGTGCTCGACATCGAGAGCCTCGGCCTGCATGGCAGCGGTGTCATGGCCTTCCTGGTTGGCATCGGCATCCAGCGCGACGAGACCCTGGAGTGCGAGCAGTACCTCCTCGTCGACCCGGACGGTGAGGAGGCGATGCTCGCGGTGATCGCAGACCAGATCAGCGCGCACCGGCTCTGGCTCACCTACAACGGGCGCAGCTTCGACATCCCGGTCCTGAGCGCGCGCTGCACCATCAATCGGCTCGACCCCGCCAGCATGGAGCCGCGCCTGCACGGCGACCTGCTCGGACCCGTCCGCCGCCTGTTCCGGGACCGGCTCGGCGCCTGCACGCTTCGCCGCGCCGAGATGTCGCTGCTCAACCACCACCGCGTCGACGACATCCCCGGCTTCGAGGCGCCCGCCCGCTACCGCGCCTGGCTGCGCGGTGCGCCCACCCCGGTGCTGGAAGGCGTTGTTGCGCACAACCTCCAGGACATCGTCAGCACGGTGATCGTCGGCGCGCGGCTGGCCGCCCACGTCGGCGGGGAGCGAGTGCGCCCGCCCCACGCCGCGGACGGTTACCACCTCGCCCGCCACCTCGAACGCCGAGGGGTCGCCGACGCCGCCGAGGTGGAGCTGCGGGCCACCGTGGCTGCGGCCGTGGAGCCCTGGGCGCGCCGCGCCGGCCACCGGCTGGCGGTCGCCCTGCAGCGGCGTGGCGCCGTGGCCGAGGCGGCCGACGTGTGGCGCCGGCTCCACGACAGCGACCGCCGCGACCTGCGCGCCGCGCGCGGCTACGCGATTCGACTGGAGCGGAGTGGAGAATTGGCCACCGCGCTCGACGTCTGCATCCGGGTGCGGCGCATCCGCGAGGAGACGGGGCCGTGGTGGGACAGGCTGCGCGGGGGCGGTGCAGCCGGCGCCGACGAATGGGACCGTCGTGAGCGTCGTTTGAGGCGACGGCTCCATCCGTAGAATGAGGCACCTTGCAGGACGAGCCGACAGACGCGCCCGGCACGGTCACCCCTGATTCCACCAGTGGCCTCGGGTCGAGAGCGCTCCGCTTCACCGTCCTGATCCTGGTCGCGCGCATCGCCTCGCGGGTGCTCGCGCTGATCGCGGTGGTGGCCATCGGCAACGCGCTCGGCGACTCCCGCTTCGGCCAGATGCAGACCGCGGTCACCTACACCGCTCTGGTCGGGGCCATCACCGACGTCGGCTTCACCGCGCTCTACGTGCGCGAGGGTGCCCGCGAGCCGCACCAGTTGGTCCGCTACTTCAACAACGTCGCGTCGATCAAGCTCTTCCTGATCGCCATCTCGCTGCCACTCCTGGCCGGGTCTCTGTGGTTCGCGGGCATCGAGAGCCTGCTGCTCCCCGCGTTCGCGCTGCTCGTTCTCAGTGGCTACTCGCTGTTGCTGCGCAGCAGCCTGTACGCGCTGCAGCGACTCAACTTCGAGATCGCCGAGATCGTCCCCGAGACGGCGGTCATCCTGGGCCTGGCGCTGCTTGGGTCTCACCTCCACGCCGGCCCAGGCTATTTCCTCTGGGCCTACGCGGCGAGCTCGGGGTTCGCCACGCTGTACTTCGTCGTCGTCCTGCTCAGCAAGCGCATCGTGCGACCGCGCTGGCAGCTCGAGCCGGAGTTGTTCCGGCGCTGGGTCCGGGCGGGCATCCCGCTGGCGATCACCTACGTGCTCACCACCGTGTACTTCAAGCTCGACGTGCCCATCCTGCAGCACTTCCGCTCGTACGCCGAGGTCGGCTGGTACACGTTCGCGTATCGCCCCTTCGAGGCGCTGCTCTTCATCCCCGGGACGCTGCGCACGGTGATGTTCCCCGTCCTGGCGATCTATTACCGCAGCGCGCCGAATCGCGTCCTGGCGTCCGCCGAGAAGTTCTTCAAGGGGTTGGCGGTGATCGGCTGGCCGATCACCGTCGGTCTGTTCCTGCTTGCCCCGCAGTACATCGACATGATCTCCAGCCAGTTCCCACAGAGCGGGGCGGCGCTGCGCATCCTCGCCCTGGCGATCGTGTTCATGTTCGTCGACAACACCTTCGCCGCCGTGCTCAATGCGATCGACAGGCAGAAGCTGTTCGCCTACGTGGCGCTCAGCGGGCTGGTGCTCAACCTCGTCCTGAACCTCATCCTGATCCCGCAGTTCGGCTACATCGGTGCCAGCTGGTCAACCGTCGCCACCGAGGTCGGCCTGGTGGCGGTGGGATGGCTGGCTCTGCGCCGCGTTCTGGGCACCCTGCAGGTGGTGAAGGTGACCTGGAAACCGCTGATCGCCGGTTTGGTGATGGGCGGCTTCATCGTGCTCACCAACCCGCACGGGAGATTCGCCGTGCTCGGGGTCACCGCCCTGGCCGCCGTGATCTACCTGGTGATGCTTCTGATCCTGCGCACCGCCGACGAGGAGGAGAGGTCGATCATCCGGCGCGCCCTGCGGCTGCGCTCGGCGCAACCCGCCGAGCCGCCCGCCTGAGCTTGCCCTACTCGCCGCCCTGCTGCGCGCCGTTGGGGACGATGACCGGCGCCGCCACCCCGGTGTTGTCCCACTGTGCCCACGGGGTCTGCCAGTCGGCCTCGCCGTTGTTGATGTCGGCGACGTTGACCGTGGAGCTGATCTGCACCACGTCTCCGGGCAGCGACCAGTTGTAGAAGAAGGTGGCGTGAGCCGGGCTGATGTTGACGCAGCCGTGGGAGACGTCGCGATACCCCTGGTCACCCACCGACCACGGTGCGGAGTGGATGAAGAAGCCATTGGTCGAGATCGCGGTGTCGTAGTAGACGTAGTCGTCGTAGTAGTTGGTGCTCCCCGGGACGCACGCCGCACCGCCGAACGTCTGGCAGGAGTTCATCTTGATCTTGTAGGTCTTGTAGAGAACGATCAGGTTGCCGGAGAGGGTGGCGAAGCCGGGCTTGCCCATGCTGATCGGCCATTCGCCGATCTTCTGGTCGTCCTGGTAGACCGACATCGTGTGGGCCACGTCGCTGAGCACCGAGACGTGTTTGGAGCCAACTGTGAAGGACGACGACCAGTCCCCCAGGCCCCAGACGCCGTTGCCGGCGTTGACGCCGTGGAAGCTGGCGGTGACTGTGACCTTGGTGCCGCTCTGCCAGTACTGCTCAGGCCGGTAGTGGATCTGGGTCGCGGAGAACCAGTGCCAGGCGCCGGCCTGCGCCGGGGTGGACACCACCTTGAGGTGTTTGACGATCTCCTGCTGCTGCGCCTGGGCGATCGGGACGCTGAACGTCAGGTCGATCGGCTCGCCGACACCAACGGTGGCGCCGTCGGGCGGGGTGGAGTCGGTGAGCAGGCGTCCCGCGGCCGCGGTGGTCGCGAATGAAGCCCTCGCGGTGGTGTGGGTGCCCCCGCTGCCGACGGCTGTGGCCGTGACCAGGTAGCGCGCCGAGGGATCGAGGCCGTCGCTGGCCGTCCAGGATCTGCCGTCGCTGGACAGCGCCCCGGGCACGGGAGTGGGCGTGCCGTCGGTGCGGGTCACCACGACGTCGGCGAGGCTGCCGTTGCTGCTCGACACCTTCACGGGAAGGTCCAGCGGCACCCCGGTGGCGCGGTCGGCCGGGGTGATGGTCAGGTCGGGTGGGGTCGGCGCGACGAAGGCGATGCCGGCGGGACCGCCGCTCCCCGGGCTGGTGGCGGTGCCGGCGCCGCACCCGGCCAGCATCGCGACCCCCGTGGCGAGGGTGGCGAGGGCGAGCGGACGCCGGGAGAACATCACTTGAACCGTACCATGCGTTCACCTCTGCAATACCGCGCGGGAGCACGGATGTGCGCCCAGCGACGTACCCTTGAACGCAATTGATCGCGCCACGGTTCTGGAGGCCAGTGCGTGGAGAGCCCGCTGATCTCCGTCGAGGAGCTCGATTCGGCCCTGCGCGGCGAGCATCCGCCGATCCTTCTCGACGTCAGGTGGAACCTGGCCGGCCCCC
>DATBCJ010000158.1:0-5422 GCA_036270565.1 Candidatus Dormiibacterota bacterium | reverse complement strand
CCCTGGGTGTACTCGCTGATCGCGCTCCACCTCGAGGGGATGCCGCTGTCCCACCCAGTCATCAGGCGAGGCCTCGAAGGGCTGAGGCGCTTCGCGGCTATGGACGGCGACGGCTGGCGCCTGCAGGCGTGTATGTCGCCGGTGTGGGACACCGCCCTGGCCGTTCTCGCGCTCCGCCGCGCGGGTCTTCCGGCGGACTCGGCGCCGCTGCGCTCCGCGGTCAGGTGGCTGCTCGATGAACAGATCAGCGGCGGCGGTGACTGGCAGGTGCGCTGCGCCCCGGGTGTCGAGGGCGGTGGCTGGGCATTCGAGTTCGACAACGACATCTACCCGGACGTCGACGACACAACCATCGTGGTGCTCGCGCTGCTCGCGGGCGAACAGACGCCCGAGGCGCGCGCCGCCGTCGAGCGCGCGCGCCGCTGGGTGCTGGCGATGCGCTCGAGCAACGGCGCCTGGGCAGCGTTCGACCGTGACAACGTCCGCACCGTGGTGTACAAGCTACCGTTCGCCGACTTCGGGGCCATGCTCGATCCTCCCAGCGAGGACGTCACCGCCCACGCGGTCGAGATGCTCGCCGCTCTCGGTGAGCCGCCCGACGGGCCCGCGCTGGCGAGGGCCATCGCGTACCTGCGCGAAGCGCAATACCCGGCGGGCTCGTGGTTCGGTCGCTGGGGTGTCAACCACCTCTACGGCACGTGGTGCGTGGTGACCGCGCTGGCGCCCCTGCACGTCGCCGATGGTCACGTGGCTCGCGCCGTCGAGTGGACAGAGCGGATGCAGAACCACGATGGCGGCTGGGGCGAGACGTGTCACTCATACAGGGACGACTCCTTCGCGGGGGTCGGAGACAGCACCGCCTCGCAGACCGCGTGGGCGCTGCTGACATTGCAGGCCGGTGGGGCCGCCGCCGGCGACGTCGCCTCAGCTGGGGTGCGCTTCCTCGTGGAGCGCCAGGCCGCAGGCACCTGGGAGGAGCCGCAGCACACGGGCACCGGCTTCCCCGGCGACTTCTACATCAACTACCACCTCTATCGACACATCTTTCCGTTGATGGCGCTGGCCCCGTACGCCAGCACAGACGTCTAGGAGCAAACCATGGGCATGCCTCTCCGTCAGAACCTCCGCATCGGCGCATATGTCATGAACCAGAAGCTGCACCGCCGGGAGAAGTACGCCCTGGTGCTCGAGCTCGAGCCGCTCTAACAGTGCAACCTCGCCTGCGCGGGGTGCGGCAAGATCCAGCAGCCCGACGACATCCTTGCACGCCGCCTGAGCGTGCAGGAATGCATCGACGCCGTCGAGGAGTGCGGCGCCCCGGTGGTCTCGATCGCCGGCGGCGAACCGCTGGTCCATCGCGAGATCGACCAGATCGTCGCCGCCCTGGTGAAGCGCAAGAAATTCGTCTTCCTCTGCACCAACGCGCTGTTGATGGAGAAGAAGCTCGACAAGTTCACGCCGTCCCCCTACTTCTCGTGGATGGTGCACATCGACGGGTTGCGCGAGCGCCACGACGAGTCGGTCTGCCGCGACGGCGTTTTCGACAAGGCCGTGGCGGCGATCCGCGAAGCCAAGAAGCGCGGGTTCCGGGTCAGCACCAACACCACCTTCTTCGGGCAGGATGACGCCACCACCGTCCGCAACGTGCTCGACTACCTGAACGACGACCTCCAGGTCGACATCATGCAGATCTCACCTGGGTACGCCTACGAGCGTGCTCCCGACCAGGAGCACTTTCTCGGCGTGGAGCGGACCCGCGCCATCTTCCGCGAGGCGTTCGCGGACGGCAAGCGCAAGAAGTGGCGCCTCAACCACTCGCCGCTCTACCTCGATTTCCTCGAAGGCATCGTCGATTTCCCGTGCACCGCCTGGGCCATCCCCTCCTACTCGGTGCTGGGCTGGCAGCGCCCCTGCTACCTGATGAACGACGGCTACGTGCGCAGCTACCGCGATCTCCTCGACACCACCGAGTGGTCGCTGTACGGGCGCGGACGGGACCCGCGCTGCGAGAACTGCATGGCCCACTGCGGGTACGAACCGACGGCGGTCATCGCGACCACGTCGTCGCTCAAGCAGACGCTGCGGGCGGCCGCCGACACCCTGGTCGGCTAGGGCGCGGTGGTCGGCGACGAGGTCTTCCTGACCGGGGGCACCGGCTTCATCGGCGGCCATGTGCTCGATGAGCTGCTCGCCAGCGGGTACTCGGTGCGCGCGCTGGTTCGCGCGCCGGGCCGGCTGGCCCGGCATCCCCGGCTGCGTGAGGTTGTGGGGGACGTCACCCGCTCCGGGCACCTCGTGGAGCCGATGCGCGGCTGTCGCCTGCTGATGCACTGCGCGGCCGCGTACTCGTTCTCGCCTGCCGAGCGACGGCGCATGCATGCAACCAATGTCGCCGGCACCGCCGGGCTCCTCGAGGCGGCGCGTCTCGCCGGCGTCGAGCGGGCTGTGGTGACCTCGAGCTCGGCGACGGTCGGCCCCGCGCGCAACGGTCGGCCGGCGACCGAGGCCGATCATGCGGATGCAGACGGCGAGTCCGCGTACCACGACTCCAAGATCACTGCCGAGCGCGTGGCCCTCGCCGCCCGGGTGCCCACCGTTCTGGTCCTGCCCACGGCGCCCGTGGGCTCGCGCGACTGGAAGCCGACGCCGACCGGCGCCGCGCTGCTGACATTCCTGCGCGGGCGCGTCCTCGCCAGCGTCGACGGCGGCATCAACGTCGTCGCGGTCAGCGACGTGGCCCGTGCCCACGTGGCCGCGCTCGAGCGAGGCGAGCTCCGCCGCCGCTACCTCGTGGCCGGCGAGAACCTGAGCTTCGACCAGCTCTGGTCGCGTCTCGCCGCGCTGTCGGGACGGCGCGCCCCGCGCCGGCACATGCCTCATGCCGCCGCGCTGCTCGCCGGCTACCTCGACGAGGCACGCTGCCGGCTGGTGCGCGGCGCCCAGCCGGTGGTGCCGATCGAGGGGGTGCGGCTGGCGCGTCACCGCATGTTCGTCGACTCGCACCGCGCCGAGGACGAGCTGGGCGTGGCGCCGAGCAGCGTCGACGACGCCTTGTCCGGGGCGATCCGCTGGTACCGCGACCACGGCTACGTGGCCGCGTGACGAAGGCGACTACCCGGTCTGGCGGTCCTCGTCGGCGAGGAGCCCCGCGATGCGCGGCGTGGCCTTGCGGATTGGCCGCCGCGACTGGGCGTCCGTCTTCACCGAAACAGAGAGCTCGAGGCCGAGATACGTCCGGGCGACCAGCTCGGCAAGCCGGGTCACCTCGCTGACCTCGAGGTTGGCGATCAGGCTGTGCAGCGCGTCACGCTGAACATCGATGGCCTGCGCGAGGGTTGTCTCCCCGCGGTTGGTGAGACGGACGCGGACGTGGCGACGGTCGGGCCCGTCGCGCACCGCGTCAACCAGCCCGGCCTCGCTGAGCTCGCGGACCAGGAGCGAGATGCGCGATTCCGGGCAGTGCAGCCCTCGCGCCAGCACGCCCTGGACGGTACCGTCCGGTCCGCCGGTGGCGGCCACCAGGAGCAGGTGGTAACGCTGCTCGGTGAGGCCGAACTCGCCAAGCGTCTGGGCCATGATGGATTGAGCCTCGGCAAAGGCACTGCGCAACTGGGCCACCAGGTCGATGTCGGCCAGCGCGTCTTGGGCGAGGCGCACGCCGTCGAGGGACATGACAGGAATGTACACGCTGACAGCACCGAGGCCAACTGTCGAGATGCGTTGGGGCGCCCGTTGTCCCAGCCCCCGGACAGGGGCCGGGTCCCTGCTGTGCGACATGAGGTGCTGAGGTGAGCGTCCCCGGCGCCCGCGCGCCTCGCTCCGCGCTCATCACGGGAGCGGCCGGCGGGCTCGGCGCTGCCATCGCCACCGCCCTGCACGCCAGCAGCGTGCAGCTCCTCCTGATCGACGTCGCGGCCGACCCGCTTCACCACCTCGGGGAGCGACTCGGCGCGCACACCATCGTCGCGGACGTCGCGGACGCCGACGACAGGCAGCGGATCATCGACCGGTGCCAGAGCCTGGATGTCGGGCCGGACGTCCTCATCAACAACGCCGGCGTGGAGAGAGCCAGCCGGTTCGTCGACCTGCAACCGGCGGAGATCCGCCACGCCCTGGACGTCAACCTGCTCGGCGCGATGCTGCTGACCCACGCGCTGCTCCCCAAGATGCAGCGCCGCGGCCGCGGCCACGTGATCAGCATCGCCTCGATGGCCGCGATCAAGCCGGTGCCCTACAACGCGGTCTACAACACGGCCAAGGCCGGGCTGGTGGCGTTCTCGACCTCGCTGAGCAAGGAGCTGGACGGAACAGGTGTCCACGCCACGGTCATCTGCCCAGCAGCGGTGCGCGAGGTGGGCATGTGGGCGCGCGCCAGTGATCGCCTGAGCGCCAACCGCCTGGTCGACTCCTCGACGGTGAGCGCTGAGGCGGTGGTCGCCGCCGTCACCCGCGCCATCGCGCGCCGCCCGCGGCGTGTGCTGGTGGGGTCGCCGGTGGTGCGCGCGGGCGCGTTGCTGTCGGCGCTCTCACCAGGCGTCGACCGTGCCACCGACCGGCTCAGCGGGATCGACGCCATCTATAGGGAGCGAATCCACACCGACCGCGACAACCGCCTCTGAGAGGCGGCGCCTCAGGCTGCGAGGTGGCGGGCACGACGCTCACGGCGCAGCCCGCGCAGGTACGCGAAGAAGTCGATCTCCATGGTGTGTCGCGCTGAGGCGACGAATTGACGTTCTCGCGCCTCACGCTCGCGCCTGATCTGCGCCCGCATCACGTCGCGCGAGGGGAGCGTGTAGTCGCCCGCGAGGTGGTCGGCGACCCACTCGGCCTGGGCCTCGGCGACCGGCATCAGCGCACCGAAAGGCTGTACCAGCCCGATGAACATGAGCCCGGGGACGTCGGGTGGAAACACCTGGTGGAACAGGTCCACCCGGTTGTCGACGACATCAAGGACGCCGCGCTCGAGAAAGGGAAAGCTGACGTTGTAGCCTGTGCAGTAGATGACCGCGTCCGCTTCGACCGACGAGCCGTCGGCGAAACGCACGGCGCAGCCGGCGAAGCCGGTGATGTTCGGCTTGGGGATGACGGCACCGGCGCGCACGCGTTCGATGATGCGCTGGCTGACCGTGGGGTGGGCCTCGCCGAGGCGATGGTCGGGAGCCGGCAGCCCCGCGTCCTGGGGGCGACCGATGGTGCTTCGCACGATCAGGCCGAAGAGGGCACGCTTGACCGCCCAGGGGACGGGCAGCGCCGTGTTGAAGGTGTCGATCGGCCGGCCCATGGCGAACTTGGGCACGATGTGGGCGCCGCGGCGGCTTGCCAGGTACACGGACTGTGCCACGGTGCTGAGCTCCACCGCGACGTCCATCGCGGAGTTGCCCATGCCCAGAACCACCACCGATCGCCCCTGGAAACTGGCGGG
>DATBCJ010000157.1:0-9223 GCA_036270565.1 Candidatus Dormiibacterota bacterium | reverse complement strand
CTGGACGGCGACGATCCCGAGCAGATCGTCGCCGCCTACCGCACCGCGTACGCGCGCAGTGACGACATCGCGCGTGCCCAGTCGTCGCTCGACGCGCGCGTCCCTGGCCCGCACCGTCCCGACAAGTCGGTGCGCTGGGTCCTGGTGCACATGCTGGAGGAGACAGCGCGACACGCCGGCCACGCCGACATCATTCGCGAGCTGGTCGACGGCCGTACCGGCGATTGACAGCCACGAACGTTTGTTCGTATACTGTCGTCCATGATCTCGTCCCCTCCCGGTGAGGGGGCGGTAGGGGCGCCCACGTCACCGAGTGCTGACCTCGTCGAGCTTGGTGGCGCCGTCAGGCGCCTCACGTCGGGACCGCGATCGTCTCGCTCTCCGCGGCAGCTGGGCGCCGACCTCATCGAGCTGCGCCACCTCTGCGACCTCCTCGAGCTGCGCTTTGCACTGGACGCCGCCGAGTTCGCCGCCACCGACCAGTTCGACATCGACGCTGCGGCCAGCCCCTACAGCTGGATAAGCCACCACTGCAGGATGGGTAGCCACGCCGCCTGGTCGGCGGTGTGCGTCGGCGAGATGGCGGCCCGGCGCACCCCGCTCACGGTCGCGGCCGTTCAGGAGCGACGAGTGGGCTTTGGCCACCTGTCGCTGCTCGCCGGGGTGGCCAGGGCGGTCACCGTCGATTCACTGGCCGCCCAGGAGGCCGCCTGTGCGGAGTTCGTACGCGAGCGCGGCGACGCTGCCACCGCCGCTGCCACGGATGCCGACCCGCCCGCCGTGCCAACGGTCGTCTTCGACGAGGCCGCACTGCTCCGCCTCGCCGAGAGCCACACGGTCAGCCGCTTCCGGCGCGACTGCATGCACGCCCGCCACGCCGGCGACCCCGAGGGCTTCCTCGCCGAGCACCTCGACACCGTCGCGTGCCGCAGCCTGGAGCTGATCGGCGGCAGCAGCGGGGTCATGACCCTGCACGGCACCCTCGATTCCGTGGGCGGGGCGGCGCTCCGTACCGCCCTCGAGCCGCTGGCGCGCCGCGACGGGGCCAACGACGCCCGCCCCCGCCGGCCGGCGGATGGCCGACGCGCTCATCGAGCTGGCCCAGCACAGCCTCGAAACCGGTCTGGTCCCCCGGCGCGCCAGCCAGCGACCCCATCTCCAGGTGACCACGACGCTGGAAACCCTCCTGGCAGTGCGCGGCGCTCCGGCCGCCGAGCTGGAGTTCTCGTCGCCGATCGCTTCGGAGACCGTGGCACGGCTCGCCTGCGACGCGACCATCACCCGCGTGGTCTTCGATGCCACCTCCGCGGTCATCGACGTGGGGCGGTCCCGGCGCGTGGTGTCCGGCCCGCTCCGCACCGCCCTCAACGCGCGCGACCGTGGCTGCCGCTGGCCGGGCTGTGACCGGTCCGCCTCCTGGACCCAGGCGCACCACGTCCAGCAGTGGACCCACGGCGGCGAGACCCGACTTGCCAACCTGGTCCTGCTCTGCCATCGCCATCACTGGCTGGCCCACGAAGGCGGCTGGCAGCTGGTGCAGGCCGACGGCCGATTGCTGACCATCCCGCCGGCCCCGGGCATCAGGTTCCGCTGGGCCGACCCCAACGCCTGGCCGCGCGCACCGGATCGACCCGCCGCGGCGTGATCAGTGACAGGGCCCGCCGCGGATCCCCGATAGTTGCTGGGGCATGTCCTCCGATGGCACCGACATCGACCCCCGCGACCGCGCCAAGGACCTCGTCGCGGTCGCCGATGAGCGCGCCGTCCTGGCCGCATTCCTTCGCTACCAGCGCGACACGCTGGAATGGAAGTGCTCGGGACTCGACGCCGCCGACCTCGCCCGTCGATCCGTCGAGCCCTCGACGCTGTCGTTGCTCGGCCTGGTCCGCCACATGGCCGAGGTGGAGCGCAGCTGGTTCAGGCGGACCATGGCCGGCCAGGACGCACCTCCGCACTACTACTCCGACACCAACCGCGATGGAGACTTCGACGGCGCGACGGCTGATCCCGCGGTGGTCGCGGAGGCGTGGGACACATGGCAGGCGGAGGTGGCTTTCACCGATGAATTCGTGGCCGCCGCGCCAAGTCTCGACATCACAGGGAACGATCGCTGGGTCGGGAAGATCTCCTTGCGCTGGGTGCTGGTCCACATGATCGAGGAGTACGGCCGCCACAACGGCCACGCCGACCTGCTTCGCCAGCGCATAGACGGCGCGGTGGGCCAGTAGCCGCCGGCACCGAACACGCGACCGCGGCACGTGGCTTCACGACCTCGGATCACCGTTGCAGGTCTTTGCGCATCGTGTGTGCATCGTCGCTACTGGCCACATGGACGAAGCCCTTCCGCTCGTAGAGGGCGACAGCTGGGTTTGCCAACCCGACGCTCAATGACAGGGCGGGGTGGCCTGCTCGCCTCGCCGAATCAACCAGCGCGTCGAGGAGCGCGCTGCCGATCCCCTGACCGCGGCAGTCCGCAACGACGGCGATCGACACCTCAGGGGTCCGCTCGTCGACGAAGCCATACCCGGGAACGGCGGCGTCGAAGAGCCGCAGCCAGGCCGCTCCGACCGGTGTGCCGAGCACCTCGGCAATGACGCCGATGTCGCCCGGTCGCTTCCACGCTTCGGCATAGCGGGCGTTGGCCGGTGTCGCAAGCACGGAGTCGCGCGGGATGGCGGGGCGACGGGAGTCCCAGTTGACCGCCTCCACGACCATGTCTTCGAGAAATCCTCGATCGTCCAGGGTGGCCTCGCGGAGCCGTACGGGCCCCCGAATCTGGCTGTTCACGCCAGGCGAGCGAATCCGGGCACTGCCATCAGAGCCGCCTCCGTCACGTCGAGTTTCACGGCCCCTGGAGCGCCCAAATCGCCGTCATCCCGGAGCTATGCTGCGGGTTCGCGCCCCTGTTGGGCGCATTTGCGGGAGGAGTGGCAAATGCCAGGAACAGCAACGGAGACGGCGACCGCCAACCTCGAGGCGCTGCGGCGCGGCTACGAGGCCTTCCAGACGGGCGATCTCGACCTGCTGCGCAACGAACTCTTCGACCCCAACATCCTGTGGCACGCACCGGGACGGGGCCCGCTGGCGGGCGACTACAAGGGAACTGACGCCGTTATTGGCTTGTTCGTCAAGCAGTTCGAGCTCACCGGCGGGACGTTCAAGGTGGAGGTGCACGACTACCTGGCGACCGACGATCATGCCGTCGCCATCGCCACGCTGTCGGCCGAGCGCGACGGCAAGAGGCTCACCGACCAGTACGCGCACGTGTGCCACTTCCGGGACGGCAAGCTGACCGAGGCATGGATCCTCGACTTCGACCCGTACAAGGCGGACGAGTTCTTCGCCTAGGGCACCAGCGGACCGCCGATCCGCCGCTCCGGCGGTCCGCTGCTTCGCCCATGGCCGGACCGATGGCGTGGCTTGGCGCATATACCGCGAACGCGTCAAACGGCCTGGGGCACGATCGCAATTCGGATGTCGCTATTTTGTCGCGGTGACACGAGCATTTTCTGCTCCGGCCGTATACTCGGGCAGTCTCTCAACCGGTCTCAATTCGCTCTACGTCGCACGCGAACCGGGAGGGGCCTCCCACCGCGCCACCCGGCTCAGCGGGAGAGGAGAAGGGCCTGCCGGGTGCTGGGATCCCTCGCCGTGAACCATGACGACACCGCCCGGGATACCGCCGTGGACAACCGCGCGTGACGGTTGCCCTGGCCCATCGTCCGGCGCTGGCCAGCGATCCAGCGCTGCGGCCGGTGATCAGCTTCCACGGGGTGGGTAAGACATACCCAAGCGGGACGATCGCGCTGCGCGACGTCGATCTGGCCATCTACCAGCGCGACTTCGTGTTCCTGGTCGGCGCCAGCGGCGCCGGCAAATCGACGCTTGTGCGTCTGCTGATCCGCGACGAGCAGGCCAGCAGTGGGCGCATCTTCGTCGACGGTCAGGAGGTGACGCGCATGACCCGGCGCAAGCTTCCCAAGCTGCGTCGCAAGTTCGGCATCGTCTTCCAGGACTACAAGCTGCTGCCCACGCTGACCGTCGGACAGAACGTGCAGTTCTCCCTGCAGGTGACCAGGCCGGGGCAGCGACACATGCGCGAGAAGGTCGAGGAGACGCTCTGGATCGTCGGGCTCGAGGACAAGATCGGCAAGTTCCCCGACGAGCTCAGCGGTGGTGAGCAGCAGCGTGTCGCCATCGCCCGCGCGCTGGTGACCCGGCCGCGCATCTTCCTGGCCGACGAGCCCACCGGCAACCTCGACCCCGACACCTCGTGGGGCATCGTGCAGCTGCTGCTGCAGATCAATCACCGCGGTACCACCGTGCTGATGGCGACCCACAACCGCGAGGTGGTCGACCTGGTGCGCCGCCGCGTCATCGCCATCGACGGTGGTCGCGTCATCCGCGACGAGCAGGAAGGCCAGTACCTGCGCGAGGGTGAGGCGACCATATGACCAGCACGTACCCGCGCCGCGAGGACACACCATGAGGCGCTTCCTCGCCGCACTGTGGTTTGCCGTCTCGTCCTCGCTGCAGAACTTCCGGCGCAACCTCGGTGTGTCGATCGCCGGCGTCTGCACGATGGGGCTGATCCTGGTGCTGGTGGGCACCACCGTTCTCGCCACCCACCTGCTCACCAATGTGCTCCATGACCAGGAGTCGCGCGCCAGCAAGCTGAAGATCTACATCCAGGACGGTGTGTCGCTGGCCAACATCGCCAACTTCCAGCACCAGCTGCAGGGTGACTCGCGCGTCCTCGCGGTGTCGTTCGAGAACAAGGACCAGGCGTACGCGGAGGCGCAGAGCAAGGGCACCGACATCGCCACCGCGGTCAACGCGCTGGGCAGCAACCCGCTGCCCGCCTCCCTCAACGTCGACGTCAAGCAGCTGCGCTACCTGGTGCAGCTCGACCAGGTGGCGCGCGCCGACCCGATCGTCGATCCCACCCAGCCCACCGACTACAACTCCGACGTGACCCCGAAGATCCAGACGGCGATCACCGGCATCGAGATCGTCGGTGGCGTTTTGTCGGGGATGCTCCTGGTCATCAGCCTGGTGATCATCATGAACACCATCCGCACCGCGGTGTACGCGCGGCGCACTGAGATCGAGATCATGAAGCTGGTTGGCGCCACGGACTGGTTCGTGCGCTGGCCGTTCATCCTCGAGGGTGTTCTGGGCGGCGTGTTTGCCGCCGTCCTGAGCAGCGCGATCGTCGCGCTTGCGTACAAGGTCGCCGTCGGTGCGACCACCGGCGACCTGTTCGCCATCCCCTTTGACGGGCCGTTCACCGCTGTGTTGATCGCCGCGCTGTTCGCCGGCGGTTCGGTGGTGGGCGCCATCGGCAGCTACCTGGGGGTGCGTCGCTTCCTCGCCGCGTGACGGCGACGGAACGCGGCCGATCCGCTCATGAACCTGTCCGCGAACCCGGATTTCCGGCGCGGACGGCGGGTCAGCGAGCCGCGCACTTTGATCGCGGTGGTGATCACGTCCGCCCTCATCGTGGTCGCGGTGCTGGGCTCGAACGGCAATGCAACTGCGGACACGTTCACTGACCAGATCGCCGCCAAGAAGCATCAGCTGGCGGCCGACGGCGCGGCCAATGCACGGCTGCGCGCCGAACTCGCCGCCGCCGCCAACCAGGAGGACGCGCTGGTGAAGGCGATCGCCGACCTCGATGCGCAGATCAGCGCCACCAACGCGCAGGTGGCTGCCGCCACCGCCCAGCTCAACAGCATCCAGGCGGCGCTCTCCGCCGCGCAGGACAACCTGGCGTACACCAAGGCGCAACTGGCCATCGATCGTGGCCAGCTGCAGGTCGACCTGGTGGTGATCTACAAGGCGCAGAACGCCTCGAACTCGTTCAGCAACTTCCTCAACTCGGGCGACTTCAACAGCTACTTCCAGCGCGCCATCGACGTCAACCGGCTGGGCCGCAGCGAGCGTGAGCTGGTGGGCAGCGTCACTCGCGACGAGGCCACGATCCAGAGTGACGTCGACAGCATCACCCTGGCCAAGACGCAGCAGCTCGAGCTGCTTGCCACCCTGAACGGCATCGAGCAGCAGCAGACCGCGGTGCTCCAGTCACGAGAGGAGGCACGCCAGCAGCTCGTGGCGCTGCAGGCGCGAGACCAGGTGCTCCTGGCACAGAATGAGGCTGCCCAGGCCCAGTTGAACGCGCAGATCAGCAAGCTGAAGGCCCAGGAAGCCGCCGCGCTCGCCGCCGGTGGCGGCAACGGCCACTTTCTCTGGCCCGAGACCGGCCCGATCACCCAGGGTTTCGGCTGCACCAGCTTCCCCTTCGAACCCTACAACCCCAACTGCCCGAGCAGGCATTTCCACAGCGGCATCGACATCGCAGCCCCCTGCGGCAACAACATCGCGGCCGCGGACAACGGCATCGCGCACCTGTACTACGACAGCTCCGGTTTCGGCCTCCACGTGATCATCGTGCACGGCAACGGCTGGGTGTCGGTGTACGGACACATGGCGTCGTTCGCGATCGGTGACGGGCAGACCGTGCATCGCGGCCAGCTGATCGGCTGGGAGGGAAGCAGCGGCAACAGCACCGGCTGTCACCTCCACTTCGAGGTTGACCTCAACGGGACCCCCAAGAACCCGCTCGCCTATCTCTCGTGAGCGACGACGGGGGGGCGCACCGACCTCCTGACGGCGGCGTGGGGTGGTCGCCGGAGCCTCCACCACGGCGGCCACGCATTCCGCTGCCGCCGCCGCGGGTCACACAGGTGCTCTCGACCGTTGCGGCGTGTTATCTCACCGCGCTGGTGGTGCTCAACCTCTCCACGTCTCAGTACGGGGGGTTCATCAACCGGGTCTTTCCCCACATCGGCGTCGGCTCCACGATCGACGCGACCAGCGTGGCGGCGGAGTGGCAGGCGATCCAGCAGAACTACGTGATCCGCGGCGTGCCCGGCGGTCAAGGCACGCAGGCTGCGGAGCAGGGCATCGTGCAGATGCTCCACGACACGTACGGCGACCGATTCTCCGCATACCTCACCGCCCAGCAATACGAGGCGCTCAACTCCACCCTCGGCGGGCGTCGCGACGGCAGCATCGGGATCGCGGTCGAAGCGCGCTGCGGTACTTCGCTGTGTGCGTCCGGGCAGACAGCCGATGACGCTGTGATCGAGGACGTGCTCGTCGGCCAGCCCGCCGATCGCGCCGGCATCCGTCGCGGTGACGTGCTCGTTGCGGTCAACGGGACGCCGCTGTCGTCGCTGGGGAGCGACGAGATCACGCGCATCGACAAGGCATCGCAGATGGTGCGCGGCCCGGTGGGAGTGAGCGTTCGCATCACAGTTCTGCGCGGAGGTACGCAGCTGACCGTGGCGGTCACCCGGCAGAACCTGACCATTCCCTCTGTGTACAGCCACCTGTTCGGGCGCACGCTGTACATGCAGGTGACGGGGTTCGACACGGACACCGGCGACGCGGCGCGCGGCCAGCTGCAGAAGGGACTGGCCGCGGGGGCCACGTCGCTCATCCTCGACCTGCGTCAGAACGGCGGCGGCTACGTCACCGCGGCGCAGTCGCTGGTCAGCGAGTTCGTGCAACCGACGGCGACACAGAAGTACGTGGTCGTGCGCCGCGGACGGCTCGCCTCCAGCGGCGACCCCAACAGTGCGCAGGAGGTTCAGAGCGACCCCATCCAGTCGGGCGGCCTCGCTCTGACGGAGCCCATGGTGGTGCTGGTCGACGGTGACTCGGCCAGCGCCGCCGAGATCACCACCGCGGCCCTGCACGACTACCACCGCGCCACCGTGGTGGGGGAGAAGACGTTCGGTAAGGGAAGTGTGCAGGTGGATTTCCCGCTCCCCGACGGCGCCGACCTGCACCTCACGGTGGAGCGCTGGTACGGCCCCGCCGGCGAGACCATCGAGGGCAAGGGGGTGACGCCCGACCGGGTCGTCGCACTCCCCGCACCCGACGATCGGTTCCAGCTCGACGCCCAGTCGCCGCCGGCCGCCGGCGACGCCCAGCTGCAGGCGGCGCTTGCTGTGCTCGGCGGACCCTGAACGGCGCGATGGCGTGGGTACGAGGTGGCCGGCAACGCGGTACCCAGACCTATACTCCGGCCGTGCCAGAGCGCTTCGACGTGGTCATCCTCGGCGGCGGTTCGGGCGGGTACGTGGCCGCCATCCGGGCCGGCCAGCTGGGCCTGCGCACGGCGGTGGTGGAGGCCGACAAGGTGGGCGGCACGTGCCTCCACCGCGGCTGCATCCCCACCAAGGCGTTGCTGCAGAGTGCGGCATTGCTCGACCAGGTGCGCGAAGGCCATCGGCTCGGGGTCAACGCGGCGGATGTGTCCTTCGACTACGGCATCGCTGCGGCGCGGCGCGACGAGGTGGTCAACACTCTCTACAGGGGCGTGCAGGCGTTGCTCAAGAAGAACCAGGCGACCACTGTGAGTGGCCGGGGACGTATCACAGCACCGGGACACGTGGTGGTCGGCGTGGATGGCGGCGGTGACCAGGTGGAGCTCGAGAGCGGGCACATCATCGTGGCCACGGGCTCCCGGCCGCGGCAGCTGCCCGGCATGCCGACGGATGGACGCCGCGTGCTCACCAGCGACGACGCGCTGTTCCTCGACGCGGTCCCGCCGAGTGCCATCGTGCTCGGCGCCGGGGCCGTGGGTGTCGAGTTCGCGTCGTACTGGCGCAGCGTCGGGACAGAGGTGACCCTTGTGGAGATGGCGCCCACCCTCGTACCGCTCGAGGACGAGGCGGTCGGACGCGAGCTGCGCAAGCACTTCGAGAAGCGGGGCATCACCTGCCTGGTCGGCACCACGCTCGACGCGTCGTCCCTGGAGCGCAACGAGGGCGGGGTGGCGGTGACGGTACGCACGGGGGAGCAGGAGCAGCGCCTCCAGGCGACGGTGTTGCTGGTGGCCGTGGGGCGCGCCGGCAACGTCGAGGACATCGGCCTGGAGGATGCCGGCGTCGCCACCGACCAGGGCATGGTGACCGTCGACGGCCAACAGCGCACCAGTGCCGCGGCGATCAGCGCCATCGGCGACTGCGCCGGCGGTTTCCAGCTGGCGCACAAGGCCATGCACGAGGGTGTGATCGCGGTCGAGGCGATCGCGGCACGCGGGCCACATCCCCTGGATCCGAACCTGGTGACGCGCACCACCTACTGCACGCCCCAGATCGCCTCGCTGGGCCTCAGCGAGGCCGAGGCCAGGGCGGCCGGGCATGACGTG
>DATBCJ010000156.1:0-2189 GCA_036270565.1 Candidatus Dormiibacterota bacterium | reverse complement strand
GTTACTTACGCCAGGCGTACCGCACACCACCATCGGCACGATGTCGCAGGCGCTGTTGATCGACGGGCTCGGGCCGGCCACCGCGGTCGCAGCGACCGTCGTCTGGGCGATTCCAGCCAGCTGCGCGAACCACGTGGGCCGGGAGAACCCGGTGGCGCTCACCCGCACGTAGGGGCCGCTCGCGGACCCCGGCGTGAACG
Organism: Candidatus Dormiibacterota bacterium; assembly: GCA_036270565.1. GTDB lineage: Bacteria > Chloroflexota > Dormibacteria > Aeolococcales > Aeolococcaceae > Aeolococcus. Next base: position 1,989 of record DATBCJ010000156.1, on the reverse strand, counting down.
GGGGCAGGGTCGAGGAATACTGCACGGTGAGCGCGATCGACCCGCTGCCGTTGGCATAGGCGTTGGCCAGCTCCTGATCGCCGCTCGCGTTTGCATTGGCCGCGAAAGCCGCCGCCGCCTCGGTCGTCGAGAGCACCGTGTTGTGCGTGTCGTCGAGGATCTTGGCCGCAGCGAGAGCCGCGGCATCCACGGCGTTCTGCAGGCGCGCCTTGTTCAGCGTGGTATGACCGACATCGAGCGCCAGCGCCGCCATGAGCAGCAAAGCGACCAGCCCGACGGCCAGCAAGGTCATCACGATGCCGCGTTGTCGCCGAAGCGAGGCGGGTGGTTGCCGTCGATGCAGCCGTGGATTCACGTGCTCCCCCGTGCGCTACTGGCTCTGCGACGAGCCGACCTCGAAGAAGATCGGCCGCGACACGCTCTGTTCCTGCTTATTGACATCCTTGCGGTACTGGTCCACGGCGCTCTTGATTCGCTGGCCGTCGGCGCCAGCCGGGGCGAGCGGCGCGGGATTGCCGGCCGCCGCGGGATCGAGCGTCTGGGCCTGCACCATATGCGCAGCCGAGGCGCCCAGCTTTGAATCAAAGTAGGGGCTCTCGGTCTCGCAACCGGCGCACGCGGCGGCGGCGGCGGCGGCGGCGAAGGCAAGGAGGAATGTGCGGCTCATGGATCGATGCTCCTTCAGGTCAGTGAGCGGGCGTGGTGGCAGGGGCGGGCGGGGTGCCTTCCATGCGACCGCGCAGGTAGAAGTCGACGTTCGACGGGTCGACCTGATTATCGGTGGGCAGCTTTACGTCGCCGGGCATGACCGGCTTGGCGAGGGTGGGCGTCACGAAGATGACCAGCTCCGTCTGTCCCTTCTGGAAGCTCTGGCTGCGGAACAGCTGCCCGAGGATCGGGATGTCGCCCAAGCCCGGGAACTTGGTCACCGCGCTGTTCATGTTCTCGTTCATGAGACCGGCGATGCCGATCGTCTGTCCGTCCGAGAGCTCGACGGTGGAGGAGGCGCGCCGCTCGCTCAGAGCCGGTACCGCGAACACGCTCGAGGAGGTGAGCGGAGTGACGACCAGGGAGTTGGTGGTGACGAGCTGACTCACGCTGATGTTGAGCTTCAGATTGATCCGGCCCGTTTCCAGGACCAGCGGCTGGAAGACGAGCTTGACCCCGAAGTCCTTGTAGTCGATGCCGATGACGCCGTTCTGCTCAGGAACGGGGATGGGGAAGCTGCCGCCGGAGAGGAATTGTGCCTCCTGGCCGTTCAGCGTCGTCACGGTGGGCTCGGCGAGGATGCGCGCCTGCCCGTGCTGCGCCGCGGCGTCAATGATCAACTGCGCCGCCAGCTCCTTGCCCACCCAGCTTCCGAACAGTCCCTGGGTCGTAATGCTCGGCACGGTGGGTTGAAACAGCGAGACATAGGGTCCGACGGGGTTGCCGCCGCCCGGCGGGGGAACTCGCGGATTGGGGCTGCCGAAGATCGGCGAGTAAAAGTTCCCGGGAACCCACAGGGCCGGGGGAAATGTGGCACCACCATTGACGCCACCGATGGTCGCGGCGCCGTTGTTGTGAATCAGGTTCCACTGGGCGTTGAGGTCCTTCATGATGCTGCGCTGAACCTCGGCGACCTTCACGTGCAACATCACCTCCTGCGCCCCGGCGACGCTTAACAGGTTGATCACCTGGCCCGACTTGCGGTCCGTATCGGCCCCGCCGCCCTGGTTGGCCTCTTCCTTGAACATGAGCTTTTCTTTCGCGGTGGCAGCCTGCTGCAGGTAGCTGTGTGCGATCTGCAGGGCCGCATCCATCTTCAGCGCGCTCGTGACGACCCCGGAGAGGATCAGGTTGCGCTGTGCGCTCGTCACCTGGATCTTCTCGCCCGGCAGTACCGAGGCGAGCGTCTCCCGCAGGCCCTCGAGGTCGTGCGTGACGAACACCGACACCGAGCTGATCAGCCGCTCGTCCCGGTCCCACAGCAGTACGTTGGTCGCGCCG
>DATBCJ010000155.1:0-4917 GCA_036270565.1 Candidatus Dormiibacterota bacterium | reverse complement strand
GGTGGCGCGTCCGACGGCGGAGACGCCGATCGCCGATCTCCGCTTTGTCGCGCTCGATTGCGAGACCACCGGTCAGTCGCCGCACCGGCTCGTGGAGCTCGGCGCGGTGGCCTTCACCATGGATCGCCACGTCATGTCCTTCGAGACGCTGGTGCACAGCACCGACAGGATCAACCCCTACGCCAAGCGCATCCACGGCATCGGCTCCGAGAGCCTGGGCGGCGCGCCCCCGGTCGAGAGGGTGCTGGCCCGCTTCCAGCGCTTCTGCCAGGGCGCGGTGCTCGTCGAACACAGCGCCGACGCCTTCGACACCCGCCTGATCGCCAGCACCATGGAGACCGCGCTCGACGCCGACAACCTCGACACCAGCCGCATGGCCGGAGCGCTCTGGGGCCTGCGCGACACCATCGGCCTGGAGAAGATGTGCACCGAGCTGGGTGTCCATCACCGCCGCCCCCACCACGCCCTGGCCGACGCCGAGGCCACCGCGGCGTGCTTCGTGGAACTGGTCAGGCGGGGGGGCGAGACCTTCGGCTGGTCCACCCTCGGCGACCTGCTCGCCGTCGCTCAGCCGCCACCGCCGCGGGTCATTGAGGTGCCGGGGCGCCGGCGACCGGCGGACGGAGCGGGCGGCGACTCGTCCGCGCGCGCCGGAACCGGGAGCCGTCGCCGCCGCCGCGGAGGACGGCGCCACCGCCGCGGAGGATCGTCCACGCCCGCCACGCCGCCGGCCGACATCGCCCCGACCGCTCAGTAGCCCTCAGACGGCGAACTCCGCGACCAGGGGGTGGTGATCGGACGCGATGGTCGCCTCCTGGTCGGGCCAGCGCCGCCCGCCCACCACCTCGCAGCGCCGCAGTCGCGGCGCCATGATCGGGTTGGCGAACACGTAGTCGATGCGCGCGGCGGGCATCCAGGTGGCGCACGTGTACCCGCTGGCGCGGGGATGGACGCGCCGGAAGCAATCCACGTAGCCGGCATCGAGCATGCGCGTCACCGTCCAGCGCTCGATGGTCCGGCCCAGCAGCCGGTCGATGGCGGCGTGGCGCGGCAGCAGCGCGGTCAGCGGGTACACCACGAAGGGAAGCGCGGGGATGCCGACGTCCAGCCGGGGGTCGACGCCGGCGCGGAGCCAGGCGTCGTCGGTCTCCCCGGCCACGTCCATCTGCCTGGTGGTCACCAGGCCGTTGGCCTGGCGCACCAGTAGTCGGGCTCGGCGCAGCTCGGCCATCCTTTTGAAGAAGGCCGTGGCCTCGACGGCGTCGCCCGGTGCCAGCGCGTTGAAGTCGCCGGCGATGAGGTGCGGGGTGTGATTCGAGTCTCCGATATCGCCCAGCAGAGCGTCGAGCTCGCGCTGGCGTCGTGCCTCACCCTTGTTGCGCTCACCAAAGCGCGCCGCCAGGTGCACGGAGTGGAGGCGCAGCTCGGGCACGGCAGCACCGCCGGTGACAAGCACGGTTTCGAGGTGGCTGCGCAACATCCTGCCGCGATGGGTGTGGTTGCGCCAGCGTCTGACCGCGAGCCGCGACAGCACCGCGATGTTGATGCCGCTGCCGTCGCTGGCCGCGCCCACGACCAGGCGCATGCCGAGGTCGCTCGCCAGCTGCTCGGCGAAACTGGGGTTGCTCACCTCCTGGAGGGCGATCACGTCAGCATTCAGCCGGCGCAGCACGGCGGTGATGTGCGCTTCGCGGCGCGCACCGCCGAGCAGGATGTTGTACGTGACCACGCGCAGGGATCGGGTGCGGGTACGTGCTCTGCTCATGCGAGATCGCACCTACAATGCCACGCGATGGCGGACGCCGGCAGCGTTGGGCGCCTGGGAGCGACCGCCGAGCTTCTGTTTGTACGTGGTCGAGGCCCTGTGCTTCGGGTCGCCGTCGCCGCGGTGGTGGGCGTGGGCTGTTGCGTGCTGGGCGTGTCCTCGCTCGCCATCCAGTCGCACTTCGCGGCGCAGCCACCGAGCGGCCGGCTGGCCACCTTCCTGGCCAACGGCTCCACGGCCGCCACCGCCTGGACGGGCTGGGCCGCCGCGTCGTTGTTCGGCGTCGCGCTGCTGCGCCTGCGACGAGGCGTCCCGGAACCACCGGCGGGGCGAGGGTCGGTCGAATCGCTCAGCATCGCCCAGATGCGCGCCGGGCTGGTGCGCGAGTACACCGCCGTGCGCGTCGGGCTCTGCGTGCTCACGGCGGTGGCGCTGACGGACACTGCACGCGCGGCGCGGTACGCCGTCGCAGCCGCGACCGGCGACAGCGTCGCCCGCATGTCCGTGGTGGCGACGGTCATCGAGGCCGCCGGCCTGGTGGCGGCGACGGCGGTGCTGGTCCTCTGGGCGACTGTTTTCCGCGGCCAGCTGGTGCGCGTCGGCGCGCTCAGCGTGTGAGAAGCCGGAACCGCTGCTCAGCTGGTGCGCTCGACCACGTACTCGCAGACGCGCTCGAGCGTGACCCGCGCATCTGACGGTTCGAAGACGTCGAGCTGTGCGCGCGCACGCGCCGCGAAGTCGTGGGCCTGCGCTTCGGCGGCGGCGATCGCGCCCGAGCTGCGCACCAGGCGAACCACCTCGTCGCAGTCGCGGTCGGTCAGCGGATCACGTTGCAGCACCTCGGACAGCGCCGCCCCGACGGCGGGCTCGCGCAGCGCCAGCATCAGCGGCAGTGTGACCGTGCCCTGGCGCAGATCGGCGCCCACCGGCTTGCCGATCTGGTCGGCTGTGGCCGTGTAGTCGAGAACGTCGTCGGCGATCTGAAAGGCCATCCCGATCAGGAACCCATACTGGCGGAGCGCCTCGGTGTGCACCTCGTCGAGGTGCGCCACCACGGCCCCGCAATAGCAGCACGTCTCCACCAGCGCCGCGGTCTTGCGCGCGATCTTGCGGTGGTATTCCTCGAGCGTCTGGTCGTAGTCGCGGTGACTGGTGAGCTGCAGCAGCTCGCCCATGCAGATGGTCATGACCGTGTTGCTGATGGCCAGGTCGATGCTCGGCTCGCCGATCGACGCGAGCAGGTTCGCTCCCTTGGCGAAGTAGTAGTCGCCGATGATGATCGCCGGGTTGATCCCCACCGACTCGTGCACGGTGGTGATGCCGCGCCGCGTTCGCGCGTTGTCGATGAGGTCGTCGTGGACCAGGGTTGCGGTGTGGATGAACTCGACTCCCATGGCCAGGCTGAAGGCGTGGTTGCGGTCGGCGTCCCCAAGCCCGGAGCTGAGCAGGACCAGCGCGGGGCGCAGGCGCTTGCCACCGGCGCGGACGATGTGCTCCATCGCATCGGCCATGGGCCCGAAGTCGGCGGTGACCGACTCCTCGAGGCGGCGCTCGAACTCCACCAGGTCGGGCGCGATCGAGGCCAGCAGCTCGTCGACAACCACGCTGCTCACGGGGTCGCTCCCGACAGGACCACCTCGTCCCACAGCGGCACCAGGGTGGGCTCGGGGAGCGCCCCGCGGAAGAGCAGCTCGGCGGTGGACGCGAAGCGGCGCGGCTCGGCGGTGACCAGCAGCTCCGGCACGACCTGCTCCTGGCCGTCGGCGACGAGCCGATTCACCGCGAGGATCCGCACCACCCGGGCGGCGGTGGTCTCGGCGCTGTCCACCACGACCAGGGGACGGCCGTCGAGGACGCGCTCGATGGTGGGGCGCAGCAACGGGTAGTGGGTGCAGCCCAGGACGAGCGTGTCGGCGCCCCACCCGGTGACCTCGGCGAGCACGTCACCGAGAATGGCCTCCGCCCTGGGGCCCTCGGCCTGCCCGGCCTCGACGATGTCGACGAGGTCGGGCACGGCCAGGCCGAGCACGCCGACCCCGGGGTTGGCCTCCTTGATGGCGTGCACATATTCCTGGCTGGCGCGCGTGCCCTCGGTGCTGATCACCGCGACCCGCCCGTTGAGCGTCGCATCGACCGCGGCCTGGGCGCCGGGCGCGATCACGCCGACCACGGGGACGTCGAAGCGCTCCCGGGCGGTGTTGAGCGCCGCCGCAGTCGCGGTGTTGCAGGCGACCACGACCAGCTTGGTGTCGAGCGAGACGAGGTGCTCAATGATCCGCAGCGCGAACTCACGCACCTCGTGCTGGTAGCGCGGGCCGTAGGGGAAGTGAGCGAGGTCGGCCAGGTAGGTCAACCTCTCGCCCGGTGCACGCGTGTGCAGCTGACGCAGCACGGTGAGTCCACCGACGCCGGAATCGAAGACCCCTATCGGACGGGTGTCGCTCATGCCCCGAGGATAGTGGTCAGCCCGCGGCTGCCACCGCCGGTGGCTCTGCCCTGAGAACGCGGTTGGTGTCGAGGAGCCGGTCGCGGATCCGCGACCCGATCCCCGGCGCATTCATGACCGTGATGTGGCCATATGGGTAATCCCAGAGCTCGACGTCCCACGCCGCCGCCAGGTCGGCAATCGGTTGGGGACCGACGATCATGTCCAGCTCGGGGCGCACCAGGGTGATGTTCGCGGGCGCGGTGCGCGGCACCAGGTTGCGAAGCACCAGTGGGGCCAGCGACCCATCGAGCATGGCGCGAGCCTGGTCGCGATCGTCGCCCCATGCGCCTCCGCTGGTGGAGTTGATCCCGAGACGGCGGGCCAGCTGGCGCGGCAAGTGCTCGAGGAACGTCGCCGGTGGATCACACAGCGGGGCCACGGCGACAACGGAGTCGAGTCGAAGCTGCGCCGCCAGCAGCGCGGCGATCAGCCCGCCGAGGCTGACGCCCATCACCGCGATCGTCGGGGTGACCTCCTGGCGCGCCCAGGCGATCAGGGCTGCGGCGTCTTCAACCGACTGGCGCACGTTGGCGCGGATCCACTCCGGGTCGCTACCGAAGAAGCCATCGCCGCTGTGCTTGGTGGGCACGCGCCGGCGCAGGTGGAAGGGCAGGTCGACGAACATGCTGTGAGCCCCCTGGGCGCGAAGGCTTCGGGCCTGGAG
>DATBCJ010000154.1:0-8646 GCA_036270565.1 Candidatus Dormiibacterota bacterium | reverse complement strand
CGCCGTCAACCAGACCACCGACTCGGTGCTCAGGAACGGCCGCGCCGCTGAGTTCGGCGCCGCGCTGCAGCAGCTGGGCAGCTTCAGCACCCAGCTCAACACGCTGATGACGGACCTCGTCCCCGAGACCGGCAACTTCGCCAACGACCGGAGCAAGGCGACCGGCCTGCCCATCTGGCAGGACGCCAAGAACCTCGTCTTCCAGATCGGCGCGGCCACGGCCCAGGGAAACAAGTCTGGGTACATGCTGCGTCAGAACGCCAACGGCGTCGACCCCTGCGGCCTGCTCGGCCCCACCTGCGTGGCCACCAACGCCCCGCCGTCGGCGGCCGCTCCGAGCGTCACCCTTCCCTGCGTGCCCGGCCTCCCCTGCCCGGTCGTCCCCCTGCCGACCCTGCCGCCGGTACCGACCCTGCCACCGGTGCCAACGCTTCCGCCCATCCTGCCCACGCCGAAGCCGGCACCGAGCCCGACGCCAACGCCGGGCAGCAGCTGCCTGGTGCCGCCGCTGTGCCTCTCATCGACCACCACCACCGCCTACGACCTCGACAACGTCGCGGTGTGGGGACAGCTCCTCGTCGACTGGGGCTCGCTGTGAACCGCCGGCCACGCGTCCAGCCCCTGTGGAGCGGCGCCATCGCCGCCCTGGTGCTGATCATCACCATGGTCGTGGTGATGGTGAGCGGGATCCCCGGCGGGCCGAGCATCACCCTGCCCTGGAGTCACGCGGTGACCATCCACGTGCAGTTCACCAACGCTGACGCGCTGGCGCCGCACGCGAGTGTCGACGTGGCCGGCGTCAAGGTTGGTGAGGTGCACGACGTCAGCGCCCAGGGCAACCTCGCGACGGCGACGCTGATCATCGACCAGAAGTACAGCGACATCCACAGCGACGCACAGGTGCTGCTGCGCCCGCACGGCCTGTTTGGTCCCAAGTACATCGAGATCACGCCGGGGACCAACTCCGCGCCCCTGGTCGGCGACGGAGGCACCATCAGCGTCACCAACAGTGTTCAGCCGGTGGACCTCGACCAGCTGCTCCAGGCTCTGCAGGCGCCCGAGGCGCAGAACCTGCGCACCGCGATCGTGGAGCTGGGCAAGGCCTCCGCCGGCCAGGGCGACGACGTCAACCACCTGCTCAACGCCGCCAACACGCTGACGAAGACGCTGCAGACGCCACTGACCACGCTGGACACCGTGTCCTCGAACTTTTCAGATTTCCTGGTGCAGAACGAGTCCTTCAATGCGAGCTTCGCGCAGACGCCGCTCGATCAGCTGGTGGTCGCCAGCAACACGACGCTGGCCGCGTTCGCCGACAACGCGAGCCAGCTCGGCTCGCTCCTCGACCACGCGGACAGCACCCTCACCCAGCTCGACAGCGCGTTCGGTGGGGAGCAGTCGAACATCCGCCAGACCATTGAAACCCTGCCGGCGACCATCGACAAGCTCGACAAGTTCAACACCGTGATCGGCCTCTTCGCCGCCAACCTCACCGGCAAGGAGTCGGGCTTCACCTACCGTGACGGCAAGCCCGACGTGACGCAGGGCATCATCGACGCCATCGAGAACATCAAGTCGGCGTTTTCGTCGTACGACTGCTCGGTACCCACCAGCCCCTGCCCGCAACAGGACCGGGAGTACTACCTCCGCGTCCAGACCTTCAACCTCGGCGGCAGCGACCAGACCACCAAGCAGCTCGAGGGGATCCTCTGCCAGCTGCCCGTCTCGCAACTGCCCGGGAAGCTCATCCCGTGCCCATCGGGCTCGGCGAGCATGGGCAGCAGCCCGGGGACCGGGCTGTTGACCGGCGACTTCCGCAACCTCGCTTCCATGATCGGCGCTTAGGGAGCTCGAGGATTCTGAGGGCGCGGTGCGCGCTGCGCGGTGGCGGCACGAATGAGCCCTCGCGGTACATGATGTCGGCGTGGCTCGCACGTCGGCGGCCGCTCCGCTGACAGCTGGACAGGACGGAGGCAGCGTGCTGCGACGACTCGCCGGTCCGATGGCGCGCCGCCCGCTGGTTTTTCTCCTCGTGGCGCTGCTGGTGTGCGCGGCCGCGGCCACCGGGTTCGTCCGCTTCGGGATCGACGCCGGGCAGTCGCTGCTGGTGGGCGCCAACTCGGCGGCGGGACAGGCCAACCAGAGCTTCACACAGAGCTTCGGAACCGACCCGATCGTGGTCGTGCTCTCCGCCGGCACCCGCGACAACCCGGCCAACCCGACGGCGCCGTACCTCGAGAAAAACCTGCAGCGACTGGCGGCGCTGGAGGACGACCTGGCCCACGACCCCCGGGTGGCCGACGTGCTCGGCCCGGGCAGCGTTGCTCACTCCGCCCTGGCGGCGACCACCGAGGAGATCACCAGGACGCTCGGCGACTCCCAGACGCTCGGTGAGTATCCGTACTTCGTCGCCGAGACCGACTACCTGGTGTCCCGGCAGAAGGGGGTCACCGACACCACCAAGCTGAGCACCCAGTTCCAGAGCGACCTCACCAACGCCAAGAACCTGCTCGAGCTGTACGTGGCGCGGGCGGCGAACGACGCCCACCAGGCCCGCGCCGCGTACGCGCAGAAGCCCATCCCGTCGCAGGACAGGATCATCGACGGCGCGGAGCGCGCCGCCGACGCCGCTGTCGCCGCTGACCCGCTGCCGCCGCTGTTCGCGCAGTACCTGGCCGGCCCGGGCAACACGCCCGACCAAACGGTGGCTCGCGATTTCTTCGACCGTCTCACCTCGGCGTTCGGCGATTGCGACAGCGCCGTCGCCTCGCTGCTGCAGATAACGCCGAGCTGCCAGGTGTACCTGGACCGCATCCTGCTCGACCTCCCCAACTGCCCGACGCAGGCGCAGGTGACGGCGGCGGAAGCCAAGGGCAGCGAGGTGTTCTGCTCGCCCAAACGGGAGTGGGCGGCCGTGATGCCGCCACCGGAAACAGTGACGGTGGTCAACCCCGCCAGTCACGCAACCCAGACGAAGCTGCTGGCGCGCGAGGTGATCACCGTGCGGCTGACCGCGGCCGCGGCAGCCAGCCGCTCGTCGGTTCTTGCCGTCAGGCAGAAGATCGCCGACGAGCTGTCCAAAGGCATCGCCACCGACGCGTACACGAGGACATTCACCGCTTCGCAGCTGCAGCAGCTGCAGCAGCTCGGGCCGCTCGACCCCACCGAGTGCGCGGGCGCCGGCCAGCAGAACAGTCCGAGCTGCTACTCGGCGTATAGCGACCATCCATTTGAGTCGGTGATCGCCGGGGCGCCGCTGCTGACCTACGGCGTCGTCGACTCGATGACCGAGACCCTGCTGATCCTGCTGCCCGTGGTCATCGTGCTGATGGCGCTCCTGCTTATGGCCAGCTTTCGCGTCCGCGGCCGGCTCTGGCCTCTGCTCGCTGCGGCCGGCGCCGGCGCCGGCACCATTGGTATGTCGCTGTGGTTCGGCATCCCGGTCACACCGGCGGTGCTCGCCGGCATCCCCGTGCTCGTCGGGCTGGCCGTCGACTACGCGGTGCAGCTGGTGGCCCGCTATGACGAGGAGCGCGGGCGCGGTGCCGACCGTGAGGCGGCGCTCGCGGAGGCATTGGGCCGGAGCGGCCCGGCGACGCTCACCGCCGCGGTCGCCACGCTCGCCGGGCTGGGCACGCTGCTGGTGTTCGCGGGTGTCGACGCCGGCCCCCTGGTCGCGGTCCCGTTGGTTGCCGAATTCGCGTTGGTGCTGTTCGTCGGCGTGATCCTGGCGTGGCTCGCGGCGGCGTTCGTCGCGCTTCCCGCAGCGGCGCTGCGCGAACCAGGGACGGCGTCATCGCGCCATCCGGCGGGGACCGTCGCCGTCCCGCATCGGACGCTGGGGCTGGCGACCTACTGGCGGGGCGCGGTGGTGCCCGCCGTGATCGCCGCGCTGATCGGCTGGGCGCTGCTTCCCCACGTGCCCGTGCAGACGCAGGTCGACCAGCTGCTCGCCGCGTCCCTCCCGCAGCTCACCGACATCAACACGGTTCGCGACCAGACGGGGTACGGCAACGAGATCGACATCTACGTGCACGGCCAGGTTGCGGGGCCGTACAACCAGCCGGGCACGCCGGCAAACGTGGTCTGGCAGTGCTCAACCTCGGAGGCGATCCGCAGCGTCCACGCGGACCAGGTGGCGCTGGCGATATCGATCGCCGACTTCTTCATCGCGACGTCATCGGCATCGACCGCCTCGACCAACGCTCCGTGCGTGGCGCCAGCCGCCACCGCGCCGTCGCCCTCGCCGAGCCCGTCGGCTTCGCCGGGCGCGACGTCGACGCCGTCCCCCACGCCAAGTGCCACCGCTGCGGCGACGCCCACGCGCTATCGACCCGCCCCCTCCCGCATCTACCTCGCCGCCTCGGCGGTCGCCAGCCAGACGGCGTCGGCAACACCGGCGTCGTCAACACCGACGCCGGCACCGGCAGCGACCCCGGGTCCGGCGCCCGCCCAGCAGAAGATCGAGACCGCGTTCCTCTGTGACCTGCGACTCCTGCCCAGCCTGGCACGCAACCTCGTGCAGGACATCCCGCTGCCTCCGTCGAACACCAACAGCAAGGGCACCTTGCCGTGCCCGCCGCTCGACAAGTACCTCAACACCTGGCTCACCCCCGACAGCAGCCCGATCGACCCCAGCTCGGCACGGATTGTGATCGGCGTGCAGAGCACGTCCATCGCTGACGAGGCGCGCCTCATCGACAGCATCCGCGCCAATGAGATCGCCTCGCCACCCAACGGCATCACCGCGGCCCCGGCCGGTATTGCGGCGCTGGCCGCGCAGGCGTACGACAACATCGTGTCACGCAGCCTGGTTCTCAACCTTCTCCCGCTGGTTGTCGTCTTCCTGGCGCTGCTGCTGCTCGAACGTGATTTTCGGCGTGCCGCGCTGCCGATCCTGCCCACCGCCATCGCAGCCGGATGGGCACCGCTGATCCTCCTGCTGCTCGGGCTTCTCCCCGGCAGCGTGGGCACCACGTTGGGATCCTTCAACCCGCTGACGGTCGTTCTCGGCGCGCTGGTGATCGCGCTGGCCACGGAGTTCGGCGTGGTGTTGCTGCGGCGCTTCGATGAGGAGATGGCCCGCGGTGTGCATCCCGATGACGCCGCGGCCGCGGCGCTGGCAGCCACCGGTCGTGCCATCCGTGTCTCCGCCCTCACGCTCGGCGCCGGGTTCGCCGTGCTCGCCGTGAGCGCTTTCTTCCCCAACGGCCTGCCCTTGCTCGGCGCCTTCGGGTTCACCGTGCTCATCGACCTCGGCCTGGCGGTGGCGGCGGTGTTCGGCATCATGCTGCCGGTGGCGGTCGCCATCGAACGCAGCCGCTACGCGCCGGCACCGGCGATGGCCACCGAAGCGCCGCGCCCGCGTTCGACGCCCGTCCGGACCGCACCCGCCGTCGATGCGGCGGCGCCGGCCGGGGTTGCGGAGGCGGTCACCCTCGAAAAGCAGGCCGGCGCGGTCGCCGTCCCGCCGGGAGGCGCGGGCCGCCGGCGCGGGGTCAGCGGTCGGCGCCGCCCGCCGACGACGCCGACGGAGCCCGCCGCCACGGAGCCGCCTCGGCAGACGCCGCGCCGGCCCGGGGTCAGCGGCAGGCGGCGGAAAGGGCCGGGACCCGGACCACGCGGCGGCTGAGCGTGGGGAGGTGCCGGTCTCAGACCGCTCCGACCGAGTGCAGCAGGCTCACCACCACGACCAGCAGGAGCAGCACAGCGCTGAGCGCTGCGTAGGGGATGAGCGTCAGCGCCACGGCGCTCAGCGGCGCGGTGTCGTAGACCGCCCGCACCGCGATCGCATTGAGGACCACGAACCACCCGACCAGCGGCAGCGCGAGGAGGCCGACCCCGACGGCGAGGCTGTCGCCTCCCCAGCGCGGGCTCGCTGCCTGGACCAGGGCGATCACCGCGTACAGAGCGAGAACCGGGAACGTCAGGCCGGTGGTGGCGAGCAGCTCCCGGCGTCGCGGCTGGTGGCCCATCAACCGTGCGCCGGCGCCGATCAACAGCCCGCTGACCAGCCAGAAGACGACCAGCATCACCGGCAGCGCGATCGACAGGACGAGCGCGCCGGCGCCGGCCGCGCCGATGATGGAGGCGGCGACGTCCAGCGCCAGGCTGACCACCCCGGTGAGGCCGACGGTCAGCGCGGCCCGAACCATGTCAGGGTCGCGGGCGGCGGCCCGCAGGGTGAGGCCTGGGTGAACGATGAGCGCCCGCATCGCGGTCACTCTACCCGGGCGTCGAACCCAGATCCTCGCGGCTCGGGGCGATGCCCGTGGGCTGCTGCGGTATACTACTAAGGTCAATCTGACCTAAACCCTAGGAGAGGGCTTCGTGCTCGCCGTCCGTCCCACCGAGCAGGCCGTCGCCGACCCCGGTTTGCCGGAGCGCATCGACAAGCTCCGCCGCCAGCACAACGCGGTGATCCTGGCCCACAACTACCAGCTCCCCGAGGTCCAGGACGTCGCCGACTTTGTGGGTGACTCCCTCGGCCTCTCGCAGCAGGCCGCCGCTACCGACGCAGAGGTGATCGTCTTCTGCGGTGTCCACTTCATGGCCGAGACGGCCGCGATCCTGTCGCCGGACCGCGTCGTGCTGCTGCCCGACCTCGCCGCCGGCTGTTCGCTCTCCGACACCATCACCGCCGGCCAGCTGCGCGCCTGGAAGGCAGAGCACCCCGGCGCCGTGGTGGTGTCGTACGTCAACACCACCGCCGAGGTGAAGGCGGAATCCGACTACTGCTGCACCTCCTCGAACGCCGCCGCGATCGTCAACAGCATCCCCGAGGACCGCGAGATCCTCTTCTGCCCCGACATGTTCCTCGGCGCCCACGTGGAGCGGATCACCGGCCGCAGGATGCACATCTGGATGGGTGAATGCCACGTGCACGCGGGCATCGATCCCGCCGGGCTGGACAGGGTGCGTCGCGAGCACCCCGACGCCGAGCTGCTCATCCACCCCGAGTGCGGCTGCACCACGTCGTCCCTGTATCGCTCCTCGTCGGGCGACCTTCCCGGTGTGACCACGGTCGTGACCTCCACCGAGGGCATGGTGCGGCGCGCCGTCGAGTCGCCCGCGTCCACCTTCATCGTCGCCACCGAGGTGGGCATCCTTCACCGCATGGAGAGGTTCGCCCCCGGTAAGCGGTTCCTCCCGGCGTCTCGCGGCGCGGTCTGCCAATACATGAAGATGATCACGCTGCCCAAGGTGGTCGCGTCGCTGGAGACGCTTTCACCTCAGGTCAGGGTCGCGCCCGACGTCGCCGCCCGCGCCCGCCTCGCCATCGACCGGATGCTCGCCGTCCCGGTCTGAGCCGGCGACGAGCAGCCCCGTCGAATGAGCGTCCCTCGGATCCTCGCCATCGACCAGGGAACCTCGGGCACGACCTGCCTGGTGGTCGGCATCGACGGCACGATCGCCGGCCGCGGCTACGCGGAGGTGGCGGTGCGCTACCCCCGCGATGGCTGGGTCGAGCAGGACGCCGACGACCTCTGGCGCTCCGTCCTGGTGGCTGCGGGCGCCGCCATGGCGTCCGCCGGTGAGCCCGGCCCTGTGGCGGTGGGGATCACCAACCAGCGCGAGACCGCCGTCGTCTTCGACCGCGTCAGCGGGGCCGCCGTGGCGCCCGCGATCGTCTGGCAATGCCGTCGCAGCGCCGCACTCTGCGAGTCGCACCGCCAGCGCGGTGAGGAGGCGGACATTCGCGCCCGCACCGGCCTCCTGCTCGACCCCTACTTCACCGCCACCAAGCTCGAGTGGCTTCTCGGTGAACGCACGGAGTTGCGGGGGCGGGCGGAGCGCGGCGAGCTGTGCGGCGGGACCGTCGACACCTGGCTGATCGCGAGGATGACCGGTGGCGACGTGCTGGTCACCGACCCCAGCAACGCCAGCCGCACGCTCCTCTACGACCTGGCGACCGGCGCCTTTGCGGATGAGCTGTGCGCGACCTTTTCCGTACCCGCGGCGATGCTGGCACAGATCCGTCCCAGCGCAGGACGAGTCGGCTTCACCGACCCCTCGCGGTTTCTCGGGCTCCGCCTGCCCATCAGCGGCATCGCCGGGGACCAGCAGGCGGCGCTGTTCGGCCAGGCGTGCGTGCGGCCGGGCATGAGCAAGAACACCTACGGGACGGGGTCGTTCGTTCTGGTGAACGCAGGCCCCACCGCGCCCGCGCCCGTGCACGGGCTGCTCACCACCGTCGCCTGGCGGCTGGGCGACGTCGACACCTTCGCGCTGGAGGGGAGCATCTTCGTCACCGGCGCGGCGATCCAGTGGCTGCGCGACGGGCTCGGCCTCCTTGCCACCGCCGACGAGGCGGGCTTGCTCTTCGACTCGGTTGCGGACAGCAACGGCTGCATCTTCGTCCCCGCTCTGGCGGGGCTGGGTGCGCCGTTCTGGGACCCCGCCGCGCGCGGTGCCCTGCTCGGCCTGCACGCCGGGGTGACGCGTGCCCACGTGGTGCGAGCGGTGGTGGAATCGATGGCGTACCGCACCCGCGACGTGGTCGAGGCGATGGAGGCGGCCGGGGGCGTGGCCCTGGCCGAGCTCAGGGTCGACGGCGGGGCCAGCGTGATGGACGGCCTCTGCCAGTTCCAGGCCGACCTGTTGGGAATCCCCGTGACCCGCGCCGCCTCGACGGACACCACCGCG
>DATBCJ010000153.1:0-3330 GCA_036270565.1 Candidatus Dormiibacterota bacterium | reverse complement strand
GCGGCTCGGCTTCCTCCACGATGTCGGGCTCGACTACCTCACGCTCGACCGCGGCGCGGCCACGCTGAGCGGCGGCGAGGCGCAGCGCATCCGCCTCGCCACCCAGATCGGCAGCCGGCTGATGGGCGTGCTCTACATCCTCGACGAGCCGTCGATCGGCCTGCACCAGCGCGACAACCACAAGCTGATCCGCACCCTCGAGAGTCTCCGTGACATCGGCAACACGGTCATCGTCATCGAGCACGACGAGGACACCATCCGCGCCGCCGACTACGTCGTCGACGTCGGCCCGGGCGCCGGCGAGCACGGTGGCTACGTTGTCGCCGCCGGGACCATCGACGAGATCCTCGCCGTCCCGGAGAGCGTCACCGCGCAGTTCCTCAACGGCCAGCGCTCGGTTCCACTGCCCCTGATCCGGCGCCGCGGCAACGGCAGGGAGCTGGTGGTGCGCGGCGCCCGCGAGAACAACCTCAAGTCCGTCGATGTGACCTTCCCGATTGGCACGTTCGTCTGCGTCACCGGGGTCAGCGGCAGCGGCAAGAGCACGCTGGTCAACGACATCCTCTACAGGCGGCTGGCCCAGTTCCTCTACAGGGCCAAGCAGCGGCCCGGAAGCCACGCCGGGGTAGACGGGCTGAAGTACGTCGACAAGGTCATCGACGTCGATCAGTCACCGATCGGGCGAACTCCGCGCAGCAACCCGGCCACGTACGTCGGCGTCTTCACCGACATCCGCGATCTCTTTGCCAAGCTGCCCGAAGCGCGGGTGCGCGGCTACAAGCCGGGACGCTTCTCGTTCAACGTTGCGGGCGGACGCTGTGAGGCGTGCGCGGGCGACGGGATGATCAAGATCGAGATGCACTTCCTGCCCGACATCTACGTCACCTGCGAGGTGTGCAAGGGCAGGCGCTACAACCGCGAGGCGCTGCAGGTGTTGTTTCGAGGAAGGAGCATCGCCGACGTGCTGGCCATGACGGTCGACGAGGCGGCGGGTCTGTTCGAGAACCAGCCGAGGATCCTGCGCAAGCTGCGAACCCTGCAGGACGTCGGGCTCGGCTACATCCGGCTCGGCCAGCCGGCGACCCAGCTCAGCGGGGGAGAGGCACAGCGCGTCAAGCTCAGCACCGAGCTGAGCCGCCGCGGCACCGGCAGCACCGTGTACATCCTCGACGAGCCCACCACCGGCCTGCACTTCGCCGACGTCGAGAAGCTTCTTGTGGTGCTCCACCGCCTCGTCGACGCGGGTAACACGGTGATCGTCATCGAGCACAACCTCGACGTCATCAAGACAGCCGACCACGTCATCGACCTCGGGCCCGATGGCGGTGACGCCGGCGGTGAGGTGCTGGCGCTGGGCACGCCCGAGGAGATCGCCGCAGAAGCGCGCAGCGCCACCGGCGAGTACCTGCGCCCATTGCTGCGCCGCCCCGAGCCGATCGCATCTGCCGCCGCGCTGAGCCCGCGCCCGCGGCCGTCGGCCAACGGGCGGCGCAAGAAAGCCGCAGCCGCGGTGTGATGCGACCACCCCCCAAAGGCCGGACATGAAGTACCGTGTCCCTGCGATGGTCCAGTTGGACAGCGGGGGTGAGGAGCGGCGCGTGCGACTGCGCCGCCTCGACGACTGCCTCACCATCCTCGAACAGGCGCACGAGCTCGACCTGACCGTGGTCACCGCCGGCATGGCCGACGCCCTCAGCGAGCGCGTCCCCCTGATCCGCGAAGGCATGGTCATCGCCGACGCAATTGAAGAGGTGCTCCGCCAGCAGGAGCCCTACATGATCCAGGTTCGCCCGGAGGTGACCCGCCGGGTGCGTCGTCGCCGCGACCCGTTCGACGTACGGCTGCTGTTGAATCGCCGGTGAGCGCATTCGGCTTCGACCCGGAGGAGATCCTCCGGCGGCGACGTGGTCCGCGCGTGGTCCGGACTGGAGGCGGGCCTCCACCGGGCCGCCGCGGCCGGCGGATCGCGGGCATCGTCATCGTCGCGATCATCGCTGTGGTCATCATCGGTCGCTGGCTGCTGGGCCTGCGGGCGAGCTACCTCTACTACGCCAGCCTCAACCACACCAACGTCTTCTGGACGCCGTTCATCGCCCAGCTGATCCTCTTCCTGGTGGGTGCGCTGATCACCGGCGGCGGCGTCGCCGCGAGCGTCGTCGGCTGGACTCGAGCCGCCCGCAACCTCGACAGGTACGGCGGTCGGGTGGCGTTGTGGGTCGGCGTCGGCGTGGCGGTGATCGCCGGCATCGCCGGGGGCGCCTTCCTTGCAGGTCAGTGGCAGGACGTTTTGCTGTGGCTGCACGGGCAGTCATTCGGGGCCACCGACCCCGCCTTCCACCAGGACTACTCGTTCTTCATCTTCACCCTTCCCGTGCTCGACGACATCCAGGCCCTTCTCTGGGCGGTGGCGATCGTCGGGCTGCTGGGCGCGATCGGTCTTGCCGCCGCGTCGTTCTCGCTGGCGAACACGCCCACTGAGGTCACCCTTCCGGTCAAGCCGCCCGAGGGGCGCAGCTTCGAGCAGGGGTTCAGCTCGGCGGTCACCCACGCCGGCTTCTGCCTCGCCGGGATCTTCGTGCTCGCCGCCCTGGGCGCGCACTTCGGCGTCTATCACCTGGCCACCTCGCAACACGACAACTTCGTCGGGCTCGACGCCACCCAGCGCAACGTCACGCGCCCCGTTCTCGGCGTTCTGCAGTGGGTGGCGCTCGTCCTCGCGGGCGTCACGCTCGCCCTCGTCCTGGTGCGACGCTCCGCCAAGACGACGTCGAGCGCGGCCATCTTTGCCGGCACGCTGGTGGGGTGGCTGATCCTTGCCGGGGTGGTGCAGGGGGTGCCGGCGCTCATCTACCAGGGCGCGTCGGTCAACCCCAATGCGCAGACGGCGCAGACGCCGTCCATCACCGACTACCTGGCCACCAGCAAATATGCATGGGCGCTGATGCCATCCGACGTGGAGGTGCGCAACTTCGGGACGGTGTCGGCGCCCACCCTCGCCGACCTCGCCGCCGACCCGGGCACCCTGCGCAACGTGCGCATCCAGGATGTCAGCCAGCTGCCCGACACCTTCAACCAGATCGACCGCAGTCGCAGCTACCAGACGTACCCCACCATCACGGTCGATCGCTACCCCTCGTCGGGCGGCAGCGGGCAGACCGAGGTCATGCTCGGCCCCCGCGAGATCGCGGAGGGAGACATCCCCAACCCCTCGTTCGTCAACACCGCGCTCAACTACACGCACGGCTACGGGATCACCGCCGTCTCGGTCAACGCCGTGGCCGCCGAGGGCAAGCCGCAGATCCTGGTCGGCCAGCAGCCCATGAAGCAGGT
>DATBCJ010000152.1:0-5504 GCA_036270565.1 Candidatus Dormiibacterota bacterium | reverse complement strand
CACCCCGAGGAAGGCGCGGCGCACGCGCCCGTGGCGGATCAGGGAGCCGATCATGCCCAGGGTGGTGGCGTTGACGGGGACCGCCAGGCCGAGGCCGTAGCCCGCCAGGGCGGTGTTGACCCCGACCACGCGACCGCGGCTGTCGGCCAGCGCGCCACCCGAGTTCCCCGGGTTGAGCGCGGCGTCGGTCTGGATCACGTTCTCGACGACGCTCATGTGGTCACCGGCCCGCGTCGGCAGCGAGCGGCCGAGCGCGCTGACCACGCCGGCGGTGACCGACCCGGCCAGGCCGTGCGGGTTGCCGATGGCGACGACCAGCTCGCCGACCCGGAGCCGGTCGGCGTCGCCGACGGTGGCCGCGACCAGGTCGCCGCTGCCGGCGCGCACCACCGCCAGGTCGGAGAGCACGTCCTCCCCCACCACCTCGAAGGGCAGCTGGCGTCCGTCGGGGACCTGGGCGGTGCCGCCGGCGGCGCCGTGGACCACGTGGGCTGACGTGACCAGGTACCCGTCAGCGGTCAGGACCCAGGCCGAGCCGCTGCCCGCCGGGGTGCGGCCGCCCCGGCTCCGCCTCTCCACAAGCAGGCTCAACACCGAGGGAGCGAGCGCCGCCGCGACGCCGCTGACCACCCGCGAGTAGGCGTCCAGCGGATCCTCGCCGGCGGCTGTGTCCGGACGCGCGTCGTCGACCATCTCAGGCGGGCGACGGCCCCTCGCCACGGACCTTCTCGACAGCCGAGAGGGCCTCGCGAAGGCTCTTGATCCACTCGTCCTGGTGCTTGCCGACCAACCGGACGCACCATGCCAGCGCCTCGCTCCGGCTGCGGGCCACGCCGGCGTCGATGAGCGTGTCGAGGACGGCCCTGTCGCCAAGGCGCAGCCGGGTCATGACCGGCACGCCCAGCGTGGTGAAGTGCTCCTCGACCCCGCCGCAGCGAGCCCCCCAGGACACCTTGCGCCCGAACAGCCGCTCCGCCTCGGACGCCACCCCGATGCGGCGCTCCCGCGTCTCATCGCGAAATCGCCCGATCCGAGCCGACCGCGCCGCGTTGCGAGCCGCCTCGCTGGCGTCCGCCGACAGTTCCGGCTCGTTGATCGTTCCCACGATGAGAATCTCATCGCGGTCCCCGGTGATGGTGGGGGCGCCGGAGAACAGGTCATCCGGAATCCGCCCCGCAAACCACCCAGCCAATTCGTCGTCGGTAAAGGAGGCCTGCGCCTCATGCTGATGTCTCATGGATTACATGATTACACAGCAAGCCGAGGCAGCGCAAGGGTGTCGGCCGAGAGTTCTACGAAGCAGAGCAGCCCGTGCGCTAACGGCTCTCTGCAGCCGGCCTTTGCTTGCGCCCCGCTGCGAGCAACTCCACCATCTCGGTGATGCGCGCTGCGCGAACTTCCGGCCGCCGCTTTGTCGCGTCGACCCACCGCAGGTAACCCCTCCGGTAAAAGGTGGCCAGGGAAGCGAAGAACGCCGCGGCCGCCGGGTTGCCAGCCAGCGCGGCAGCGACGTCCGGTGCGAGCGTTGCGAGCTGCGGCCCCTCGGGTGCGAGAACCACTCGTACTACATCCCCTTCGGCGAGACTCTCATCCAGTCGCCAGGCTCGACTCAATACAAATCGAGCGCGGGTCCCGTCGCAAGTCAACGGACCGCGCACGCGGTGCTCCGCAACGGTTCCGGTGACGTGATGTCGCGCCTTGACACCCCAAACCTCGGATGGATCAAAGGGAAGAACGATGATCATCCTGCCGCGCGAGTCGACATCCACCTGGGCCGTGAATGCTCGGCTCGAGAGCTGACTCATCACTGAAATCGTACTGAGTGGCAGTGCGGCCCGCTTCCGAGGGACCGATGCGCAGGCAGCGGTAGCCAGGCCAGCCTGCGCTGAGCACCCTTGGCGCCTCTCCGGTCGTACCGACGCTCCGTTTCGACGGTACTGTTGTCACTCCAAGGCGACTGGACCTGGGTCTGACTGAGGAGCGAGTGTGCAATGGATGGCGCGGCGGGCAGCGGGTTTGTTCTTCGGCCTGGGGAAGGCAGATCGATCGATCTCGGCCACTTTTGCATGTCGGTCAAGGCGACCCGAGAACAAACCGATGGCGCATTCTCCCTCCTCGAAGCCGCCGAGCCGGCAGGTTTCGGGCCGCCACTGCACGTCCACCAGGACGCGGCCGAGGCCTTCTACGTACTCGAGGGCGAGTACGTCATCTTCTTGGATGGACGCGAATTCTCATGCCCAGCTGGGTCGTTCATCTTCATTCCGGCCGGCATCGCTCATGGGTTCAGGGTTGGCAACATGGCGAGCCGGAAGCTCAACCTCTACTCACCCGCGGCGATGGTGGGCTATTTCGACGAGTTTAGCGAGGCCAGTCAGAAGGGCCCCGTCGACCCGACAACCCTCGCTGCCATAGCGACCAAATACTCCATGAAGGTGCTTGGACCGGCTCCTGAAGGCTACGCGTAAGCCGGTCATTGGCTCCCATTCGGTCGAAGAGCAGAGGCGTTTCGACGTCGACAACGAGGCGCACGCCAGGGTGATCGTCCTGGAAGAACCCACGAGAGGGGGGGAGGGTTGTGGGGGTCGCGCAAGTTCTGCAGCAGCCGAAGGAGCGAAGAACTCCCCGGTGGGGAGTTCGCAGCGACGCCAACGGCTGCGAAGCCTGTTCGCGGCGCGATCCCCGCAACCCCTCCCCGCCCGGCTTCACTGGCTCCTCGGGCTACCGCACCCGCCGCGCCCCCTCTGGCGGCAGTGCCACATGGTGCTTGGTCAGGATCTCGCGCACCGTGCCGCTCTGCGCGCGCATCACCAGGCTGTGGGTCTCGGCCCACCAGTTGTGGTACTGCACGCCGCGCAGGATGCCCCCACCGGAGATGCCGGTCACCGCGATGCTGACGTGGCGGCCGGGCACCAGGCGCTCCATGCTGATCGCCTCGTCGGGGTCGAACCCTGCGGCGCGCATCGCCACGGCCTCGTCCTCGTGGCGCACCCATGGGCGGCAGTGCAGCTCGCCGCCGAGGCAGCGCATCGCACAGGCGGCGACGATGGCCTCCTGGGTGCCCCCCGACCCGACCATCACGTCGATGCCGCTGCCCGGCCAAGCGGCCATCATCGCCGCCCCCACGTCGCCGTCGGAGATCAGGGCGACGCGGGCGCCGAGGGAGCGCACGCGTTCGAGCAGCGCCTGGTGGCGAGGGCGGTCGAGCATGATCACGGTGAGGTCCTGCACCTGCACGTCCATGGCGAATGCGATGCGACGCAGGTTGTTCTCCGGCGTGTCCGCGATGTCGACGGCCCCCTTGGCGGTGGGACCGACGGCGATCTTGTGCATGTAGGCCACCGGCGGCGGTGAGAGGATGCCCCCCGGCTCGGCCGCCGCGGCGACGCTGAGCGCCTGGCTGAGCCCGCGCGAGACCAGGCTGACGCCGTCGACGGGAATGATCGCGAGGTCGACGTGGTCGCGACCGACGCCGATGCGCCGGCCCGGGGCCAGGTTGCTGTTGCCACCCTCGGGACCGATCACCACCCGTCCGTCGAACGGCATGGCGACCAGGGCCTCCTCCATCACCCGCTGGCCCGCGTCCCGGGTTCCCGACTTGTCACCGCGGCCAAGCCAGCGGCCCACCGAGAGCGCGGCAGCCTCGGTGGCGCGGAGCAACTCGAGGCCGCGGTGACGGTCGCGGCCGACCTTGGCGGGAGCCGCCGCCAGGTCGGGTACGGCGGTCTCGGCCATCGCCCCGATTATGGGCGGCCGCGCAGGGCTCAGCCCGGGATCGCGTGCTCCTCGGCGGTGCCGATGACGCGCACCAGCGCGTCGACGTCATCCTCGCGGGCGGCGCCGGCTCCCGCAGCCGCGGCGCGCATGAAGTCGCGGAAGAGCGGATGCGGCCGGTTGGGACGGGAGCGAAATTCGGGGTGGAACTGCGAGCCCACGAAGAAGGGATGGTCGCGCAGCTCCACGATCTCGACCAGCCTGCCGTTGGGCGAGGTGCCGCTGAACACCAGCCACGCCGCCGCCAGCCGGTCGCGATAGTGGTTGTTGAACTCGAAGCGGTGGCGGTGGCGCTCGTAGATGAGCGCTTCGCCGTACGCGTTGGCGGCGCGGGTTCCCGGCACCAGCTTGCAGGGGTACACGCCCAGGCGCATGGTGCCGCCCTTGTTCTCGATGTCGCGCTGCTCGGGCAGCAGGTCGATGACTGGCGCCGACGTGAAGGCGTTGAACTCAGTCGAGTTCGCGTCAGGAGCGTCCAGAACGTCGCGGGCGAGGTCGACGACCGCGCACTGCATGCCCAGGCACAGCCCCAGGTAGGGGACCCGGTTGAGGCGGGCGAAACGCGACGCCAGCACCTTGCCCTCGATGCCGCGGTGGCCGAATCCGCCGGGGACGATGATGCCGTCCGCCCCCTCGAGCACGGACGCGTCGGCGTCAAGCTCCTCGGAGTTGACCCACTGGATGGTCAGCTCGACCCCGCAGTTGACGGCCGCGTGCCGCAGCGACTCGGTGACGCTGATGTAGGCGTCGGGCATCTCCACGTACTTGCCCACCACCGCGATGCGCACCGGTGGCTTGGTGGCGCCGATGCGCGTCACCAGGTCGCGCCAGCCGTCGAGGTCGGGGGGCGAGGCCTCGATGCCCAGCATCTGAACGATGTAATCGCCAAGCCCGGTGTCTTCGAGGAACAGCGGCACCTCGTAGATGGATCGCACGTCGGGGACGTTGATCACGGCGCGGCGCTCGACGTCGCCGAAGAGCGCGATCTTCTCCTTGAGGCTCTCGCTGATCGGCTGCTCGCTGCGGGCGACGATGACGTCCGGCTGGATGCCGATGCTGCGCAGCGTGTTGACGCTGTGCTGGGTGGGCTTGCTCTTGAACTCCTCGCTGGCGGCGACGTACGGGACCAGGGTGAGGTGCACGTAGCAGACGTTGCTGCGCCCCACGTCGTTCTTGAGCTGACGGATGGCCTCGAGGAAGGGCAGTGACTCGATGTCGCCCACCGTGCCCCCGACCTCGACGATGACCACGTCCGGTTCGGGGAGCTCGTTCTCGGCGACGCGCAGGATGCGCTGCTTGATCTCGTTGGTGATGTGTGGGATCACCTGCACGGTGCCGCCGAGGTAGTCGCCGCGGCGCTCCTTGGCGATCACGCTCGAGTAGATCTTGCCGGTGGTGACGTTGCTGGCCTTGCTGAGGGCGACGTCGACGAAGCGTTCGTAGTGGCCGAGGTCGAGGTCCGTCTCAGCGCCGTCGTCGGTGACGAACACCTCGCCGTGCTGGTAGGGCGACATCGTGCCGGGGTCGACGTTGAGGTAGGGATCGAGCTTCTGCATGCCGACATGCAGCCCACGCGCCTTGAGGATCGTGCCGATCGAGGCGGCGGTGATTCCCTTGCCCAGAGAGGAGACCACTCCCCCGGTGACGAACACGAACTTGGCCATGGGGAGCCTCCCTAGAGGTTTTCGACAGTCTACCAGCCGCCCGTCCGGAGGGGTGAACCGATGTTCGGT
>DATBCJ010000151.1:0-2638 GCA_036270565.1 Candidatus Dormiibacterota bacterium | reverse complement strand
CCGACGACGAGCCCGGCGCCGACGGCGGGACCGCGCATCGCTGAGACGATCGGCTTGCTGCAGTTGATGACGTTGTAGACAAGATCGCGCGCCTCGCGGAGCACGCGCGTCCGCGCCGCGAAGTCATCGGCCATCGAGGTCACCAGGTCGAAGCTGCCTCCGGCCGAGAACGAGGGGCCCGCGCTGCGGACGATGGCGACGCGCACCTCGGGATCGCGATCGATGACCGTCCAGACCTCGGCGAGCTCACGGTGCAGCTCGGCACCGACGGCGTTGACGGCGTCGCCGGCGTCCATCACCACGCTCAGGATGTGCTCGTCGGGATGCTCGAAGCGCAGGCTCGTGAAGGCCGCGTAGCGATCGACCGCCTGCGGCGAGTCAGATGCCGGCATACGCGGCGCGCTCCTTGGCGGTGAGGATCTTGAGCTGGGACACGCACACTGTCTCGGCGTCCTGGTTGAGCACGTCCCAGCGGTAGGTGACCAGCCCGGTCTTGGAGTCGCGGTCGCTCTTCTCGAGGACCTCGATGTCGAGGTAGACGGTGTCGCCCAGCCAGGTCGGCTTGGTGTAGCGCAGCCGGTCGGTGCCGTAGTTGGCAAGGATCGTGGTCGCGTCAGCAGGTACTCCGAGCCCGGTGGCCAGCGCGAACACCATGATCCCGGGCGCCACCCGCCGGCCGAACATCGACCGCTCCGCTGCCACCTTGTCGGTGTGGGGATAGAACCAGTCGCCGGTCAGCGCACACCAGTTGACGACGTCTGTCTCGGTGATGGTGCGGCCGCGTGTGCGCTGCTGGTCGCCCACGGTGAGCTCGTCGAATGTGCGGTAGAGCAGGAATCGGTCCATCGAGTCCTCCGATCAGCGCCGCCGAAACCAACCGACCGGTTGGCATGCCATCGCAGTGTAGGGCTCAGGATCGCAGGCCGTCGAGGCAGATGTGCACCACGGCGTCACCGATCGCGCGCGAGCCCAGCCTGCCCCCGGGCTGCAGCCACTCGGTCACCGAGTTGGCCATGCCGAAGAGCAGGCGTGTCGCCAGCGCGGGATCGATGTCGGAGCGGAGGTCTCCCTCTGCGATGGCCTCGGACACGATCGACTGCACGCGTCGGTCGATCTCGCGGCGGCGCCGGATCGCCCATCGCTCCGTGGCGGTGTTGCCCCGCACGCGCAGCAGGACCGTGACCTCGTCGAGCTCCGCGACGATGATCTCGCCGGTGCGCCGCAGCACGTGCTCAAGCCGATCGACCGCGCGTCCCTGGCGAGCCTGCGGTTCGTCGAGCACGCCACTGAGGAGGCCCAGCGCGTGGCGCACCGCGGTGTCGAGAAGCTGCTCCTTGCCCTCGATGTGGTGGTACAGGCTGCTCTTGTGGATGCCCAGGGCGCGGGCGATGTCGAGCATCGAGGTGCCGTCGTAGCCGCGCTCCTTGAAGACGCGGACGGCAGCGGCGCTGATCTGCTCGCGGTCGTAGGGCTCGCGTTCGGCGCGCGATGGTCGGGCCATGGCCGCCACGGTACCGTCGCGGGTGGCTGTCTGGGTGGCCGCGCCGCCGTCGTGCCGTCTGCTAGCGTCGAATCGCCGGCGCCTGTGAGCGCGGCGGAGGGCACATGCAACAGACAACGACGCTCAACCGGCTGGCCAGCTACGTGGCCGGGAACTGGTTCACCGCCGCCGACGATGGGACCGTGGTCGCGGACGCGGCAACGGGCGACCCGGTGGCCGTGGTGTCGAGCAGCGGGCTCGACATGGCCTCGGCCGCCCACCATGCCCGCACCGTCGGCGGTCCCGCGCTGCGACGGCTCAGCTTCCACGAGCGCGCCGCCGCGCTCAAGGCGATGGCGGCGTACCTGGATGCACGCAAGGAGAGCTATTACGAGCTGTCCACCGCCACCGGGGCGACGCGACGCGACTCGGCCGTCGACATCGACGGCGGCATCGGCACCACCTTCGTGTACAGCAGCAAGGGTCGCAGGGAGCTGCCCGACGCCAGGGTGATCGTCGATGGCGAGCTCGAGGCCCTCGGCAAGGACGGTGGTTTCGTCGGGCGGCACGTCTTCACGTCGATGCGCGGGGTGGCGCTGCAGATCAACGCCTTCAACTTCCCCGTCTGGGGCATGCTCGAGAAGCTGGCGCCCGCGGTGCTCGCCGGGGTGCCGAGCATCGTCAAGCCCGCCACCCAGACGTCGTACCTGGCGGCCGCTGTCTTCGCCGACATCCTGGCGTCGCAGGCGCTCCCCGAGGGCGCGGTGCAGCTGGTGTGCGGCAGCACCGGCGACCTGCTTGATCACCTCGGCGGCCAGGACCTGATCGGCTTCACCGGCAGCGCCGGCACCGCCGCGTGGCTACGCCGGCAGGACGCGGTGGCCGTTCGCTCCGTCCGCTTCAACGCGGAGGCCGACTCGCTCAACTGTTCCATCCTCGGCCTCGAGGCGGAGCCGGGTACCGCCGAGTTCGACCTATTCGTCAAGGAGGTGACCCGGGAGATGACCGTGAAGGCGGGTCAGAAGTGCACCGCGATTCGACGCGCGCTGGTGCCCCGGGCCCAGGTCGACGCGGTTGTCGACGCGCTGCGTGGCCGGCTCAACCGGGTGGTGGTCGGCAACCCGCGCAATGAGAGCGTGACCATGAGCGCGCTCGCCA
>DATBCJ010000150.1:0-2407 GCA_036270565.1 Candidatus Dormiibacterota bacterium | reverse complement strand
GACAGCGCCTGGTCGACGAGGTGGACCCCGAGATCGAGGAGCACCCCACCTCCGTCACGAGCGGGCAGCCTCTCGCGCCACGCGCTCGGGTCCGCGTCGGGCCGCCAGCGCTCGAAGCGCGACTCGTACCGGTAGACGTCGCCCAACTGCCCGCCGGCAATCAGGTGGCGCAGCGTGAGCTGGTCGCTGTCCCAGCGGCGGTTGTGAAACGGAACCAGCAGGACCCCGCGAGCCTCCGCACGCTCGATCAGCCTGCGCGCGTCGTGGGCGGTGGTGGCGAGCGGCTTCTCGACCACCAGCGCAAGGCCGGCGTCAATCGCCGCGTCGGCGATGCGAACGTGGGAACCGGGTGGCGAGGCGATCACCACCAGGTCGAGGTCGTCAGCGTCTGCCCACAGCTCGTCGGGGCTGATGAGGAGTCGCGCCTGTGGGAAGTCCGCCGCCGCCTGCTCACGCCGACCGGGATTCCGGACGACGACTGCGGTGACCACCAAGCCGGCGGTGGCGCGGAGCAGAGGCCCGTGGAAGACGCGCCCAGCCAGGCCGTAGCCAATCAGCGCCACGCGCAGGTCGGTCATCGATTGAGACTGAGGAGCAGCTCGCGCAGGTCGGCGCGCTCGTCAGCAAGCACGGCTGGCGATATGGCTGCTTGCCGTGCGACCAGCTCCTGACACGCCCGCAGCTCGCTGTGCTCCTCCAGCTCGGGGTCTCCGCCTCGGTCCAGGCCCACGGCCGCTCTCACGACCCCGTCGCGAAGGTAGAAGCCGATGAACTTCTGGTCCTCCATGCTGCCGCGGACGACGAACTGGTCCCAGCGAGCAGCGTGCCCCACGTATTCAAGTTTATGGTCGTACTGATCAGACCAGAAGCTGTGCACGTAGTCGTACGGCGCCTCGCTTCCGAGAACCGATCGCGCCACCGCCTGGCCCATCTTCTCGGCGTTGTTGTAGTGCTCGACGCGAACCCGGCCGAAGAGGGGATGGGCGTGGTTGGCGACATCGCCGGCGGCGTAGATGCCGTCGACGGTGGTGCGGCACCGAGCATCGACGAGAACGCCATTGTCGAGAGAGACGCCGGTCCCGGCAAGCGGCGCCAGGTTTGGGTCGATGCCCGCCCCGACCACCGCGAAGTCGCACTCCACGCTGGCGCCGTTGTCGGTGACGGCCCGCTCGATGCGGTGAGATCCTTCAAATCGAAGCGCTCGATCGTCGGCGAGCAGCTCCACGCCACGTTGGCGATGGAGCCGCGCCATTGCCGTCCCCACCTCGGGCCCGAGCACCGCTTCCAGCGGTGTGCCTCCGCCGAAAACCGCGGTGACCCCGACGCCCAGCTGACGGAGTGACGCTGCAACCTCAGACCCGATGAACCCCATCCCCACGACGACCGCCCGGGCGCCGGGGCGCGCGGCCGCCTTGATCGCATCGCAGTCGGCCACGGTGCGCAGAAGGTGTACGCCGGGAAGGTCAAGGCCGGCGATGGCAGGGCGGCGGGGATGCCCGCCGGTGCTCAGGACCAGGCTGTCGTAGTCGACCGTCTCGCCGTCGGCGAGAAGAACCTTGCGTGCCGCGGTATCGATGTATGCGACCGCGGCGTCATGGCGCAGCTCGACGTCGTTGGCGCCGTACCACTCCTCCGGTTTCACGTACCAGCTGCTGACGGGTTCCTCGCCCCGCAGGTAGGTCTTGGACAACGGCGGCCTGCCGAACGGCGGGGTGGCCTCATTCCCGAGCAGCACGATGCGACCGCGGTGGCCCTCGGCGCGCAGGGTCACCGCGACATTCGCTCCGGCCAGGCCGGTGCCGACGATGACGACGCGGCCGGCGTCGTCTCGCGCGCTCATGCCTGGAATGCGCCCCTCACGGGTCAATCCGCGGGTGCGACCAGCGGGTTGCCGGACGCCTCCCAGGCGTCGATGCCGTCGCCGATGTGCCAGACGCTGGTCACGCCGGCGCGCAGGAGCAGCGATGCGGCCACAACGGATCGGTGGCCTGAGGCGCAGTACACCGCGACCGGCGCGGCGCGATCGAGCGTTGTGGCAAGTGCAGGCATGGCGTCGGGGAGGGCGTGGACGGCACCTGGAAGGTGCCCGGAAGCCCACTCGTGTTCCTGGCGAACGTCAACGACGGTGAGGTTCGTGCCGGCAACCATGCTCTCTGCGAGATCGGCCATGCTGCGTCGGGTCACACAGTCCGCGCTCCGCCCGTCGGCCACCCAGTCGCTGAAGTCCAGCCAGCGACCCACGCGCGTGAAACCGATGCGGATGAGCTGGCGCGTCGCCTCGATGGCGTCGTCGGTGGAGTCCGCGACGAGGATGACCGGCGTGTCGATGTCGACAACCCAGCCCACCCAGGGCGAGAAGGGGCCGTGGAGCGGCACCGCGATCGAGGCGGGCACGTGGGCGAAGTCG
>DATBCJ010000149.1:0-7693 GCA_036270565.1 Candidatus Dormiibacterota bacterium | reverse complement strand
CCCATCTCGGACTCGGGTTGGTCGCCTGGCCCAACCTTCACCGTGGCGATGCGCTCAGAGATTGCCTCGACCAACCTGTCCCCCACCCCACCAACGGCCACCACCGCCGAGATTGCCATGCAGCGCTCGCCCGCCGACCCGTACCCAGCCGAGACGGCGGCGTCCGCGGCAGCGTCGATGTCAGCATCGGGCAGCACCACCATGTGGTTCTTGGCGCCGCCCAGGGCCTGCACGCGTTTGCCGTTGTGGGTTGCGGTCTCGTAGATGTGCCGTGCCACCGGCGTCGAACCCACGAAGGAGATGGCGGCGATGTCGGGATGCTCGAGCAGCCTGGTCACCGCTTCACGGTCGCCCTGCACCACCGAGAAGACGCCGTCGGGCAGGCCCGCCTGGCGCCACAGCTGCGCGAAGAGCAGCGACGGCGACGGGTCCTTCTCACTCGGCTTGAGCACAAAGCAGTTGCCACACGCCACCGCGTTGGCGAACATCCACATCGGCACCATCGCCGGGAAGTTGAACGGCGTGACGCCGGCCACGACTCCCAGCGGTTGCCGGATCGAATACACGTCGACCCCGGTCGACGCCTGCTCGGAGAAACCGCCCTTGAGCAGGTGCGGCACGCCGCACGCGAACTCGACGTTCTCAATGCCGCGTGCCACCTCGCCGAGCGCGTCGGACCGCACCTTGCCGTGCTCATCGGTGATCAGCCGGGCGATGTCCTCGCGGTGACGGTCGAGCAGCTCTCGGAATTGGAAGAGGATGTGCATGCGGTTCGACAGCGACGTCGTGCGCCAGGTCACGAAGGCGCCGGAGGCGGCCTCGATCGCCGCGTCGACCTCGGCGCTCGAGGCGAGGTCGACGTCCTTCGTGTGCTCGCCACTGGCCGGGTTGTAGACCGGGCTGTGTCGGCCCGAGGTCCCCGCAACCGCGCGCCCGTCGATCCAATGGCCGATGCGCGTCATGTCATTCCTCATGGCGGCCGCCAGCATACCCACGGGGACTGCGAGGACGAGAATGCGCCATGGGCATCCAGGTTCTCATCCCACTGAAGATGCTGGCGAGCTCCAAGCAGCGTCTCAGCCCCGACGTGACCGAGCCGTCGCGCAGGCGCCTGATGCTGCAGATGCTGCGCCGCACCGTCCGGGCGGCGCGGGACGCCGAGATCGGGCCGGTGGCGCTGGCGACGTCCGAACCCTCGGCGCCGGAGCTGGCGGCCGCGCTCGGCGTCGGCGTCCTCTCCGACGCCGGACTTGACTGGAACGAGGGGTTGGTTCGCGCCCTGCGCTCCGTCCATCCCCTACCCGCGGCCGTGCTGTTCCTCTCTGCCGACCTACCCCTGGTGAGCGCCGCCGACGTACGTGGTTTCGTGGCGGCTGCACCTGACCGCGGTGTTGCCATCGCCCGCGCTCGCGACGGCGGCACCAACGCACTGCTGGTGCGTCCAGCTCTGGCGCTGACCCCGATGTTCGGACGCCAGCCCAGCGCCCTTGCCCACGCGCGACAGGCCGAGGCGGGGGGCTTCGCGGCCCTGATCCTCGACATTCCCGGTCTCGCGCTTGACGTCGACACCATCGATGACCTCCGCGCCGCCACGCTGGCGCGCCGGCGAGCTAGGCGAAGAGATCCCGCGAGCGCTCCCTGATGAGCAGGCTCGCCGGGCCGTCGCCGCTCAGCGCATACCCTCGAATCACCGCAGCGGGGACGCGATCCACCTTGCCGAGCACCAGGTCGGCAGCAGAGGCGAGCTCGTCGGCGACGGCGACGATGGTGGTGGAGAGTTTGTAGCCGTTGGGATCGACCAGGCCCGCCAGGTCACGCAGCGGTTCGACGCCGCTGGCCCCGATGGCGGTGCCGACGATGCCCTCGCGCAGGGGCCGCCCCATGGTGTCGGCGATGATCACCGCGAGGCTCGCGCCGCTCAGCTCCTCGAGGCGTTCCCGCAGCGCTCGCGCGGACGCGTCTGGTTGGCGCGGCAGCAGCACCACCGAGTCGGGCCGAGGTGCGTTGGACCGGTCGACGCCGGCGCTGGCACAGATGAACCCGTGGTGCGTCTCGGTGATGATCAGCGGCCCGCGGTGGCGCACCACCCGCTGACTCTCGCGCAGGATCACCTCGACGATGCGCGGGTCGGTGTCAGACCCGGCCAGCTCCAGCGCTTCCGCCGATGGCTCGACGCCGGCCAGGTCCACGACCTGACCCTCGGCCTTGCTCACTGCCTTCTGCGTGATCACCACCACGTCGCCGTCGGCGAGCGGCACCGACTGTGCGTTGATCAGCGCGGCGAGGTCGTCGCCCTGGCTGATCTCCTGCTCGATGTGGACGGGGATGATCTCGATTGTCACCGCTCGTGCTCGGCGTGCTGCGGCTAGCCGGCGGGCTGGTTGAACGCGGGGGCGCGTGCGTGCACCAGCAGCTCCGGTCGCGGCTGCACCACCACCCGCTCCTTGCTGGCGTTGAGCGCGACGATCACCGCGATGAACAGCGCGGTGCCCAGGATCTGCAGCGGAAACACCTGCTGGCGGAACCCATACGGCGCAGGGAGGGCCAGGAGGAGCGTGACCATCAGCGGGTACGCGGTCTCGGCGAGGGTGGCCAGTGACGCGGGCGTGCTGCGCAGCGCGCGGTAGTAGAGGAGGATGGCGCCGAGGCCGGGAACGACCGCCAGCCCCACGAAGTTGGGAAGGTCGGCGACTCGGTAGCTGCCAAACGCCGAGGGGCCGTTGCTCGCCAGCATGATCACCAGCAGCACCGGCAGGGCGATGGCGAAACGCGTGGCGGCGGTGGTCACGAAGGACACGTCGCGCAGCGCGTACCGTCCCAGCACCGTTCCACTGGCCCACAGAAGTGCGGCGCCCAGCGCGCAGACCGCCGCCAGCAGCCGGCCGCGCTCGAGGTCCGACAGCGGCTGCAGGGGAGCGTCGGCGAACACCACCATGTAGACGGCCAACAACCCGAGCGCGCCCAGCGGCCAGAAGTACGCGCGTCGCCTCTCCCTGAGAACCAGCCACGCCAGCGCCACGGCGATCAGCGGTTGCACCTGCTGGAGCAGGTAGGTCTCGCTCACCGCCCCGGCCTGCAGGGCGATGGTCACCGACTGCGTGAACAGCACGGTGGCCAGCGCCTGCGGTCCCACCCCGATCACCAGCAGCGCCAGGCTGGTGCGCGTGGAATGGCCCCGCAGATCACGCCGGATGCGCATCGAAAACGGTACAAAGGCGAGCGTGATGAGGAGATCCTCAGCGAAGACGATCTCGCTGCTGCTCAGCCCGCGGCGCACCAGGCCGGTTCGGAAGAACACGTCCGACGCCCAGAGCATCGCGCCGACGGCGATGAGCAGCAACGACACGCGATCAAGCCGCCCGCGACGGGGTGCGCCCACATCGGCGCCGCTCGCCGGGGAATCGCGCGTCGCCGCCTTGGAGCCCACCGCCATGGAGCCTAGCGGGTGGGCCCGTCCTGACGACCAGCCCGCCCCGAGCCAGGGAGATGCGTGAGCCAGGTGCGCCTCGGCTACAAGGCATCGGCGGAGCAGTTCGACCCGCGGACACTGCTCGAGTACAGCGTCCTCGCCGAGAAGCTCGGCTTCGATTCCGTCTTCATCAGCGACCATCTGCAGCCATGGCGGCACAGCGGCGGCCATGCGCCGTTCGCGATGTCGTGGATGGGGGCGCTCGGCGAACGCACCGACAGAGTCCTCATCGGCACCAGCGTGCTGACCCCGACCTTTCGCTATCACCCCGCCATCGTCGCGCAGGCCTTTGCCACGCTGGCCTGCCTCAACCCTGGCCGGATCGTGCTCGGCGTTGGAACCGGCGAAGCCCTCAACGAGGTCGCGCTGGGCACACCCTGGCCCCACTCCAAGGAACGTTTCGCTCGACTGAAGGAGGCGCTCGAACTCATTCATCGCCTCTGGACCGAGGAGCGCGTGACCTTCCATGGCCAGTTCTATCAAACCGACCTGGCCACGATCTACGACCGCCCCGAGCAGGCTGTGCCCATCTACGTCGCTGCCGCCGGCCCCGCGGCCGCCCGACTGGCGGGCCGCGTCGGGGCGGGGTTCATCTGCACCAGCGGCAAGGACCCGGCTCTCTACACCGACACGCTCCTGCCCGCCGTGCGCGAGGGCGCGCACAACGCGGGACGTGATGTCGCCGGCGTCGATCTCACGATCGAGATGAAGGTGTCGTTCGACCCCGATGCCCGACGGGCGCGGGACGACACCCGCCATTGGGCGGCCCTGGCGCTCAGCGCCGAGGAGAAGGCGGGACTCGACGATCCGCTGGAGATGGAGCGGCGTGCCGATGCGCTGTCGGTCGAGCGCGCCGCCAGCCGCTGGATTGTTTCATCCGACCCCGATGAACACGTGGCAGCCATCCGCAGCTACATGGACCTGGGGTTCACCCACCTCGTGTTTCACGCACCGGGCCCCGACCAGGCGCGGTTCCTGCACCTCTATTCAGAGGAGATTCTGCCGCGGCTGCGCGAGGCGTGAGCACCGCTCAGGCGGCGCAGAGGACCTCGGTGGCGTAGTAGTGCATCTCCCGGGCCATCGCCCGGACGATCGCGTTCTCGTGCCCGGAGATGTCCATGGCGCGAATGGCCGCGATGGCGTACACGAAATCGTCCACACCAGGCCGTGCCGCTGCGATGGCGTTGACGACGGGCGCGGCGGCGTCGGCTCCGAGCCACCTCACCGCAATCTCGCGCAGCCCGTCGCGAAGTGCCTCGACGTCGATGTCGAGCCGGGGCGGGACGAACTCGTTGGTCTCGCGTGCCTCGACCTGTTCCATGGGCGTGGGCGCGACGCTCTCATCCGCCGCATCCTCGACAGCTGTTGGCTCCGGCGCCTCAACCTCCGCCGCCGGCTCCGCGCTGTCGTCCGTGCCGCCTTCCTCCTCGGCGGCGACGGCCGCGGCAGGAGCATCGATGAGGTCCTCGCCTTCCTCCGGCTGTGGCGGGGCCAGGCGCAGCCAGACCGGCACGACGTCCAGCTCCGCGATGATGGCGCCGAACTCGTCGGACCGCTTCGCGGCTGCCTCGTTCACCAGCAGCACGGGGGCTGACTCGGCGCTCTCTGTCTCGGCGGCGGCGGGGGGGTCGGCTGCAACCGGGGCGTCTGCTTCGGCGTCGAGCTGGTCGTGGTCAGCGGCGGCGAGCGGCGGCGGCGGCTCAGCGGTGGCATCCGTTGCCGTGGCGTGGGCGGCGGTGGCCACCGCCGTCCAGATGGCGTTGAGCCTCCGCTGTTCCATCTCGAGCAGCACGAGCCTGCCGAGCACAGGGATGACCATGAGCAGTGCCGCGCTGCTGCGCACGCGCCGGTCGCCAGGGATGCCGACGTGCTCCTCGACCAACCGAAGACGCCGGAGGTTCGCCCTCGCCGCCGTGAGGTTGAAGGGCAGGATCAGCACGAGGTACAGGCACGCCAGGCCGCCGGCCGCGTAGGCCGTCTGCGCGCCGGTCAGCGTCCCGAAGGGCAGATGGATGCCGCCTCGGCTGCTGGCCAGCGCGGCCGCCGCGGCCACGCCGATGACGAGCGCCGCCAGCCACGCGACCAGGCTGGACAGCCTGCTGCGTTGTGGCAGTGCTGGGAGGTTGGGGTCGAAGTCGTCAAGCTCGCGCGTGCTGCGCGCCTGCCAGGTCGACGCATACGCGCCCAGGCTGGCGAGAACCCGAACGGAGACGCTCAGCGCCGGGCGAGACCGGCCAGCCGGTCCGAACGGCGGTCGCGGCGGTGTGGCCGGCTCGACGGCCGGCGCCGCCGCGTCCGGACCGAGGGTGGCGGCGTACGCGAAGGTCAGGTTGAAGGTGGGAGCGGCTGCCTCTGGCGCGGGGGCGACCAGCCGGCCGGGCTCACCAAGGAGGGTGCGCAGCACGGCGAGCATCTCCGCATCGTCGATGCGGTAGGCGGTCAGGGTCCCCTCCCGCGCGTTGATGAGCGCGCGAGCGGCGTCGTCTCCCAGCCGGCCCAGCTCCCCCGGCATCCAGACCGCGTCGGTGATGGCGCCACCGGCGACGAGCGCGGCGGCTTGAGGCTCGGGGCGGGTCAGCACCAGGAGACAATCGGGGAGGAACGGCACCATGACCTCGAGGTCGACGACGTTGGCCATCGCGTCCGACCAGAGCACGGCGCCGAGAGGCAGCGTTGGGAAGGTCATGACGCCGGGGTCCGGGGGCTCGGAAACCGCACCCGGCTCCCGCGGTTGGGAGGCGACCGCGGGGGAGGCGCCCGCCTGTGGCGCGCCGTCGGCTGGCGGGGACGCCGCTGGCTCAAGAAGCGCGATGAGCTCGTCAGCGGTGAGGTCGACGGTTTCGTCTCTGACCGTGGCGCGACGCCACGTCGCCGCCTCGATCTCGGCGGGAAGCTCGGCCAGAAGCGCGGAAAGCGCCTCGCCGCCCACCAGGGAGCGCCCGTCTGCCGTGGCCAGGGTGACGTGGCGAGCAAGCCCGAACTTGAAGAAAAGGCTGGCCACCGACCCGTTCCAGGCAACGTCGAGCGCTCCGGTCCGCTCGCGGTCGCCGGCTGCGGAGATCTCTCGCAACATCACGGCGTGCGAAGGGTTTGCCATGTGCTCGATCGTAACTTGGCCCCGGCGGTGGTCATCACGCCCGCGTCACCGGGAGGTGGCACAGCAACGACGGTTTGACACAGTTCCCCGACGCCGGTTACGGCCCCGCGATCACCCTCCTGGCCCCCCTCGCCACAAGCCGGGGGCGTGGCTGCATCAATACCATCGACAGGTGCTCTCCGGGACCATCGGCGCGCGGGGCGTTGTGGCGTGAGTCCGGGAGCCTCCACCGCCCGCGTCGATCGCACCGGGGTGGTGCTGACCGCGATGTCGGCGGCCTTCTTCGGCAGCCTCGGCGTCTACGGCAAGTACGCCAACCGCATGGGCATCCCGCTCACCGAGCTGCTGGCCGTGCGGTTCGGCGGGGCGGCGGTCATCCTCTGGGCGCTGGTGCTGATTCGCCGCGAGCGGGTGCGCTGGGGATGGCGCAGCACCGCCCTGGTGGTCATGGGGCTCCTGTACGTCGGCCAGGCAGCGACCTACTTCACGTCGCTCAAGACGGTGCCGGCCGCCCTGACCAGCATCCTCCTGTACCTCTACCCGGGGATCGTGATGCTGCTCGCAGCCGCCTTCCTCGGCGAGCGACTGACCCGGGTACGCGTGGGCGCCCTGGTGCTGGCGGGCGCCGGCGTGCTCATCGTGGTCAACCCGTTCAGCGCGCATGGCACCATCGACTCGGCCGGCCTGCTCTTCGGGTTGGCCACCGCGGCCATCTACGCCACCTACATCCTCGTCGGGCGCGCGCTGCTGCGTGGCGTGTCGTCGGTGGTGGCGACCGCGCTGATCGCCACCACCGCGGCCGTGGTGCTGACCGCGGCCGGCGCGGCCGGCGGCCAGCTGCGCCCGCTCAGCCCGGGCGGCTGGGCGCTTGCCCTCTCGATGGCGGTGGTGGCGACGGCGATCCCCGCCACCATGTTCCTCGCCGGGCTGGCCCGAGTTGGGGCCACGCGGGCGGCGATCATCAGCACCCTCGAGCCCGCCACCACGGTGATCCTGGCGGCGCTCCTCCTCGGTGAGGACCTCGGGCCGGTGCGCCTGCTGGGCGGCGGCGTGATCCTTGTCGCCGCGGTGATCGTCGCTCGCAACGTGCCCGCCGACCTCGCTGAGGCTCAGGTGCGCGAGTGACC
>DATBCJ010000148.1:0-1622 GCA_036270565.1 Candidatus Dormiibacterota bacterium | reverse complement strand
GCCGAAGTCGTCGATGGCGATGCGCACCCCGCGCCTGCGGATGCGGTCGAACGCCACCTGCACCGTGGCCAGGTCGTGGAGCACAGCGCTCTCGGTGACCTCGACCACCAGCGCCGTGGGCGGCAGCCCGCTGAGCGCGAGCACTCCGTCCAGCCACGCGCCGAAGTCACCGGCCACCAGCTGGCGGGCAGACACGTTGACGCTGATGTAGAGGTCGTGCGCACGGTAGAGGTCGGTGATGTCCGCGCAGGCGCGGCTCATCACCCACGCGCCCATGGGCACGATCAGTCCCGTTGACTCGGCGATGGGGATGAACGTCGCCGGCGAGATCGATCCATGCAACGGGTGGTTCCAGCGCAGCAGCGCCTCGGCGCCGAGGATGCGACCGTCGGTGAGGCTGATGATCGGCTGGTAGGCAACGCGCAGCTCGCCGGCGACGAGCGCGGCGCGCAGGTTGCTCTCGGTGTTCAGGCGCTGCTCGAGCCGACTGCGGGTGTCGGGGTCGTAGACGCGGCTCTGGCCGCGGCCGTGGTGCTTGGCCTCGTAGAGCGCGGAGTCGGCGTCGCGGAAGATGGTTGCGGGGGATCCGCCGGGCCCGGCGAACGCGATGCCGATCGACGCGGTCACGGTCACAGGGTGCCCGTCGACGCGCACCACCGGGCTCAGGGCTCTGCCGATCCGTACCACTGCCTCACTGTCGCTGGCAAAGTCGGGGGTGACGATGGCGAACTCGTCGCCGCCGTGCCTGGCCACCATCGCGCCGGGGAACGCCGCCGTCAGGCGGGCGGCAACCTCGATGAGGACGGAGTCGCCGACAACGTGGCCCAGGCTGCCGTTGACCACCTGGAGATCGTCGAGGTCGAGCAGAAGCAG
Source organism: Candidatus Dormiibacterota bacterium (assembly GCA_036270565.1). Taxonomy (GTDB): domain Bacteria; phylum Chloroflexota; class Dormibacteria; order Aeolococcales; family Aeolococcaceae; genus Aeolococcus. Next base: position 749 of record DATBCJ010000148.1, on the reverse strand, counting down.
CGTGCACGGTGTGCGGTCTCGTCTGAGCACGGTGTCGAGGTGCTCGATGAGCATGGAGCGGGTGGGCAGACCGGTGAGCGGGTCGTGGCTCGCCCGAAAGAGTGTCTCCTGGGCCGCCCGGTGCGGCTCGGTGACGTCGGTGGTCACGACCAGCGCACCATCGAGCTTGCCCCGTACGTCGCGGGTGGGCCAGTACATGTTGTTGTAGAAGCGACCCTTGTGCTCGAGCGTGGCGCTGACTTCCTCGCCGCCGATGGCCCGGTCGACAAGGCGCGCGGCGACCGCGGCGGCGGTGCCCGCCACGGTGTCGAGCCGGTTCCCCAGATGACTGCGCATGTTGAGGGTGTCATAGAGACGGCCGGCGCCCTCGACGACGCGGCCCTCGCCATCGAAGGCGACGACGAGCATGGGCACCGCCTTGAGCACGGTGTCAAGCAGGTCCCCGGCGTGGCCGCCCTCCTCGAGGACGCGCAGTCCGGTCACGGCGTCAGGCCTCCAAGTGAGCCCCCATCCCGGCGGGTGGTCGGGAGCGTTCTCAGCATGGCAACCCGCCGTGCGACTCCTGCGCCGTTTCTGGTTCGCCGCTGTTCCTTTTGCGCGCGCGTCCGTCTATGTGACCCCCGTCACACCGAGCGGCACAACAGTCAGTGAATGTGGCTGGGCCGGCCGATCTTCTCGTGACCGCAGGCGATCAACTCCAGCCGCGACGCATCGGTGACGACCACTCGTCCCGGTGAGGTGTGCACAAC
>DATBCJ010000147.1:0-2410 GCA_036270565.1 Candidatus Dormiibacterota bacterium | reverse complement strand
ATCAGCGGAAACGCCTTCATCGGCCGCACGGTGATCGGGCCATCAGGCAGGTCGTCGATGCGCGTCTTGCACATCAGGAGCGGCTTGCCGTTGATCTCCGCGCTGCACGACCCGCACTTGGCCGCCTTGCAGTTCCAGCGTGCGGCCAGGTCGGTGTCGAGGTTGTGCTGGATGTAGTGGATGGCGTCAAGCACCACCATGCCGATGACACCGGGAACCTGGTAGGCCACATCGCCCTGCTCGTCGTCGGGCGTGCCGCGAAAGACGTTGAGCGTGACCGTCTCGCCGGTGAGGCCGGGATCCGACGTCACGACGACGTCTCCACGGCCACGGCGGCTGGCATCGCCGACGCCTGCAGGTACCCCTTGGGGAGCTTGGCGGGGTCGTAGAAGCGACTCCGCGTCAGCAGCGGCACCAGGTTGTCCGGCAGTGGCGCCAGTGGCACGGCCTCCACCTTCATCGTGTCGCCGTCACGGCGGGTCACGTAGTTCACCGTGCCCTGCTCGGCGTCCTGCTCGAGGAAGTCGAATCGCCACTGCGAGCCGCGGCTCTCCCGGCGGCGCAGGGCGCTGCGCACGATCGCCTCGCTGACCGTCAGCATGAAGGTCACGTCCCGGCAGGTGTGCCAGCCCGGGTTGAGCTCGCGGTGGCCGACCACGCGCATGCGCGAACTGCGTTCGCGAAGCTCGAGAATCGCCGCCAGGGCGCGTTGCAGCGACTCCTCGCTGCGACCGATACCGGCGTCGTCCTGCATCGCCGCCTGCAGCGCCTCGTGCAGGTGGTAGGGGTTCTCACGCGTGTCCGTCCAGCCGTGACGGCTGTCGAGCGGGTCGAAGAGAGCGGCCTGCTCGGCATCCACCTCGCGCTCGTCGATGGTCCGGTCAGCCCCCCGGCTGCGGGCGAACTCAGCGGCGGCGATGCCGGCGCGACGACCGAACACAAGGATGTCGCCGAGCGAGTTGCCCCCGAGCCGGTTGGCGCCGTGCAGCCCGCCCGCGGATTCACCGGCCGCGTAGAGGCCGGGCACCGTGGTGGCCGCGGTCTCGGCGTCGACGCGCACCCCTCCCATCGTGTAGTGGATGGTCGGGCCCACCTCCATCGGCTCCTGGGTGATGTCGACCGACGCCAGGGCGTGGAACTGCTCGTACATCGAGGGCAGCTTCTTCTTGATGTAGGCGGCGCCGCGATGGGTGATGTCGAGGAAGGCGCCGCCATGGGGGGATCCGCGGCCGGCCTCGACCTCCTTGTAGATGGAGCGCGCCACCACGTCGCGCGAGCTCAGCTCCTTCTTGACCGGGTCGTAGTCGAGCATGAAGCGCTTGTGCTCGCTGTTGAACAGCAGACCGCCCTCGCCGCGCACCGCCTCGGTGACCAGGATGCCGCGGGCACCGGGCGGCCACACCATGCCCGTGGGGTGGAACTGCACGAACTCCATGTCGAGCAGGTCGGCGCCCGCCTCGTACGCCATGGCGGCGCCGTCACCGGTGCCCTCCCAGCTGTTGCTGGTGTACCTGTACATCCGCCCCCACCCACCGCTGGCAAGGATGGTCGCGCCCGCCTTGATGACCACGAACCTGCCGTCGTTGCGCCGGTAGCCCATGGCGCCGACCACGCGGTCCTTGTTCTTGAGAAGGCGCGTCAGCGTGTACTCCATGTAGCAGTCGGCCCCGGCCGTGTGCACCAGCCTGTCCTGGCAGGTGCGGATCAGCTCGAGGCCGGTGCGGTCGCCGACGTGCGCCAGACGCTTCCAGCTGTGCGCACCAAAGGCACGCTGCATGATGCGGCCGTCGTCGGTGCGATCGAACAGGCCGCCCCATCGTTCCAGCTCGTAGACGCGGTCGATCACCTCATGCGCATAGATCTCGACCATCCGCCAGTTGTTGAGCAGCTGTCCACCGAGCATGGTGTCGGCGAAGTGCACCTCCCAGCCGTCCTGCGCGTCCACGTTGCCGAGGCCGGCCGCGATGCCCCCTTCGGCCATGACCGTGTGCGCCTTGCCGAGCAGTGACTTGGTGACCACGATGGTGCTGCAGCCCGCCTCGGCCGCGGCGATTGCCGCGCGCATGCCGGCGCCGCCGGCCCCGATGACCAGCACGTCACATTCGTGGGTGATGTAGCTCTCGCTCGCCATCAGAGGACCACGTGCGGATCGACGACGAAACCGTGCTGCAGGAGGCGGATGTAGACGTCGGTGATGACCACGCTGAAGAGGCTCAGCCAGGCCCACATCGGGTGGTTGACGTTGAGCCGCGTGAGGGCGCGCCAGGCGCGGTTGCGGGCCATGCCGAAACGCGCCGTCGAGTAGCAGTCGAGGCCGCCGCCGACCAGGTGCCGCAGGGAGTGGCAGCTGAAGGTGTACGCGGTGAGCAACGTGACGTTGACCAGCATGATCCCCGTGCCCAGGCCCAGC
>DATBCJ010000146.1:0-15441 GCA_036270565.1 Candidatus Dormiibacterota bacterium | reverse complement strand
GTCGCCACCTGGAAGAACTGGTATTCGCTCTGCAGGCTCCGCTCGTACTCGCTGGCCAGCAGCTGGTGCTGGTTGATCACCGTGGTGAAGGCCCCGGTCGGCGAGCCCGCAGGACTTGGCTCCAGGGCATGCGCCGGCGCTGACGACGGGCCGCCCAGCCCCGAGAGAGTCGTGTTGAGCGCAGCGAGATGCTGCTCGTCGGACACCAGCTGGGCATGCTGCTGCGTGATCGAATCCTCGATGGCCAGCAGGGTGGCCCAGGCGGTGCTGGCAGAGGCAGCGTTCACCTCGATCTGTCGTGGCTGCGATGCACGCAGCACCGGCGTGGCGAGCGGCGGGGTTGCCGGCAGGCGTCCCGTCTGAGGAAGGGCGATCATCACAAGCCCTACAAGGGTCAGCGGGACGGCCGCCACGACCGAGGCGGCGACCAGTTGGGTGCGGAGGCGGCGCCAGCGCGTCCTGGTCATCAACGCCACAAGGCCGGCGACCGCGCTCGCCAGCAGCAACAGCAGCAAGCCGACGGTTCGCGGCTGAATGGTGACGGGGCCGCTGCTGTCAAGGCGCGCTTGCTGCGCGACGCCAGGAACCACTTGCGCCGCGGTCAGGCTGCCTGGCGAGAAGTGGAGCAGGCTCGGCTGCTGCGTCCCGACGGGACTGGTTGGCGGCCGCGGCGTGCCCGTCGCCAGCAGCGGGTCGGCCACCACGAGGTCACCCGCAACGGTTGCCGTGCTGGTTGTTGCCGCACTCGGAGACGCAGCAGCGCCAGGGGCGGTCCTGGGCGGAGTACCGGCGGCGGGCGCCACCGGGGGGTTGGAATGTGTCGCCGGCGCCGGCGAAGGAGTGCACGTCGGCGCGGGCGTCGGGGTTGCCGTCGTAGCTGGTGCCGGTGTTGCAGTTGGTGTCGGCGTCGATTGCGCGGTTGGGGTCGGTGTCGGTGTGGGGGTGGCTGTCGCGGTTGGGGTCGGTGTGGGTGTCGGGTTTGCTGTCGGTGCCGGTGTTGCCCCGCACCCCGAGGTGGCGCCGTTGGTCGCCGCGAGGGTCGGGAGAGAGGTGATCACCGGTACGCCGACGATGAGCGCCAGGAACCCAACCACAAGGCCGGTCGCCACACGACCGCGGGCGGATCGGGTCGGGGTCGCGGTTCGTCCTCTGAGCATTGCCTCTAACGCACACAAAGATGGAAGCTGGGTCTGACCGAATCGCGTCACATGCGACGGGCGCCTCACGGGTCGCCCGGCGGTGCCCCTCCGACTGCAGTCCCGGAGTTTGCCATGGCAGCCCTGACAGGCGCAAGGATGGCCGGGTTAACCTGCGACCTACCGACTGGTTAACGCTGCCCCGTGTGTGCCTTAACCGAAATGGGGGCGTCCCGTGATCCAGCCATCACGGAGTGGCAATTAGTGTGGCGCGGTGAACGGGCAGCCGCGAACGCTTGGCGACCTGTCGATGAAGGCTCTGCCCGTCGACGGCCTCATCACCGCCTTGGACCTGGAGCAGATGTTCCATGGTGACCCGACACTGAAGAGTGTGCTCACGTCTGTCACCAGCCGGCCGGGACGCGTCGGCCTTCTCACGCGTGCGGACTTCTTCGAAGCCATGACCGGCCGCCTCGGCTACGGGCGCCTCATCCACGCGAGGCAATCGGTGGCCAGGCTCGCCGCCTGGGACCCGCTGACCCTTCCGCACGACGCAACTTTGGAAACTGTCTCGACGGTGGTGCTCGAACGCCCGGACGCATCGCGGGCCCGTGACGTCGTGGTGTCCTGGCCCGACGGATCCTTCGGCACTGCGTCGGTCGCTTCGATCTTCGAGGCCCTGGCGATCACCTATGGGTACGAGGCGACGCATGACCGGCTCACCGGACTTCCCAACCGCACGCTGCTGATGGATCGTCTCTCGGTGATGCTCCAGCACTCCGAGCGTGCGGAGTCCCAGGTCGCGGTGCTGTTCTGCGACCTGGACGGATTCAAGCGCATCAACGACAGCCTGGGCCATCAGATTGGCGATGAGATCCTCATCGAGGCGGGCCGTCGATTCGCGACCGTCATGCGCCGCGAGGACACATTGTCCCGTGTGGGCGGCGATGAGTTCGTTGTCGCGTGCGAACTGGAGGGGCAGTTCGGCCCAGAGCTGCTGGCCGAACGGCTGATCGGCTCCCTGACCATGCCACTGGCAGTGCGCGGGTATCAGGTCCGCATCGCCACCAGCATTGGAATTGCCCTGGCCAATGGTTCGGCGGTGACCCCCGACGACATGGTTCGAAATGCCGACCTCGCGATGTACCGAGCCAAGACAGAACGGCGCGCCGGCTTCGCGATATTCGATTCCTCGATGCATGACCGCGCTGTTGAACGACTCAACCTCGAGCAGAGCCTGGCACCGGCGTTGGAACGGGGTGAGTTCTCCCTGCACTACCAACCGCTGGTCGCGACGGCCGACCGACGCCTGCTCGGCTTCGAGGCTCTGGTGCGGTGGCAGGTGCCCGGGGGCCGCCTTATCCCGCCGGGGGCCTTCATCGGGATCGCCGAGGACACCGGTTTCATCATGCCGCTCGGAGGATGGGTGGTGAGCGAAGCCTGCCGCCAGCTGGCAGCGTGGCGCTCGGATGGCGCGGCCAAGTTCACGGTGGGCGTCAATGTGTCTGCCCGGCAGCTGAGCGACCCGGGGCTCATGCGGCACGTGACGTCGGCCCTCGATTCATACGGCCTGTCACCGGGCGCGCTGGTGCTCGAGATCACCGAGAGTGCCCTCATTGAAGACGTCGAATCCTCCCTCGGAGTCCTGGCCGCGCTCCACAGCCTCGGCATTGCCATCAGCGTCGACGACTTCGGTACCGGTCAATCCTCCCTCTCGTACCTGGCAGAGATCCCGCTGAACTCGTTGAAGATCGACAAGTCGTTCATCGACGGGCTGGAGACCAGCGAGAGGTCCCGTACATTGACGTCGACGGTGATCAGTCTCGCGCACAACCTCGGAGTGCGGTCGGTCGCAGAGGGCGTTGAACGCGAGAGTCAGCTCACCATCCTGGAAGAGATGGGATGCGACGTCGTCCAGGGCTTCTACATCGGCCGCCCCGAACCGCCCGCTCGGATTGCGGAGACCTGGCTGGCCGAGCGGGGCTACCCCGTCTCCGCCTCGAGCCGTTTGCGTGCCCGGGCAAGAGCGGCACGCTCAGCCGGTCCGACGCTGGGAAACTGAGGGTCGATCGCGGCCAGGGCGGTGACGACCACCGCGGCCACGGACAGGCGAGCAAACCACTTGTGATCGGCGGGCACCGCGTGCCATGGAGCCCACGACGTGCTGGTGTGGCTGAGCATCGCCGCATAGGCGTGCTGATACTCGTCCCAGTGCTCGCGCTCGGCCACGTCCGCCATGGAGAACTTCCAGTTCTTGTCGGGATCGTCGATGCGGCTGAGCAGGCGTTCCCGCTGTTCCGCCTTGGAGATGTTGAGGAACAGCTTGACGACGTGGATTCCGTTGGCCACGAGGTAGCGCTCCCAATCGTTGATCTCGCGAAAGCGTCGCGCCCAGATGTCCTTGCGCCTGGCGTCAACGGGGAGATGCTGGCGATCGAGGTTCTCGGGGTGCACGCGGACCACCAGCACCTCCTCGTAGTGCGAGCGGTTGAAGATCGCGATGCCGCCGCGTGTGGGCAGCTCTCTGGCGTAGCGCCAGAGGAAGTCATGGCTGAGCTCCGCGGCGGAGGGGACCTTGAAGCTGGAGACACGAACGCCCTGCGGGTTGATCCCGCGCGCCACGTGCTTGATCGCGCCATCCTTGCCGGCGGCGTCAAGTCCCTGCAGGACGACAAGGAGCCCATAGGTGTTCTGGGCGGCCAGCCGCGCCTGGTAGTGGGCCAGCATCTCGATACCCGCGTCGAGCGAGTCTCTCGCGTCGGCCTGGTGTGCAATGCCGCCCGTCTGCCGCGGATCGAAATCACCCGGCAGCGTCACGGTTTTTCCGGGCGGGACGCGAAGGCTCTGCGCCAGCCGGCGCAGCGTCCGCTCCTGCTCCTCAGTCACCGTGCCAGCCTAAGCCACGAACCTCAGCCCAGGCGCGAACCAGAGGCGGCATCCCGAGAACCCGACACCCCGGTGTGACGGTCGGGGGCCGCCGGCGTCGCGTCGCCGGCGGCCCCAACAACCGCGTCCACCTACATCAGGGAGCGTTGCTGAAGCCGTAGATGTCCGAGTTGCCGAACCGCGAGCCGGGTGCACAGGCATCCGGTGGGTTGGGCTTGGCGGTCGGGGTTCCCGCCACCAAGCTGGCCCGGTACGCGTCGACCGCCGGGCAGTCGTCGGCATTGCGCACGTCATTCCACACCGCGGAGCCGTAGGTGCGTGTCGCAACCGCGTACACGTAGTCACCGATGAACTCCGATATCAGCGAGTTGGCGCTGGAGGCGCGCGGGTCGCCGGGGGCGCCGCGGTTCAGCTCCGTGAATGGGCCGGTCGAACCCGACACGGGCACGCCGGCGTGCAGCACCACCCCCACCATTGAGCGAGGCGTCGTCGTGTCGGCCTGGTACGGCGTGGTGAAGGCGTTGTACACCACGTACGCGTCGGTGCCGTTCGGGGAGATGGCAGGGGCCGCGTAGATGCCGCGGTCGCCCACTGTCTGGATCGCCCTCGGCGTTGACCAGCTGGCGCCGCGGGTGGTCGACTCGGTGAAGAAGACACTGGGATTCTCGTCCGCGGTGACGGCGCTGCTCACGTAGCTCATGACCATGCGGTCGGTTGCGTCGCTGCCGGTGGGCGCGCCGTTGGCGATGTCCACGCTCGGCGCCGGCGCCAGGTCACTGCGCGCCCCGGCGATGCCGTCGATCTCAGGCCGTCCCTGAACGGGATCGAAGATGCCCGGCTGGTGCACCGGACCGACCACGGGCGTCGGCGGTGTCCAGCTGCTCCCACCGTTGTGCGACACCGACATCAGCTCGAATGCCTGGCCGCCCTGCGAGGACACGGTGCCGATGCCGAACACATAGGCGTTGCCGTTGTGGTCGGTGCGGATCGTGCACCCGTCGGTGGGGTTGCGCTGGCCGTTGTTCGCCGCCGCCGAGATCTGGTGCTGCGACCACGTGCTGCCGCCGTCACGAGAGACGGCCACCTGCAGGGCAGCCGGCGCGGCGCGTCCCTTCTCCTGGCCCTGGAACATCGCCCAGCAGACGTACACGTTGCCGAAGAACGGGCTCGACGACGCGTTGTCGGCCCAGACCTGTGACTTGTCAGAGAAGGTTGTGTTGGACTGCCGCGAGAGCACCACCGGCGCCTGCCAGGAGCTCTTGAGCCCGATGGTGCCAGCGGTCGGATTGTCCATTCGCGAGACCGCGATCCCCTCAAAACCGTTGAAGGCGCCGCTGCCCGGGAAGTTCGAGGTCAAGTTCGAGTAGTACAGGCGATCGCCGTTGCTCCAGTTGAAGCCGCCCGATCCCGGCGCGGGACCGAACGCGATCCCTGGATCGCCGTCGGAGACGATCCCGTTTTCCACGTACCAGGGCAGGGTGCCGATGGGCCCCGTCTTACTGGCGCACGCGGAAACCGGGGTGGTGAAGTCAGCCGTGCAGGCGCGCGCGGAATAGCCCGTGTACGTCGGCTGTGTCCAGCTCTTGCCGCTGTCGAACGAGAAGTACACACCCGAGACGCCAACCCCCGGTGTGAACGGGCAGGGATTTGCGAACTGGCTGCTGCACGCCTGCTCGTCGATCTCGTCGTTGGACCCGGCCACCAGCAGGTTGGGATGATTGGCGTCGGCCGCGATCGCGGGCTCATTCTGCTTGTTCTGCGAGAACGGCAGCTGCGGGCTCCCGTTGCTCACCAGCACGCTCGAGTCAGTCGTGGCCATCGCGCCCACGGAACCGGCGACCAGCGCTGTGACAGCCGCGAGGACCGGCAGCGCATACCGCTTTCTCATCCCATCTCCTTCACCACCAGCGGGATCAACGCAGGCGATAGAGTGTACCGTCGTGTACCACCGGCCCTGGCGGCGGGATGGCGCGCGCTGCCTCAGCCCTGGCCGACGACCTGCAGGCCCTGGAAGATCTCGACCGGCACGCCCTCACCCTCGGCCTCTAGGTGGTCGAGGAAGTGCGGGACGACGCCTGTGGGGGCGAAGCCGCCCAGCACCTGACCGTCCTCGCCGAGGCCGGTCTGACGGAAGGCGAAGATCTCCTGGAGGACCACGTGCTCGCCGTCGGTGCCCAGCACCTCGGTGATGCTCACCACCTTGCGCGTGCCGTCGCGCATGCGCGACTGCTGCACGATGATGTTGACCGCCGAACCGATCTGCTCGCGGATGGCGCGGGACGGCAGCTCGGCGCCGGCCATGAGCACCAGCGTCTCCAGCCTGCCGATGCACTCCTTGGCGTTGTTGGCGTGCAGCGTGGTCAGGGAACCGTCGTGGCCGGTGTTCATGGCCTGGAGCATGTCCAGGGCCTCGCCACCACGACACTCTCCGATGACGATACGGTCGGGTCGCATGCGCAGGGAGTTGATCACCAGCTCGCGGATGGTGACCCGCCCGCGTCCCTCGATGTTGGCCGGCCTGGTCTCGAGCGTGACCACGTGTTCCTGGCGGAGCTGGAGCTCGGCCGCATCCTCGATGGTGACGATGCGCTCGTCCTCGGGGATGAAGCTCGACAGCAGGTTGAGCGTCGTGGTCTTTCCCGAGCCGGTGCCACCGCTGACGATGACGTTGAGACGTCCACGGACGCATGCCCGCAGGAAGCGGACCATGTCCTCGGTGATGGTCCCGAAGTTCACCAGGTCGTCGACGGTGAACGCCTCCTTGGCGAACTTTCGGATGGTGAGCGTGGGTCCGCGCAACGCCAGCGGGGGGATGATGACGTTGACGCGCGACCCGTCCTTGAGACGGGCGTCCACCATCGGCGACGATTCATCCACGCGGCGGCCGATGCTGCTCACGATCCGGTCGATCACCTGCATCAGCTGCTCGTTGCTGTCGAACGTGACCGTGCTGAGGCTCAACTTGCCGTGCTGCTCGACGTAGATCTGGTTGTGCTTGTTGATCATGATCTCGGTGACCTCGGGGTCATTGAGCAGCCCCTCAAGCGGGCCGAGCCCGAGCGCGTCGTCGATCACGGTCTCGACCACCCGCAGCTTGTCCTGCCGGGTCATGGAGAGGTTCTGTTCGGCCACCAGCTCGTTGACCAGTTCGCCGATGCGCTGGCGCACCTGCTCGGGCGGCGCGGTGCTGGCATTGCCGGCGAGCTCCTCAACAAGGCGTTGATGCACCTTGCTGCGCAGCTGCGCATAGAGGTTGTTGCCGCCGGGCTTGGACAGCGGCCCTCGGGCCAGCGCCGTCCGATTGAGGAGCGACGACTGTCGCGGCGCCGCGTCGCCGGACTCGCCGCTGCCGCTCCGCATCATCAGCGGAGGTGCGGGACGCGGCCGGAGCGGCACCGGCGTGTTGCCGGTGGCCGGCGCCGGGGCGGTGGCCGGGGGCGACGGCGCCGGGGCTGTGGCGGCCAGGGGGCGAGGCGCGAACCCGGGCGCGGTGCCCGGTCCATCCGGCCGGGCCGGCTGGGTGGCCTTGGCGGGTTCGGCGGGCCGCTGCGCCGGGGGCGCGTGGCGCACCTGCCAGCCGCTCAGCGCCGGCGGGTCGTCGGGGGCCTGAGGCAGCTGAAAGGTGGGCGGCTCCTGCTGACTGCGCGTGGCCGGGGCGGGCCGGGCGTCGGGAGCGGGCGCGGCCGGTTTGGGGTCGTCGCCGGACGTGGGTGCCATCCCTTCCTCTGCCTTGCGCTGCACCCGGTCAAGTAGCGACATCCCGCGCGTCTCCTTCTGTACTGATGAATCCCTGACACAGGCTAGTTCGCGGCGCTCGCACGACCGCGCGGACCCTGCAACGATCCTGTCAAGCGGAAGCGCACAGCCACCACATCAAACGTGCCATCTGGCAACAGCCTGACCGCTCTGGCCCACGGATCACAGACACCACGGTTACGAATCGTTACCGGCACACCACATCCCCGCAGGGCTGCGGTATTCGTGGTCGCCATGACGGATCGTCCCCCTGTGTCCGCCCCCTCCCCTTGGGACGCGCTCGCCGCCTCGGCTGCCGCGGTTCGCGCCGCCGCCGACGAGGCGGCGCCGGCGCGCGGTCCCCGGCGGCGCCTGGCCATCTCCATCTCCTACGCGGCGGTGATCACCGGCGTGGTCATCGCGGCGCTGCACGCCGTCGGGACCGCCACTCCCGTGCGCGCCGACGCGGGGAACGACTCCGCGCTGTTCAGCTACACCAACCAGGACCGCGCCAGCAACGGCGTCCGAGCCCTGAGCTGGAACGGCACGCTCAGCACCATCGGCGAGGGCGGGCGCTACAACGGCTGCCCAATGACCGTCTACGGCCGGGCGGTCGACATGATCAACCGCAACTACTTCTCGCACACAATCCTCGGCTGCGGCCAGCTGGTGTTCTCGATGATGCAGGCGTACGGCATTGGCTACAGGTCGGCGGGCGAGAACATCGGCTGGAACGGCGGCGGCGCGGCGGCGATCAATTCCGCCTTCATGAACAGCCCGGAGCACCGCGCCAACATCCTCAACGGCAACTACACCTCACTCGGTGTCGGTTCCGACAACTCGGGCTCGCGCTCATTCCAGGGCTACGCGGGGGTGGAGATGTTCTCCGAGGAGTTCGCGCAGCTCGGCTCGGCGCCGGCTCCGCCTCCTCCGCCACCACCACCGAGGCCGGCGCCAAGCTCCAATCCGCCACGCAACGCGCCCGCGCCGGCTGCGCCGAAGCTGCCGCCCGCGGTGGCCACCGCGGCCCCGACGGCGCCTGCGCCCACGGCCGCCCCCTCCCCCGCCCCCATCGTCCCGGTCCCGACACCGCAGCCGCTGCCCTCGCTCACGGTGCCGCCATTGCCGGACACCAACGGCGGCCTGCTCTTCGATTCGATCGAGTCGGTGCTGGAGAACTACCTCATCAGCTGACATCGCACTCCCCGCGTGCACGGTGAACGCCGGCCGCATCGTTGCCCACCCACCAGAGCCGAGGACCCAGATGACAACCGTGACCGCGCCCACGCCAGCCCCCGCCGGAACCGCGGTGGTTGTCGCCACCGACCTCTGCAAGACCTACAGCATCAGCCGTCCACCGCGCGACGTCCTCCGCGGCGTCTCACTCGAGGTCGGTCGCGGCGAGTTCGTCGCCCTGATGGGACCGAGTGGATGCGGCAAGAGCACGCTGATGCACATTCTCGGAGGCCTCGAGCCCCCCGACAGCGGCACGGTCGCCGTCGACGGTCGCTCGCTGTACGAGATGGACGACGCCGCTCTCTCGGCGTTTCGCCGTGACCGCATCGGTTTTGTCTTCCAGTTCTTCAACCTGCTCCCCAATCTCACCGCCGCCGAAAACGTCGCCCTGCCGCTGCGCTTGCGCAACGAGGGCTCGCGCCGCTACCGCGACGCGCGCGTCAGCCAGCACGACATCGGCCAGCGCGTGTCGGTGCTCATGACCCAGCTGAACCTGCACGGCCTGCAGGGGCACGGGCCCGAGGAGATCTCCGGCGGCGAGCAGCAGCGGGTGGCGATCGCACGCGCTCTGGCGGCCGCGCCGGCGCTACTCCTCGCCGACGAGCCCACCGGGAACCTCGACTGGACGAGCGGTCACGAGGTGATGGCCCTGCTCGGCCGGCTCTGCCGCAGCGAGCAGCAGACGGCGATCCTGGTCACCCACGACGCCCGTGTCGCCTCCCACGCCGATCGCGTCCTGCTGATGCGCGACGGACGGATCGTCGACGAGGTGCGCCTCGACCACGGTGACGGCGTCGATGAGAAGTCCACCGTCAGCCAGCTCGTCAAGCGGCTCGACAAGGTCGACCTGTGAGCCTGACCTGGGCGCTCGCCGCGCGCGCCATCCGTGGCCGACCCCTCCGGTCATCGCTCAACGGGCTCGCGGTGGCGCTGGGCATCGCCGTGATCCTCGGCGTGGGGATCACCGTCAGCGGGCTCGACGCCGAGTCGCGCTCAGCGGCGCAGGCGTCGGCGGGGTCCTCGAGCCTCGACGTGCGCGTCACCGCCGGCACCGGGCTGACCGCGGACGCTGCCGCGGCGCTGCGGAACCTGCTGGGCGTCGCCGACGCGGTGCCGCTCTACCAGAAGCGAGTCATCGGCCGGCTCACCCCCCTGGACGTCGCCGGGACCACCGTCGACCTGGTGGCGCTGCGCAACGGCAGCGTGGCGCTCCGCCCCGTGTCACTGGTGGCCGGGCGCATGCCCACCGCCGGCAGCCACTCCGAGATCGTCCTCGACCAGGGCCTCGCCGCCGTGCTCGCGTCGAACGCGCACAGCAGGCTGGTGGCGCTCGGTGACACGGTCCAGCTCACCACCACCACCGGCCCGGACAGCTTCACCGTGGTCGGCATCGCCGGCAACGCGGGTACCACGAGCTTCACCCGCAGCGGCGTCTACGTCACCGAGACGTCGATGCTCGAGCAGTTCCGCCTCGGCCTGCGCACCGCGTTCGTCGCGCTGCGTTTGCAAAGCGGCGCCGACCCGACGCGCGTCGCCGACGAGGTGCAGACCACGGTCGGCACCCCCATCACCGCGGTCGACCCGGCGGCCGGGGTGACCTCGCCGCTCGGCGAGGTCCAGCCCCTGTTGCTGCTGGTCACCGTGCTGAGCATCGTGGTCGGGGCCGGGGCCACGGCCAACAGCGTCGCCCTCGCCGCCAGCGAGCGCCGCCGCGAGATCGGGCTGCTCCGCGCCGCGGGCGCGTCATCGCGGCAGGTGTTCCGCGTGTTCATGCTCGAGGTGGCCATCATCACCGCCGCCGCCATCCCCTTCGGCATGTTTTTCGGGATCGCGCTTGCCGCCCTGCTCGAGGCGCGGCTCACGCCCTCCGACCTGCCCGTCCCGACGCTGAGCATCAGCGTCGTCCAGCTGCTGCTGGCCGCGCTCGCCGGCTCGCTGGCGGCGCTCGTCGGTGGCGCCATCCCCGCCCTCGGCACGGGCCGGCGTTCCATCCTCGAGGGGCTTCGGCCGCACCCCGGCGCGGAGCGCGAGCGGGTCGCTCGCCTCCCGATCAGCCTCGCGCCGCCGGCCCTCGTCGTCGGCGCTGCGCTCTTCATCGCCGGCAACAGCACCGCAGCGGCCCTGGGCACGGTCATGGTCATCGCCGGCGTGCTCTGCGCGCTCCCGCTGCTGGCGCCGTGGACCGCGCGGCTCATCGGCGCCATCGCCACGCTGGTCACACCACGTGCCTTCGCCGCCACCCGCAACCTGGTGCGGCGTCGCAACCGCACCGCGTTGACCCTGAGCGGCCTGACCATCAGCGTGGCCTGCTCGGTGGCGGTCAGCGCCCTCGCCGCGGGCGCGATCGCGGGTGGCAACGCCTGGGTGTCGCAGCTCTTCAACGGTGACATGGTGGTGCGCAGCCCCGTGGCTCAGACCGACACGGTCGCGGCCGCCTTCGCCGTCGCGCCCGGCGTTCGGGCCGCGCTTCCCCTGCGCTTCATGTCGGTGGCCAGTGGCAGCTCGGTGCTCGCCGTGACCACCATCGACACCGCCTACTACGTGGACGGCCCCGCCCTCCAGGTCACCTCGCCGGCGCGCGCGGATGCGCTGCGCGCCATCAGCGACGGCCCCGCACTGCTCGCCCCGCGGGGATTCGCCTCCGCCCATGGGTGGCTGCTCGGCACCTCGGTGCCAATGGTCACCAGCAAGGGAATCGTCCAGTTCCTGGTGGCGGGCATCGTCGATCACTCCTTCCCCGCGGGCAACGGCGACGAGTCGCTGATCGTCGACCGCAATGAGGCCCTGTCGTACTTCGGCGACAGCGCCGCCGGCTTCAACGACCTCGACATCGTCACCACCGGCGACACCAGCGCCGTGACCAGCAACGCGGCGCAGTTCGGCCTCAGCGCGGTCACCGTCGACGACGTCCGCGCCAGCGCTGCGCGCGCTCTGGACCATGCGCTCGCCCTGCTTCTTGCGGTCGCGGTGGTGGCGCTGGTGATGTCGATGATCGCGGTGGTGAACACTCTGACGGTCAACATCCGCCAGGGCTCGCGGGAATTGAGCATGATGCGAGCCGTGGGACTCGATCGTGCAGGGGCCCGGGGCCTGGTGCTCACCGAGGCGGCCGTGCTGGCCGCCAGCGGCGCGGTCCTCGGTGTGCTCACAGGGTGCGCCGTGGTCGTCGGGATGCTGCGCGCGGTGGCAACCCCGGGCTTCGCGCCCGATTTCGTGTTTCCCCTGGCGACCGCGATCGCAGTGGTGGTCGCGGTGGTCGCGGGCAGCATCATCGCCACCGTCGTGCCGGCGATGCGGGTGGCGCGGAGCAGCATCGTGTCGGCGATTCGCCAGGACTGACGCCGTTGCGTGTGGGGTGGGGTGCTGCGGGGCTGGTGGCCGCGATCGTCGCCGGGTGCGGCAGCGGCGCGCCGGCGACGCTGCATGCGCCGCCGGCGACGTACCTGCTCGGCGTCGACCAGCTGGTCGCTCCCGACTTCACCGTCGACGCCCCGGCGCACCCCCTGTCCGTCACCGACGCGGCGGGCGGGGACACGTCGCGGGCGGGCGAGCTGGCCAGTGCGGGGTTCACCAGCGCGGCCGCCGTCGACTTCTTCCGAGACCCCGGCAACATCGCCGCGGTGAACGGCCCCGTGCAGGTCGGCGACACCGTCGAGGAGTTCGCCAGCGCCGCCGGGGCCGCGGTCCCCTTCGGCAAGGACATCGCCAGGCTCGACGCCGTTGCCGGTGCGTCCGCGGCGTCGACCGGCAGCCTCGGCGACGCCGCCCACGCCACCACCCGCCTCGTCACCGACCCGACCAGTGGCGTTCATCTCGTCGAGATCACCGTCGAGTGGCGGGTCGCCAACCTCCTCGACATCCTGGTGGTGCGCGGTCGCGACGGCGGCACTCGGCTCATCGACGCGCTGCTGCTGGCCCACACCCAGACGGCGGCCGAGCTCGGCCTGGCGACGCCCACGCCGCTCACCACCGCCACACGGTCGCCGCGTCCTTCCTGAACCGGCTCGGTGCGGCGCCGATCGACGCGTCGGGCATACTCCGGCCCGATGGCGGTGATCGAAGCCCGGGCCCTGGTCAAACGCTACGGGGCACTCGTCGCCGTCGACGGGGTCAGCTTCAGCGTCGAGAGCGGCGAGGTCTTCGGCATGCTCGGGCCCAACGGCGCGGGCAAGACCACCACCATGGAGATGCTCGAGGGCCTGCGCGCGCCCGACGCGGGCAGCGCCACCGTTCTCGGGTCGGACGTGGTGCGCGACGCCCGCGCCATCAAGGCAAGGATCGGCGTGCAGCTGCAGGCCACCGCGCTGCCGCCGCTGACCAAGGTGCGCGAGGCCATCGACCTCTTCGCCGCCCTCTTCCCCACAGCGCGTTCCACCGATGAGCTCCTCCGGGAGTTCGACCTGGTGGAGAAGGCCGGAACGTATGCAACCGACCTGTCCGGCGGTCAGATGCAGCGGCTCTCGATCGCGCTGGCGCTGGTCAACGACCCCGAGGTGGTCTTCCTCGACGAGCCCACCACGGGGCTGGACCCGCAGGCGCGCCTCAACATCTGGGACGTCATCGAGGGGGTGCGCCAACGCGGCAAGACGGTGGTGCTGACCACTCACAACATGGAGGAGGCGGAGCGACTCTGTGCGCGCGTCGCGGTGATCGACCACGGCCGGATCGTGGCGCTGGACACACCGGCGCGGCTGATCGGTGCCCACGCACCCGGCACCACCATCGAGTTCGACGCGCCCCACGGCGTCGACGTGCAAGCGCTGGCGACCATCCCCGCCGTCGACAAGGTGGCGGTGGACGGCCGGGTGACGGTGTCGACGCGCGCGCCCGAGCGGGTCCTGCGCGACCTGCTCGACCCCGACGCGCACTGGCTGAACCGCGACGACAGCGGCGCGCAGGCGGCCATCCGCGACCTGCGAGTGCGCCAGGGCACGCTCGAGGACGTGTTCATCGCGCTCACCGGGCGGAGCCTGCGCACGTGAAGGCCTTTCGCGCGCTCACGCGCAACACGGTGCGCTCGTCGTTGCGCAACCGCGTCGCTCTCTTCTTCACACTCGGCCTCGCCTTCCTGTTCATGGTGATCTTCGGCGAGCTCTTCGGCGGCAACAACTTCAGCATCGGCTACGCCGTCGCCGACAACGACCGCAGCGCCGCCTCACAGCGGTTGGTCGCGGCCTTGAGCGCGGTTCCGCACGTGACCGTCAGGGTCGAGCCGGGCAGCACGGCTCTCGACGACCTGCGCAACAACCACGTCGACGTCGTCCTGGTCATCCCGCCGGGCTTCGGCACAGCCTTCGACAACCCCGCCTCCGGCACCGTGGTGCTCCATCCCATCCAGGCGAGCCAGACCTCGGCGAGCGCGTCGGTGGGCGACCAGGTCCTCGCCCAGGTGCTCAACGCGCTCGAGTCGAAGGGAGCCCCGACCGGTGTGGTGCTGGGTGCGCCCACCACCTCCGCCGTCAACAACATCACAGCGATCGACTACTTCCTGCCCGCGATGCTCGCCTACATCATCCTGCAGAGCGGCATCAACTACGTGGCCATCGGGCTCGCCGACCTGCGCGCGCGCAAGGTGCTCCGCCGGCTCCGGGCCACGCCGCTCCGACCTGCGCAGATCCTGGGCGCGCAGATCGTCGGCGGCGCGCTGACCGTGGTGCTCCAGATGATCGTGCTCATCGTCGTCGGGGTCACGCTGTTCCAGGCCAAGACCTACGGAAGCTGGCTGGTCGCCGCCGTGCCCATGGTGCTCGGCACCGCCGCGTTCGTGGGGATCGGGTTCCTGCTCACCAGCGCGGCGCGCACCAGTGAGTCGGCGCGCGGGCTGGCGTCCTTCGTGGCCTTCCCGATGATGTTCCTGTCCGGCATCTTCTTCCCCATCACCACGCTGCCCAGCTGGCTGCAGACAGCCGTCCACGTGCTGCCTCTCACCTGGCTGACCGACGCGCTCCACCGCGTCATGAACGACGGTGTCGGCCTCTCCGACATCGGGCTCGACTGCCTGGTTCTCGCCGGCTGGGGGGTGCTGACCTTCGCCGTTGCCACCTGGCGCTTCCGCTGGGACTGAGCCGGCGTCAGCCGGAAGGCTGCTCCGGGGGTGCGCTGGCGGCAGCAGCGGGCTGCACGGCTCGGCCGCACGCCGCGCAGAACTTTGCCCCGCCGGGCAGTGCCGCTCCGCAGCCGGCGCACGTGTGCGGCTCGGCGGCGGGCAGCGCCGCGCCGCAGTTGGTGCAGAACTTCGCTCCGGCGGTGTTCTCCGTCGCGCAGGCCGGGCAGGTGACCACGGCCGCGGCGCCGTTTGCCGACGCCGAGGGCTGATAGCCGGCACCGCCACCGGCGAACCCCGGCGCGGAGGGCGGCGCCGGCCCGGGTGCCGGCATCTGCGTCGCCTGGCCGCCGAGCCCGAGCCCGGCTCCGATGAACGCGCCACCGACCCCAGCCCCTCCCATTT
>DATBCJ010000145.1:0-1677 GCA_036270565.1 Candidatus Dormiibacterota bacterium | reverse complement strand
CGCCGCCGCGCCGGGGCGCATCCTGATGGCCACGTTCGCGTCCAACATCTCGCGGCTGCAGCAGGCCATCGACGCCGCCGGCCACGTCGGCCGCAAGGTGTTCATCGTCGGCCGGTCGATGCTCAACAACGTGCGGGTCGGCCAGGAACTCGGCTTCCTGCGCACCTCGAACAACTTCGTGTCGCCCAAGCAGCACGCCACAGTTCCCGACAACGAGCTGGTGGTGCTCTGCACGGGAGCGCAGGGTGAGCCGATGTCGGCCCTGTCGCGGATCGCGGCGGGCGAGCACCCAATGGTGCAGCTGCACGAGGGCGACACCGTGATCATCAGCGCCAATCCCATCCCCGGCAACGAGGAGGCGGTGCATCGCACCATCAACAACCTCTACCGCCGCGGCGCGCGGGTGTTCAACTCGTCCAAGCACCACGTCCACGCGTCCGGCCACGCCAGTCGCGAGGAGCTCAAGCTGATGCTGGCGCTGACCCGGCCGAAGTTCTTCGTGCCCGTCCACGGCGAGTACCGCCACCTCAGCATCCACGCCGAGCTGGCCAGGGCGGTGGGGGTTGCGGCCGACCACGTCCTCCCCGTCGACAACGGCACCATCATCGAGATCGACGGCGACGTGATCAGACGGCGCCCGACGCGCGTCCCGGCCGGCTACGTGTACGTCGACGGCCTGAGCATCGACGAGGCGGGCGACGTCGTTCTCCGCGATCGGCGCCTGCTGGCCCAGGATGGGGTGGTGATCGTGGCGCTGACCGTCGAGCGGGGCAGCGGCACCGTGGTGGCCGGTCCCGACCTGATGTCGCGCGGCTTCATCGAGGACACCGCCTCGGACAACCTCTTCGAGGAGGCTCGCGCGCACACGCTCACGCTCGTGCAGAACCTGAGCCCGGGAGCGGACTGGACGGTGTGGCAGGCAGCGATCCACGAGGGGCTGTCCAAGTTCCTCTACTCGCGCACACGGCGCCGCCCGATGATCCTGCCGGTGGTCACAGAGGTCTAGGGTCGAAGCGGGAAAACAGGTTTCCTGAGGCGAACGCCGGTTCGGCACACCGCGCGGGCTGCTGATACGATCGACGCGCCTCCGGACACCCGGGGAGCAGCCCGACCTCGCACACGTCCACGCAGAGGCTGCACAAGCACACATGGCACGACGCGCACCCACCCGTTCACGCCCAACAACCCGCCGTCGCGCACCCGCTCCGCGTGGACGAGCAGCGCGGGCGCCGCGCCGCGCCCCGGTTCGCCACGACCCTATCCTCACCCCCGATCAGCGCCGCGAGCTGAGCGGCGTCGCGCTGGTCGGAGTCGGCGTGGTGCTCGGCGTGGTGCTGCTCATCCCCGGCGGAGGCTCCATCGCCGGCCCGGTGCACGACCGCTTCTTCACCACGCTCGGCGCCGGCGCCTGGCTGGTCGCGGCCGGGTTGGTGGTCACAGGCACCCGTCTGCTGCAGCGCCACGAGTGGCGGGGCGGGCTGCTCGCCGGCATTGGTTCGGGCGTCACCCTGCTTGCGATCCTCGGCTTCCTGGGGCTGGTGGCCCCCGGGAGCGCCGGCTGGGTGGGCATCAAGCTTGGCCCCGGCGTCGCCGATCGCCTCGGCGGGCCGGCGTCCGGCGTCCTGATGCTGGTCGCCGCCTCACTCGGCCTGGTGCTGGCCGTCGACCTGCGCATGG
>DATBCJ010000144.1:0-4737 GCA_036270565.1 Candidatus Dormiibacterota bacterium | reverse complement strand
GGGGGTGCGCCACCAGGCGATCACCTCCGAGCTCGGCGAGGAGCAGGTGCAGATCGTGGTCTGGTCGGGCGACCAGGCGACCTACATCGCCAACGCCCTGGCCCCCGCGACCGTCCGTCACGTCGAGCTCGACGACCAGAGTCGGACGGCGACGGTGACCGTCGCGCCCGACCAGCTGTCCCTGGCCATCGGCCGGGGCGGGGACAACGCCCGCCTCGTCGCCCGGCTGTGTGGGTGGCGAATCGACATCGTGGCGACCGAATAGGGTGGCGGCGGTCCGCATCCCCAACCGCACCTGCGTGGGCTGCAGGCTGGTCAGGCCGCGGTCTGAGCTGGTCCGCCTCGCCGTCGATCGCCGCGGACAGGTTACTCTTGACATCCACAACCAGCTTCCCGGCCGGGGAGCCTACCTCTGCGCGGGCAGCACCAAGTGCCTCGAGCAGGCACGGCGCCGGCGGGCGCTGGCGCGTTCCCTGCGCGTTGGGGAAGATGTCATCAACTACGAGGAACTGGGCGCCATCGCCGGGGCGCCACGACGGGAGGAAGAGCCATCGCCACGGTGAAGAAGCTGACCTTGCCGGCCAGCGTGCCGGTCAAGGAGCTTGCCGAGCGCCTGTCGGTCTCCGGACCTGAGCTCATCAAGTACCTGATGGGCAACGGCGTCATGGCCACCCTCAACCAGTCGGTCGACTTCGACACGGCCGCCCTGGCCGCCGACCACTTCGGCTTCGAGGCGGAGAGCGAGGCGGCGGCCGGCGCGACCGCCTCCGCCAGCGCGCCCACGGGCACGCGGCGCCGCAACCCGCTGCTCGACCTTTCCGGCGCCGACCCGGCCACCCTCAGCCCGCGTCCGCCGGTGGTCACCGTGCTCGGCCACGTCGACCACGGCAAGACGTCGCTGCTGGACCGCATCCGCGAGACCTCGGTCGCCGCGGGCGAGGCAGGCGGCATCACCCAGACAATCGGTGCCTACCAGGTGGAGAAGAACGGCCGCGCCATCACCTTCATCGACACCCCGGGCCACGAGGCGTTCACGGCGATGCGTGCTCGCGGCGCTGACGTCACCGACATTGCCATCCTGGTGGTGGCCGCCGACGACGGTGTCATGCCCCAGACCGAGGAGGCCATCCAGCACGTCCGCAGCGCCGAGGTGCCCATCATCGTGGCGCTCAACAAGATCGACAAGGACGGCGCCAACCCCGACCGGGTGCTGCAGCAGCTGGCCGACCGCGGCCTGGTGAGCAGCGACTACGGCGGCGACATCACCGTGGTGCGCACCAGCGCCAGGACAGGCGCGGGCGTCGACGACCTGCTCGACATGATCCTCCTCACCGCCGACGCCGAGGTCGAGCCCAAGGCCGACCCCAATGCCACCGCCGTGGGCACGGTCATCGAATCCGATCGCGACCCCGGGCGCGGGCCGGTCGCCACCGTCCTGGTGCAGAACGGCACGCTGCGGATCGGCGACTACATCGTGGCCGGGCAGGTGTACGGGAGGATCCGCGCCCTCCTCGACGAGCGCGGCGGTCGCCTCCAGAAGGCGGGGCCGAGCACCCCCGCGGTGGTCACCGGGCTGTCCGGCGTCGCCGAGGCGGGTGACGTGTTCCAGGTGATGAAGAACGAGCGCAGCGCGCGATCGCTCGCCGAGGAGCGCGCCGCCGACGCCAAGCAGCACCTGGCCCAGCCGGTTCGACGCATCACCCTCGCCGACCTCGCCTCGCAGGTGGCCGAGGGCTCGGTCAAGAACCTCAACGTGTTCATCAAGGCCGACTCCACGGGCTCGCTCGAGGCGCTGCGTGGCCAGGTCGAGAAGATCGAGGACCCCAGCGTCAAGGTCGTCGTGGTGGCCTCCGGGGTGGGACCGATCGGTGAGGCCGACGTCAACCTGGCCGCGGTCACCGATTCGATCGTGATCGGCTTCAACGTGCGCCCCGACGACCGCGCCAAGGTCGCAGCCGACGCCCAGGGGGTGGACGTTCGCTTCTACGACGTCATCTACCAGATCACCGACGACATCGTGAAGGCCATCAAGGGCCTCTACGAGCCCACGTTCATCGACGTGCTCCAGGGTCGCGCCGAGGTCCGCCAGGTCTTCACCGTCGACGGCAGGAACGCCATCGCCGGTTCGCACGTCGTCGAGGGCCGCATCCCGCGCAATTCGACCGCGGTGGTGCAGCGCGACGGCAGACAGATTGCGCGCAGCCGCATCGCCGTCCTGCGGCGCTTCAAGGACGACGTGCGCGAGGTCGCTCGCGGCTACGACTGCGGCATCACCCTGGAGGACTTCGCGGACTTCGCGGTGGGCGACATCCTCGAGGCATACACGGTCGAGCAGCAGAATCTGTGAGTGCCGCACCGGCTCGTTGCCGTCGCGGCGGAGCCAGGTCATGACGACCAACTTCCACAGCCACGCCCAGCACAGCGCGCGTCCGCCGCGCACCGAGCGGATCGCCGAGCAGCTGCGCCAGGAGGTGTCGCAGCTGATGCTCACCGAGATGAAGGACCCGCGCGTGCGGATGGCGTCGATCAGCGAGGTGAAGGTGGCTCCCGACATGCGCAGCGCGCGGCTCATGGTCAGCGCGGTGGGGGAGGAGCGCGAACGCCACGCGGTGGTGGTCGCCTTGCGGCACGCCGAGGGCTACCTGCGCGGCCAGCTCGGCGAGCGCTTGGAGAACCTCAAGACCGCACCGCGGCTGCGCTTCGAGCTCGATGAGTCGATCGCCTACAGCGTGTACATCAGCAACAAGCTGCGCGAGCTCGATGTGCCCGACGCGGCGGGCGAGCCGGCGCCGGATCCGGAGGTGGCCACGTGACCGCGGTGACCACCGACTGGCCGCCGCTGGAGGCGTTGGTCGGCGACATCCGCGACATCCTCGACGGCGCGTCGCGGATCAGCTGCCTCGCCCACAAGGACGCCGACGCCGACAGCCTCGGTTCGGCGCTCGGCTTCGCGCTCTCGATGCGGGCCTTGGGCCGCGACGCGCGCGTCCTGGTGCCGTCACCGATGCCTCGCATGCTCGACTACCTGCCCGGGTTCGACACCATCACCGAGGCCGGCGCAGACGACGTGGGCGTGCTGTTCACGTTCGACTGCGCCACCACCGCCCGGTTCGGTGACAAGCAGGACCTGATCCGCACGGCCCCGATCGTGGTCAACGTCGACCATCACGTCAGCAACGAGGGGTTCGGGGCGATCAACCTCATCGAACCCCAGGCCAGCGCCACCGGACAGGTGGTGTACGAGCTGCTCAGGGCGCTCGGCGCACCGATCAGCGCGGACGTGGCCACCAACCTGTACGCGGCGCTGTTCACCGACACGGGCGGGTACCGCCACGAGAACACCACGGAGGCGGCGCTGCGGCTCGGCGCCGACCTGGTGGCGGCGGGCGCCGACCCCGTCTGGGTGGCGCTGAAAAGCTACAACTCGCGCTCGGTCGCCCAGCTCAAGCTCGAGGGGCTGGCCGTGGCCAACCTGCGCACCGAGTTCAATGGGCGGCTGGTGTGGTCGGCGATCACCCTGGAGATGCTCGAGCAGACCGGCGCCGAGATGATGGAGTCCGAGGGGGTCATCGACCAGCTGCAGAGCATCGACGCCGTCGAGGTGGCCGTGCTCTTCAAGGAGAACGAACCCGGCGTCACCAAGGTGAGCGTGCGCACCCGCGAGCCGCTCGACGCGACGAGGATCTGCGCCCCGTTCGGCGGCGGTGGCCATCGTCGTGCCGCCGGGGCGGAGCTCAACCAGCCGCTGGCAACCTTCGCGCCACGCGTCCTCGAGGTGGCTCGGGAGCTGCTCCGGGCGTCGGGGTGATCACAGCGGTGGTGCCGGTGACGGCGGCGACATCGCGCAGCGGCATCGTGGCGATCGACAAGCCGGCCGGGATGACGTCGTTCGATGCGGTGCGGGCGGTGCGCCGCATCTTCGACGAGCGGCGCGTCGGCCACGCGGGCACCCTCGATCCCATCGCCACCGGCCTGCTGCCCATCTGCATCGGCCAAGCCACCCGGCTGGTCGACTACTTCCACCAGCAGAGCAAGACGTATCGGTGTGTGGTGCGTTTCGGCGAGCGCAGCGACACGCTCGACACCGAGGGCGAGGTGGTGGCCGGCGCCGACGCATCGGCGCTGACCGAGGCGGACGTGCGTGGCGCGGCTGCCGCGTTCATCGGCGACATCATGCAGGTGCCGCCGATGCATTCGGCGGTGCGCCACCAGGGCAAGCACCTCTACGAGCTGGCGCGAAGCGGCCAGGAGGTCGAGCGCAAGGCGCGTCCCGTGCGCATCGAGAGCATCGAGGTGACCGCGTTCCGGCCCGGGGTACGAGCCGAGGCCGAGCTCGAGGTGGTCAGCGGCAAGGGAACGTACATGCGCGTCCTCGCTGCGGACATCGGCGAGGCGGTGGGCACCGGCGCGCTGCTGGCGTGGCTGTCGCGCACGGCCTACGGTGACCTGCGCCTCGAGGACGCTGTGACGCCGGACGTGCTGGCCGAGTACGACGACCCGGCGACCGCGCTGCTGCCCCCCGACCGTGCGGTCAGCTTCCTACCGCGCATCGACCTCGGCCCCCAGCAGGCCACCATGATCGGCCGGGGCCAGTCAGTGTGGCTGCCCCGCATGCCCGAGCTCACCGCCGGCAACCAGTGCCGGGTGCACAGCGCCGATGGACGGCTCATCGCCATCGGCGAGGTCGCCGGCAGCCTGCTCCGACCGACCAAAGTCCTCAACAGCTGAGCGACGTGC
>DATBCJ010000143.1:0-9347 GCA_036270565.1 Candidatus Dormiibacterota bacterium | reverse complement strand
CGGGTGTATTTCCACGCCTTCACCGACGGGCGTGACGAGCCGCCCACCAGCGCGGCGGGTTTCGTGCGCGCCTTCATCGACGCCCTGCGCAGCACCGGGTGCGGCGACGTGGCCAGCGTCGCCGGCCGCTACTACGCCATGGATCGGGACACCCGCTGGGAGCGCACCGAGCGCGCCTACGACCAGCTCGTCGGCAGCGCGGACGGCACAGCCCCCGATGCCGTCGCCTACATCGAGGCGCAGTACGACGTGGGGATCACCGACGAGTTCCTGCCACCGGTGTCGATCGTGCCGCCCGGCGGCAGCCGGGTGGTCATCGACGACGGCGATTCAGTGGTGTTCTTCAACTTCCGGGCCGACCGCGCCCGCCAGCTGAGCCACGCGCTCATCGACAGGGACTTCGCTGGTTTTCAGCGGTCGCGCGTCCTGCGCGACCTGTGCTTCGTCACCTTCACCGAGTATTCGCGCGACCTCGCCGCCGGCGTCGCCTTCCCGCGCGAAGACGTCAGCCATACGCTCGCCGAGGAGGTGTCCGCCGCCGGGCTGCGCCAGTTCCATGTCGCCGAGACGGAGAAGTACGCCCACGTCACCTACTTCATCAACGGCGGTCGTGAGCAGGCCTTCCCAGGTGAGGAGCGCCTGCTGGTGCCGTCGCCGCGGGTCGCCACCTACGAGACCACGCCGGCGATGAGCGCGCCGGCGATCACCGACGCGGTGGTGGAGCACATCGAACGGAGGGAGGACGCGCTGATCGTGGTCAACTTCGCCAACCCCGACATGGTCGGGCACACGGGGGACTTCGACGCGACCGTCGAGGCGGTGGAGATCGTGGACGGGTGCCTCGACCGCATCGAGCGCGCCGTGGTCGGTGCCGCCGGGGGGTTGCTGGTCACCGCCGACCACGGCAACGCCGAGCACAAGATCGATCCCCGCGACGGCTCGCCGCTGACCGCCCACACCACCAGCCCCGTGCCGGTGATCCTCTGCGGCACCGACGCCACGGCTCTGCGCTCGGAGGGCGGCCTCGAGGACGTGGCCCCGACCGTGCTCGAGGCCATGGGCCTCGAGGTTCCCGAGGCGATGAGCGGGCGCGCCCTCGCCTGAGACCCGGTCGGCTCAGCCCTGGGTGTGATCCCCGCGCCGGCGCAGGCGGCGTGCCGCTCCGGCGATCACGCCGATGGTCCGGCTGCGGCTGCGGCGGCTGCTTGCCCGGCGCACCGTGGCCTCGAGCATCGACTCCTCCTCGCGGATCTTGGCCAGCTCGTACAGCTGGTCTCCGTTCATCATCTTGACTTTCTCCTCATCACCAACGAAGCTAGTACACTGGTGATAGGATAGACCCCAGAGCCGTCACCTGTCAAGTCCAAACGACGGTTACGATAACCTTAAGGATTCCCGACCATGGCAGACCCCGCAGCTGAGCGAGAACCGGCCCCCGGCGGGCTGGCGCTGGTCCAGGATTTCGTCAACAGCGCCGAGCTTCCCGGCGGCTGGGACGAGCTCGCCGACATCGACAAGGCGGTCACCTGGCTGCGCGCCCACGACCTCGAGTTCACGCCCGACGAGACCCAGCGCCGCCGCATCGTCGACACCCGCGAGAACCTGCGCATGCTGCTCGGCGTCAACTGCGGTCTGCCGCTCCCCCAGGCGGCCGCGACACGGCTGAGCAAGCTTCTCGACGCCGCGTCGGTCCACCCCGTGGTCGGGACCGACGGCGTTCACCTCGCGGCCACCTCCCGCGGCGTTGACGGCTTCCTGGCGACGATCCTCACCGCGCTTGTGGAGAGCACCGTCGACGGGAGCCTGCGCCGGCTCAAGGTGTGCCGGGCGGACGACTGTCAGTGGGCGTTCTATGACAACTCCAAGAACGGCTGCGGGGCGTGGTGCAGCATGCGCGGCTGCGGGAGCCGGGCCAAGGCCAAGCGGTACCGCCTGCGCCAGAAGGCCGGAGAGCCGGCGCACGCCTGATCAGCCGCTGGCCGCCCAGTCGCTGTCGAACTGCTGCTCGAAGGCCGCGGCCACGACCGCGTCGCCGGGGATGGCCACGTCAAGCTCGTGGTTGTGCTCGAAGCCGCTGACCGTCCAATTGGCGCTGCCCAGCACCACCGTGGCCCCGTCGGCGATCGCCGCCTTGGCGTGGAGCTTCTCGCCGCTGCTGCGGTAGAGGCGGACCGCCACGCCGTGGGCGCGCAGGCTCGCCGCTGACGGGTCGCTGGGGCGCTCGCTGGGGTCGAGCAGCACCCGAACAGCCACCCCGCGTGCCCGTGCCGCCTCCATCGCCTCCACGACGGCGGCGTCGGTCAGGGTATACATGGCGACGTCGAGGCTGCGCCGGGCGCCGCCGATGACCCCGAGCACCATGGGCAGGATCTCGGCGCCGGGGAGCGTCGCGGCCACCAGCATCGACGGGTCTGGGAGAGGGGACGGCACCACCTCGGTGCGACCGCAGGTCACCAGGTCGCGATCGAAGATGCGTTGCAGGTTGGCGACGGCCGGCCCATGGACCTCGATATCGAAGTCGTGGTTCCCCGCCGACCCGGCTCCCCAGTTGATGCCACCGACCACGGCAACCTGCCCATCGACGACCAGCAGTTTGACGTGGTCGATCATCCGGGTCCGGACCGGGTAGTCGGCGACGTCGACGGCGCTGGCCCGAAGGCTCAGGGCGGTCGACGCTGTCGCGGTCTCCGAGGGATCGTCGATCACTGTCACGGTCACCCCTCGGCCTCGCGCTGCCACCAGGCCGGCTGCGAGGTCAGCCCTGCCGAACTCGTACACCTCAACGTCGATGCTGTGGCGCGCGCCGCCCAGCAACCGGGCGAGCTCCGCGAACGTCAACTCGCCGCTGCGCAACACCGTCACCGTGTCGAGCCCGACGGTGGCGGGGCGGGCGGGCGCGAGCAAGGGCAGCTCGGTCGCAACAACTCCGCCGCCGGCGCCCCCCGGTGCCGTGGCGCAGCCGGACAGCAGGGCCGCAACCAGGCAGGCGAGGCGGGCGGATCGGGCGCCGGTCACCCCTTGAGCTTATACAAATCGGTGTAGGTCGTCGACGCGGACCGCCGGGCCTCAAACGCGCCGCCGGTATACTTCGCCTCCGTGCCGGCAGGAGGTCTCGTTGCGTGAAGGTAGGTTTCGCGGTCGCCCAGGACGTTCTCGGGGTGCTGGTGATGCTTGGCGTGTTGCTCCAGACGCCGAAGGCGACCGGCCTGGGCGGGACCATCGGAGGCGGTGGGGACTCGGGTGGCGGCTATCGCCGCCGCCGCGGCCTGGAGGCGACCCTCCTGCGAGTGACGATCGTGTTCATCCTCCTGTTCGTCGCCGTGTCGATCGTCCAGACGTACATCGGCGCCCACTAGGCAGGCGTCCCCGCCGTGCCGAGCTCGGCGCGGTCCTGATCCTCGTCCTCATCGCCGGCACCGTCCTCGCGGTGACCGCTGTCTCCCACATCCGGACGGCCACGCCCGACTACCGCGAGGGGCTGGTCACCGATGAGCGCCCACTCTCGCTCAACCCGCTGGTCGGCGCCACGGATCCCGCCGTTCGCGATATGGGCGAGCTCCTCTACCGCCGCCTGCTCCGGCTCGACAGCCGGGCGTCGCCCTCGCCTGACCTCGCCACCGGCTATTCCGTCAGCCCGGACGGCCTCGTCTACCATCTGCCGCTGCAGGGCGGCCAGCTCTGGTCCGACGGGCGCCCGATCACCGGGGCCGACGTGGTCGCCACGGTCGCCTGGGTGCAGTCGAGCGGGTTCAGCGATGTCGCCACCGCGGCCCCGTGGCGGGACGTCCACGTGCGTGAGGACGGCGACGGGGTGAGCTTCGACCTCGCCGGTCCGCGCGCTTCGTTCGCGGCGCAGCTCACCCAACTGCCGATCCTCCCCATCGCCGGGGTGCCGCCCTCGCAACTCGCTGCCTTGCCCTCCAAGGCGGCCGTTGCGATGGCGACGTCGGGGCCGCTCCGCGTGGTCAGCAGCACACCCATGTCGATCACGCTCTTCCCCAACCCGCACGCCCAGGCGCGCGTGCACCTCAACCAGGTGGAGATCGACCTGTTCAGCAGCTTTGCCGATGCCGCCGCGGCCTTCGCCGCCAAATCCGTGGACGCCGTTGTGGCCACCGATCCGTCGCAACGCGCCCGCCTGCTCGCCTCCGGCGGGGTCTCGCACGACATCACCACCTTCCGCTTTGTCGACCTCCTGTTCAACCAACGAACGCCGGTTCTGGCCGATCCATCCGTGCGCCAGGCCATCGCCGCCTCCATCGACCGCTCGCTGCTGGTGTCCGGGCCGCTGCAGGGCATGGCGGTTCCCGAGGTTGGGGCCATCCCCGCGGGCGTGGCCTGGGCAGCCCCGCACCAGGCGATCCCGGCGCGAGATGTGAGCGCAGCCGCCGCGACGCTCCAGGCAGACGGCTGGACGCTCGGACCCGACGGCGTGCGCGAGCATGGGTCGACGCGACTGCATCTCGGCCTGACTGTCGCCAACGTCGCACCGCTGCCCGAGGTGGCCGCGTCGATCGCTCGGCAGCTGTTTGCAGCCGGCATCGATGTGACCGTGTCGACCGTGCCCAACTCGACTCTCACCAAGACCCTGGTTAGTGGTGGTGCGTACGACCTTGCCCTGGCCGACTGGGACAGCGGGCCCGACCCCGACGTCAGCTCGTACTGGCGGTCGACCGCGATGCCGCCCGCCGGCCTCAACGTGTCAGGAGGGCCAGTCGACCCCTTCCTCGACCAGGCGCTGGACAGGCTCGCGACGCTGTCGACCCCGTCAGCGCGCGCGTCCGCCGCAGTTGCTGTGTGTTCTCAGCTCGCCGACGACCTGCCCGCCCTGTTCCTCGAGACCCCACAGGTGTCGCTGGTCGTGCGGCCGGGCATCTCTGTGGTCATCCCGCCCGTGGGCAGCACCGCGGCGCGCTACGACGACATCGTCGCCTGGCGCCGGGGCTGAACGGGCTGCTGCTAGGATCGATCCCCGCCGTGCTCGCCGGGGTGGTGGAATTGGTAGACACGCAGCGTTCAGGGCGCTGTGTCCGTAAGGGCGTAAGGGTTCGACTCCCTTTCCCGGCACGCGTTCGATCACGAGCAAACCGCAGCGTGAAGCGGTACCCGCGTGAGGAATGATGGACATGGTTGACCGTGCGGGGGGAGGGGACACGAGCGATGAGCGCCTGCGCCATATCGCGCAGCTGAAGCGATCGGAGATCAAACACCGCAAACCACCGGATGCGGCGACACTCCGCGACGCGCTCGCGGCTGGGGGCTACATCTCACGGCGCGAACTTCGCGACATCGCCGTCCCGCGCCAGCTGCCCGTGGTGAGCCTCTACCTGACGTTCGCGCCCGATTCACCTGAGGCTGGGCTTCCCGCGCTGAGCGTGTTCCATTCGCTCCGTCACGGAGAGCTTGAAAGGCGCCGTGACTTCATCGACCAGCTCGACCGCTATGCTCGGATCCGCCTGGATCGGGACCTCGAGGAGCTGGAGGTCTTCCTCGGCGACCTTGCGCTGCAGGGATTTCGCGGCATCGTCGTCTTCAAGGCGGGTGAGGAGCTCAACCGCGTGGTCACAGTGCCAATGCGGGTGCGCAACCGACTGGTCGTGGATCCGGACCCGTACACCGAACCACTTGACGCCATCCTGTCGAGCCACCCCAGGGCACTGGTCGTCATCGTCGAGAGGGACGGCGCGCAGTTCGGCACGCATCACCTCGGTCACGAGGACACGGTGCACGAGGTGCGTTCGTCCGTTCCCAGCGACGACGTCGATCGACCGCGGCCGGGCACGACGCAGGGCAACCGGCTCACCCATCTTCACTGGCATCTGCGCTCCGTGGCGCGAGCAGCGGCTGACCTGTTCACCGCGCACGAATGTGACGTCATCGTCCTGGAGGGAGACGAACGGATCGTCTCCGAATTCCGAGGCATGCTTGACCAGCCGCTGCGCGACAAGGTCGTCGGAGAGGTACCCCATTCGCCGGGCGACACCAGGGCGCACCACGCCGCGAAAGTTGCGGAGGTCCTCGATCGTCACCGCGATCGCGTCGAGGCCGAAAGCCTGGCCGATCTCGGAGAGCTCCAAGGCCATGGCCTCCTGGTCGCCGGGTTACCCGCCGTGCTGGATGCCGCGAATCAGTTTCTGGTGCGCCGCCTGGCCATCAGCGTCGCTCTTGAAGTGCCCGGGTACATCTGCACCGACCATCACTACCTGGCGCTCGAGGCGGGCTCGTGTCCATTCGACTCGAAGCCGCTGCTTTCCGTCGAGAACGTCGTGGACGAACTCGTCGAGTTCGCGCGGCAGCACGGCGTCGCTGTCGACCTGATCGAGCGGCGGCAGGAGCTGCTCGATCCTTTCGGCGGCGTAGCGGGAGAGCTCTACCAGGCCGCCTGATAGGGGTTCCGCTGGCAGCGCGCCGCCGACAGGAGTGGGTAATGACAGCCGCGGTTGACGGCGGCAGGGTGGCCCTGCTAGGAGGACGGCACAGCTTGACATCCCGACTGACTTTGTTCACTATGCCTGACAATGTCAGTCGTTCGTCTTCGCGACCGCCGCGCCGAGCGGTATGCCGCCACCCGCCGCGAGATCCTCGACGCAGCTTGGGAGCTGGTCCGCGCTGAGGGCCTCGCGGCGCTGGCGATGCGCGATCTCGGTGCACGAGTGGGCATGCGGGCGCAGTCGCTCTATTCCTACTTTCCCTCGAAGTTCGCCATCTACGACGCCATGTTCGGGGACGCCAACCGCGAGCTCTGGCAGCGTTTGAGGGACGTACCGTCTGCCGATGACCCCGTCGCCGTCCTGCGCGCCCAAACCGCGGTGTTCCTCGAGTTCTGCGTCGAGGACCCGGTGCGGTATCAACTCCTATTCCAACGGACCATCCCCGGCTTCGAGCCGAGCCCGGAGTCGTTCGCACCGGCGATCGAGATTCTCGACTTCGCACGGCGGGCGCTGCGTGCCTGTGGCATCCAAGACGCAACCGCCCTGGACTCATGGACCGCGGTCACAAGCGGCATCGCCGCGCAGCAGAACTCCAACGAGCCGGGAGGCGACCGCTGGGTTCGCCGCCTTGACGACATCACCGACATGTTCCTCGCTTATTACCAGCGGCGCTGACGCACGGAGAGGCCATGATCACCAGCACGATCGACGCCCGGGATTGCTCGCCACGCGAGTGCCGTTCTGAACAGCCACCGACACAGGGGAAACGCTTGTGAACATCCATCGAATCAGCGACGACGTCACAGTGCTTGCCGACAACCTCGAGGTGCCCGGCATTGGTTTCCTCCCCGTAAACGCGTTCGTCCTGCACGCGGAGCAGCCGGTCGTCGTCGACACCGGGCTGGGCTTGCCGGACCGCGACTTCATCGCCGCATTGAGTGGTGCTATCGAGCCGGAGCAGGTGCGCTGGATCTGGCTGACACATCCGGACCGTGACCATACCGGCGGCATCTTCGCCCTTCTGGAGGCGGCACCCCAGGCCAGGGTGGTGACGACGTTCATCAGTGCCGGCCTGATGTCGACCGAACGACCGCTGCCGCTCGACCGGATCTACCTGGTGAACCCCGGCCAGACCCTCGACGTGGGTGACCGGGTCCTGCACGCGTTCCGGCCGCCGCTGTTCGACAGTCCCGCCACCATGGGCTTCTACGACGAGAAGTCGGGCACGCTGTTCAGCTCCGACTGCTTCGGCGCACCGCTCGCCAACGCGGAGCTCGCGGGCTGTGCCGACGCTCGCGAGATTCCGGCCGACCAGTTGCGCGGCGGCCAGCTCATGTGGGCCACCGTCGACAGCCCGTGGGTGCACTCCGTCGACTCCGGCAGATACCTGCAGACCGTCCGCGCTCTGCAGGGCTTCGGCGCCGGCACCATCGTCAGCACCCATCTCCCGCCGGCCATCGGTCTCGGCGACCAGCTATTCGAGATGCTTGGTCAGGCGCCCGGCGCCGATCCGTTCGTCGGGCCGGATCAGAAGGCGCTGGAGCAGATGCTGGCCGGTTTCCAGCCCGTCGGGCCAGGGTGACGCTGCGCGGTCACCCTATCGACGAGGTCACGCAGGAACGTCGATCCTGAGGATCGCATCGGCCGGAGGTGATGAGTCCGAAACCCTGATCCCTTCCGGCCTACAGTGGGTGGTCTGATGAACGTCGGCACCATTGAGACCGCGCGCGCAGCGGACAGCGACGAGCTGGCCGACCTGCACCGCCGATCATCCCTTGTTCACGAGGAGACGCGCGAGATCCTGCTCGCGCGGCCAGACTTGTTCGGTGTCTCGATGGCCGCCCTGGAGGCTGGCCTTGTCCGCGTCGTCAGGCACGACGGTCGCATCCTCGGCTTTGCGACGCTCCTCCCCGCGGCCAATGGCACGGGCGAGCTGGAGGACATCTTTGTCGACCCCGACCACATGCGCCGCGGGATCGGACGCGCTCTCATGGCGGACGTGGTGGCACGCGCGCGAACCCAGGGGATACGCCGTATTGAGGTTGACGCCAACCCGGGCGCGCTCTCGTTCTACGAGTCGGCTGGATTCGCCATGATGGGACGGAAGCAGATGGAGTTCGGATTCGCCTGGCGGTTGGGGCTCGACGTCTCGCGGGACTAGGACGTCCGAACAGGAGGGCCTTCGAGTTATGTCCTTCGCCTCGCTATCGCGTCGGCTAGACCAGCTCTCTGGGGCGCGACTTTGCACCTTGCTTCCCCGGGGTCTTCGCGGACGAGCTGCGAGTCAGTTTGGCCGTGTGTGACAGCTTCTTTGAGGTCTGGCGCTTGGTCGTCATGGCGTTTGAGACCGCGGAGCGTCTCCGGATCGGTTGACGTCGCAGGCGCGCGACGTCTCTCTCAAGCAGGCTCTTTATGAGTGTCTGATATCCGACGCCCATTCCCTGAGCTAGCTCTCTGATCTCGTCCAGCAGATCTTCCGGAAACCGGATAGAAATGGCGCGTTGACGCTGTCGATTCTCGAGAATCAGTTGCGAGAAGTGACGGTCCAACTCTTCTGCGGACATCCCTTCATAAGGATCGGGAAAATGTGCACGTGTCACTTCACAGCCCTCCGCTCCTTTCGGCCTGCCCAATGTGCATGAACCGGGTAACACCAGCCGCCCGGTCGCGTGACCCAGGCGACGGCGAGGACCCGGCGGCCGATGCGACACAGACCAACGGTCGTACCGCGGATGGGATCAGGAGCCACATTTTCATCGACGGCGTTCTCCACTGCGTAGGTGACCTGCTCCTCGGTGATGCCCCGTTCAGCGTGGTCGACGACAATGTGCTTTCGGTTGTTCGTGTCCCAGCTGACGCGACGATCTGCCATTCAGGGGACTAGTATATATTGGCGGTATATACACGGGCAAGAGG
>DATBCJ010000142.1:0-13828 GCA_036270565.1 Candidatus Dormiibacterota bacterium | reverse complement strand
GGTCGCGCTTCCGCTGGCAGCAGCGAAGTGTTGGACGACCGTGGGCGGCACACCCGCGCTGGCCAGGGTGGTGGGCAGCTGGGTGGCGAAGGTGAGCGCGAAGATCGACCCCGCGATCGCCAGCCCGACCGAGCCGCCGATCTGCCGGAAGAACGTCAGGTTGCTGGTGGCCACGCCGATGCGGCGCACCGGCACCGCGTTCTGCAATGCCACCGTGGTGACCGAGAACGTCGGACCGACGCCGAGTCCGGCGATCGCCATCCACAACGACAGCGTCCAGTAGCCGGTGTCGACCTGCAGGCGCGTCATCAGGAACATGCCCAGGGTGAGCACGGCTGCCGCGCCAATCAGCATCGCCTTGTACTTGCCGGTGCGGCTGACCAGGATCCCGCTGAGCGTGCTGGAGAGGATGAGCCCGAGCATCAGCGGCCAGGTGCGGTACCCGGACGCGGTCGCCGAGAGTCCCTGCACCGCCTGGAAGTAACGGGGCAGGAAGATGATCGCGCAGAAGAAGCCGAAGGCCACCAGGAAGGTCGCGGCGTTGATCGTGGTATAGCTGCGATTGCGGAACTGGTCGAGCGGGATGATCGGTTCGCGGGCGAAGCGCTCGGCGACCACGAAGCCAACGGTCAGCACCGCGGCGTCCACCAGGTAGGCGAGCACGTTGAGCGACGTCCAGTCGTAGAGCCGGCCCGATGAGTCGGTCAACCCCTTGTTGGTGAGACCGATGAGAAGCGAGATCGCGGCGACGCTGAAGATGCCGATCCCGAGGAAGTCGAGGTCGCGCACCCGCACCCCGCGGGTGTTGCCGGAGTTGGGCAGCTGGGTGGCGATGACGGCGAGCGCGGCGACGCCGATGGGCAGGTTGACGTAGAAGATCCAGTGCCAGCTGAGGTTGTCGGTGAGGAACCCGCCGAGGAACGGGCCGATGATGAAGCTCAGCCCGAAGACCGCTCCGAAGAGGCCCTGGTAGCGGCCGCGCTCGGCGGGGCTGAACAGGTCGCCGATGACGGCCAGCGCGATCGGGAAGATGGCGCCCGCTCCGAGGCCCTGCAACCCACGGAAGATGATCAGCTCACCCATGGACTGCGACAGCCCCGACAACGCCGATCCCAGCAGGAAGACGGCGATGCCGATGAGCAGCAGTGGCCGGCGACCGTAGATGTCGGACAGCTTGCCGTAGATCGGCACGGTGACCGTAGACGTCAGCAGGTAGACCGTGACGACCCAGGTGTAGAGGTTGTTGCCGGCGAGGTCGGTGACGATGCGCGGCAGGGCGGTGCCGACGATGGTCTGGTCGAGCGCGGCCAGGAAGAGGCCGAGCATGATCGCCACCATGATCAACGCCTTCTGGCGGGGGGCTAGAGAGCGGGGATCTGGCATCGAAACTTTCGCCTTTCTTAACAATTAGGTCGTCGCTGTAGTTAGGTTATCCTAACCTTTAGCCTGGCGTCAAGGAGCGTCAGCAAACCGTGACGGCGGCGGACGTCGCGTCCGATGACCGCGGGCGTCGACGGCCGGTGACCGCGCATGCTCCGCTCATGCAGAGTTCGAACCGGCCTCTGGTGGCGTGACCCGGCGCGGCTGGCTCCTGTTCGCCGCCATGGGCGTCATCTGGGGCATCCCCTACCTCCTCATCAAGGTGGCGGTTGCAGATCTGAGCCCTGCATCGCTGGTCTTCCTGCGCACCGCCACCGGAACATTGCTGCTCCTTCCCATCGCGATGCGACGCGGCGCCATCACGGAGGTGCTGGCGCACTGGCGGTGGGTCCTCCTGTACACGGTCGTCGAGGTGGCCATCCCCTGGCTGCTGCTGTCCGACGGGGAGACGCGCATCTCGAGCTCGCTGGCAGGGCTGCTGATCGCGGCCGTGCCCTTCGTCGGAGCGCTGCTGGCGCTCGTCCTCGGCGCCGACGATCGGCTGGACGCACGCCGGCTGGCCGGGCTGCTGGTTGGATTCGTCGGCGTCGGGGTGCTGGTGGGCTTCGACCTGTCCGGGGGCAACCTCGGCGCGGTCGGGGAGATCGCCGTGGTCACCGTCTGCTACGCGCTCGGGCCGATGGTCATCTCACGGCGGCTGCGCGCCCTCCCGGCGGTCGGCGTGATCGCCACCTCACTGGCGTTGACGGCCGTCGCCTACGCGCCTGTCGGCGTTCTCCAACTTCCCCACCACGCGCCGGCGGTGAAGGTGCTGCTGGCCGTGGCCGCGCTCGGACTGATCTGCACCGCGGTCGCGTTCATCCTCTTCTTCGCCCTGATCGCCGAGGTGGGGCCGGTGCGCGCCACGGTCATCACCTACGTCAACCCCGCGGTCGCCCTCGTCCTCGGCGTGCTCATCCTCGGCGAGCCCTTCACCGCGGGCACCGCCGTCGGCTTCGGGCTCATCCTCGCGGGCAGCTACCTGGCGACGCGCAGGACGGGTGCACCGCTGACCGCGCGACGCCGCCGCGCTGCCGAAGCCGAGTTGGGCGCTCCACCCGCGGGCGTGCGGTAGCGCAAGACTTCATCCGTTGGGGACGTTGAAGAGACGTCCGCGACGGACCAGGAGGGTCGGAAGGGATGAGACGCGTGCGCCTCCTGCTGGTGGCGCTGGCCATTGTGGTGCCCGCGATTCCACTGCTGGGCACGTCGCGGCTGCTGGCCCACGCGGCCACCTGCACAGCGCAGGCCCCGGGAGCCTATCCCAACGACCCCGCCTTCGCGCCGGCGGAGAACGGCCAGGCCGGGGCCACCTGGGACGGCGAGGACTGGTACCTGTACGGCTGCATCCCGCAGGACGTCTCGGCCACCTCGAGCGACCCACAGGGCGCGTCGGGGATGAGCGTCACCAACCTCTGGAACCGCGCCCCCAACCCGCAGCGCGGGCGCAACGACGTCGTCGTCGCGTACATGGAGGGCGGCGTCAACTGGCGGATCCCCACCAGCTGCGAGCTCAAGGACCGCGCCCAGCTCAACACCGGCGAGCTGCCCTACCCCGAGAACGCCCAGGGCCTGACCAAGCCGCAGCTGATGGCGCAGGGCCAGACCTTCACGAACGCCAACCCGTTCGACCTCAACAACGACGGCGTGGTCAACGTCGAGGACTGGGTCAACGACCCACGCGTGCGCGCGGCCGACGTCGGCCAGCCCAAGAGCCCGGCAGGAGGCCCGTTCCTGCACCACGTGTGCTCCAGTGTCGGCCCGGGATTCAGCGACATCACCCCCGAGGATTTGATCGTGGCGTTCGGCCACTGCCAGGTCAGCAACGGCGCCATCGGCACGGCCGGCTGCCCTGTGGGCGGCCGCTTCGACAACGACCACAACGGTTACCCCAACGACATCAACGGGTGGAACTTCAACCGCGACAACAACGACCCGCAGACCGAGCAGAGTGTCTACGCGCACTTCGACGACGAGTCTGCGCAGGCCATCGGCGAGGGCAACAACGCCACCGCCAGCATCGGCGTCTGCCCGCTGTGCCGCTACATCCCGATCAAGGCCGGCGACGAGGCCATCGACCGGCCCGACCGCGTGGCCGAAGCCATCGTGTACGCGGCCGACATGGGGGTGAACGTGCTCGATGCCACCAGCGCGACGCTGGGCCTCAACAGGAGCGTGCAGGCAGCGATCAATTACGGCTATGCCAAGGGTATGACCGTGGTGATGGCGAGCAACGACTTCGAGTCAGCCGATCACACCGACGGCATGTTCTACGCGCACGTCTGGCCCGGCAACTCCCTGACCGGTGACCACTCGACGCGGAGCGGCGCGACATGCCCGACGTCGCCGTACTGCCCGTTCGTGCTGAGCAACACAACCTTCGACTCGCGCTCGAGCCTGACGTCGTACGGCGCCCATTCGCTCTTCTCGGTTCCCAACAACGACGGTTCGACGTCGACGGGCACACCGACGCAGGCCGGTGTCGCCGCCCTGTTGGTCTCCGAGGGCAAGGACGCACTCGCGCGCGGGCAGATCACGGCCCAACTCACTGCCAACGAGGTGCAGCAGGTGGTCCGCGCCACCGCGCTCGCCATCAACGCCCCCTGTCCCGCGGTCGAGCCATGCTTCACGGCGCCGGGCGGCTCGGCGTTCAACATCCAGTACGGGTACGGACGGCCGAACGTGCTCGCCGCCGCCACAGCCATCGACGCCAACCACATCCCGCCGACCGCGGACATCCAGTCGCCGGCCTGGTACCAGTGGGTCGACCCCACCAAGCAGTCGAGCCTGACCGTGAGCTCCGCGGTGGCGGCGCAACGCGCCGGCGGTGGCGCGTACAGCTGGCAGCTGCAGTACGGCCTTGGGCCGCAGCCCAACGACGCCACCGGTTGGACCACCTTCGCCAGCGGGAGCGGCAGCGGGCCGGCGACGGTCTCCGGCAGCATCGATCTCGCCACGATCCCCTCGTCGTTCTGGGCGGGCGCGTACACCGTCGACCCCAGCACCCGGTCGACCATCGAGCAGTACGACGTCAGCGTGCGCGTGCAGGTTTTTGCCAATGGTGACAGGAGCGATTCGTGGGCGATGGGCGAGGACCGACGCGCCTTCCATCTCCGTCACGACGCCACCGAGCTGGCCGGGTTCCCGCTCAACCTGGGCAGCTCGGGCGAGGCGTCGCCGACGCTGGCCGACATCGAGGGCACCGGCAAGCTGGACACCATCGTGCCCACCTCCGATGGCAGCGTCCACGCCATCCGCCCCGACGGCACCGAGGCGCCGGGCTTCCCCGTGCACACCGACCCGGCGATCGGCATGGACCCGTCGTACGCGCACAACTACCTGAACGATCCCACCTGGGCGAACAACCTGGTGCCGCGACCGGGTGACGAGATCGCCAGCTCCGTTGCCATCGGCGATCTCGCTCACACGGGCGCCCTGGACATCGTGGCCAGCACGCTCGACGGCAAGACCTACGCGTGGGACGGCCTCGGCCGCCGCCTGGCGGGCTTTCCAGTCCTGAACGGCGCGCCGTCCAGCTACGGGATGTCGGTGCCCACGCCCGACACCCCCTACAGCTTCCAGCCGGAGAACGTCGCCTTCCCCTCGCCTGTGCTCGCCGACCTCGAGGGCAACAAGCACCTCGACATCATCCAGGCGGCTGGCGACAACCACGTCTACGCGTACCGTGGCAACGGTGCGCGGGTCCCGGGATGGCCGGTGAGCACGCTGCTCCCTGCCGGCACCGTGCCCGCGGGCAGCCAGCAGACCCATGACAGCAAGGTCATCCCCACGCCGGCGATCGTCGACATCAACGGCGACGGCATCCCCGACGTTGTCGTGGGGCTTGACGACAGCATCCTCGGCAACGGCCCGGCCGGCGCCGGCGTGCAGGCCTTCATGCTGGCCTTCGACGGCCGCGGCACCGCGGCAGCCAACGGTGGCCTCCTGGCCGGCTACCCGGTGAAGATTCCCGGGCTGATCCAGGGCTACGGAGTGGCCCAGGACTTCGTCACCCAGGGCGTTGAGTCGCCGGTCGTGTACGACTCACCGCAGGGACCCCAGGCGGTGGTCAACGCCAACCTCTTCTCGCAGTACCGCGTCGACCTCAAGACGGCGACCGTCTCGCCGTCGCCGTTCCAGCCGGCGACCATCCCGGCCGCGGCTCCGAACTCATGCCCCACGCCAAACAGCGTGCCGCCGACGTTCTCGGCCAGCTGCACGCTGCTGCCGTTCACAACGTCCGCGAGCCTCGGCAGGGTCATCCCCGGCAGCGCACTCCCGCAGGTGTTCCAGGCGGGCTCGTCGGCGACCGATGTGCTGCTGGGGATCACCCAGACGCCGGGCTTCGGCATCCGGGTCGACAACGGGATCGGCGGTTGGGATCCGGCGACGGGGGCCAACCTCGCCCAGTACAACCGCTACATACAGGGCCTCGGCTTCTTCACCGCTCCAGCGATCGCCGACGTGAGCGGCGACGGCACGCCGGACATCCTGGAGAGCGCCGACTCGAGCGCGCTGATGGCCTTCGACGGCGCCACCGGACAGCCGGCGGCCGGGTTCCCCAAGTGGACAGGCGGCTGGTCGCTGTTCACCCCGGCGACCGGGGACGTCGCCGGCGGCGCCCACACCGACGTCGCCACCATGACGCGCGAGGGCTACCTGAGCATCTGGTCGACAGCGGCCAACGGCTGCACCGGCAACAGCGAGGCGTGGCACTGGCACCAGGACGACCGCAACACCGGCCACTACGGCACCGACACGCGGCCCCCGGCGGCGATCTCTGACCTGACCGTCAGCAAGCAGGGGGGCAACGACGTGCTGACGTTCACCGCGGTCGGCGACGACTGGAGGTGCGGCACCGCCGCGAGCTACCAGCTGTTCACCTCGTCCTCCCCGATCGTGCAGGACACCATCAGCAAGGCCACGCGGATCGCGGTCACCCAGGCGCCTCACGCCGCCGGCACAACGGAGAGGATCACCATCCCACGTTCGATGGACAAGGGCTACCTCGCCATTCGCGCCATCGACCACGCCGGCAACATCGGACCCGTGCAGGTGCGCACCTCGCCGGCGGCGGCGGCGGCGTCGGTCGGCGCGGTCCCGGTCGCACCGGTGAGCCTGACCGGCATCGCCATCCTGGCGTGGCTGGCGCCGCGCCGCCGCGGGGAGAGGCGCCGGCGTTAGCTGATCCCGCGGAGGTGGTCGGTGGTGTTCCAGACGTCGATCGACGACCGCTCGTCGTCCCAGCCGAGCTGCGAGATGGCGGCGGTGGCGAGGTTGAGATGCTGCGCGAGCCGGGGAGGATGATCGATCCAGCGCGACGCCAGCACCCGCAACAGATGGCCGTGCGCAAACACGACGGCGTCGCCGCGCCGGGCACGCAACCTCTCGATGACACGGTCCGCGCGCTCTGCCACCTGGGCGAGCGTCTCGCCGTTGGGAACGCCGTGGTCCCACAGGTTCCAGCCGGGACGCTGCT
The DNA here is from genome assembly GCA_036270565.1 of Candidatus Dormiibacterota bacterium. Lineage (GTDB taxonomy): Bacteria > Chloroflexota > Dormibacteria > Aeolococcales > Aeolococcaceae > Aeolococcus. Next base: position 6,930 of record DATBCJ010000142.1, on the reverse strand, counting down.
GGTGAATCTCCGCCGAGGTCAGGCCTTCGTAGTCGCCGTAGTTCCACTCCCGGAGGTCCGGGTCAAACACGGCGTCGCCGATCAGGCCGGCACGCTCGCAGGTGGTGCGGGCGCGCTGCAGGGGACTGCAGTGCACGGCGTCGAAAGCGTACCGCGACAGCGGTTGTCGAAGGGCGGCTGCCTGGCGCAGACCGTCGGCATTCAGCGGCAGATCGGTCCAGCCGGTGTGCCGGCCCTCCCGGCTCCAGTCGGTGGCTCCGTGTCTCACCAGCACAACCCGGCTGCGTCGTGGTTTGTCAACCACCCGTCAACGCCAGCGACCGGGTCGGCCTCCCTGCCACCAGCGCCGATTCGGCGTCAGCAGGCGCAGGACGGCGAGAAGCAGCGCGGCGCCGATGAACGACACGACGATGTCGCCGATGGCACCGAGGAAGTCCACCGGCCGGTTTGGGGAGAGCCAGGAGAGCAAGAGGCCGCCGACCACGGCGCCGGCCAGCCCGACGGCGGTGTTGGCCAGGCAGCCGAAGCCACCGCCGGCGACAACCCTGCCGGCCAGCGTGCCGGCGATGAACCCGATGATCAACCAGACGATCAGGTGGTGGCTGTCGAGGGTCACGCGGCGCAGTCTAGGGATTTGCCCACGGATTCCAGCGTGTGGCGCTGCCGCCGGCGGCGTCGCCATGCCAGACTCTGCCTGATGAAGGAGCGCAGATGACCGAGAGCCTGAGTGTCACCGACAACCGCACGGGTCGGTCGTACGAGCTGCCCATCGAGAACGACACGGTTCGCGCCACGGACTTCCAACAGATCAAGGTGGACAACAACGAGCACGGGCTGCTGCTCTACGACCCGGCGTTCCTCAACACCGCGTCGTGCAAGAGCCGCATCACCTACATCGACGGCGACCGCGGCATCCTGCTGTACCGCGGCTACCCCATCGAGCAGCTCGCCGAGCACAGCAACTTCCTGGAGACTGCGTACCTGCTCATCCACGGCGACCTGCCCAACGCGGCCGAAGCCGCTGCGTGGGAGCACGACATCACCATCCATACATTGGTGCACGAGAACGTCAAGAGCTTCATGGATGGCTTCCACCACGACGCTCACCCAATGGGGATGCTGCTGTCCACCGTCGGCGCGCTGTCGACTTTCTATCCCGAGGCCACCCAGATCCACGACGAGGAGCAGCGGCGCATCTCCATCGACAGGCTCATCGCCAAGATGCCGACGCTGGCGGCGTTCGCGTACCGGCATTCACGCGGCCTGCCGTACAACTATCCGGACAACGACCTCAGCTACGCGGGGAACTTCCTGAGCATGATGTTCAGGATGGTCGAGCCCCGCTACGAGGTGGTCCCCGAGATCGAGAAGGCGCTCGACGTTCTCTTCATCCTGCACGCGGACCACGAGCAGAACTGCTCGACCAACGCCATGCGCGCCGTGGGATCGTCGCACCCCGATCCCTACTCCGCAACCGCCGCCGCGATCGCCGCCCTGTACGGACCGCTGCACGGGGGCGCCAACGAGGCGGTCATCCGTATGGTCGAGCGCATCGGCACCGTGGAGCGCATCCCGGAGTTCATCACCGGCGTCAAAGCAGGCAAGGAACGGCTGATGGGCTTCGGCCACCGTGTCTACAAGAACTGGGACCCGCGCGCCACGGTGATCAAGCGCATGGCCGACCAGGTGCTGAACGTCACCGGCACCACGCGTCTGCTCGATGTCGCCCGCGAGCTCGAGAAGATCGCGCTCGAGGACGAGTACTTCGTGAGCCGCAAGCTCTACCCCAACGTTGACTTCTACAGCGGGTTCATCTACCAGGCGCTGGGCATCCCGGTGGAGATGTTCCCCGTGCTCTTCGCCATTCCCCGCACCGCTGGATGGCTGTCGCAGTGGGAGGAGTCGCTGCTCGACCGCGAACAGAAGATCACCCGGCCACGTCAGGTGTACCTGGGCGAGAGCGCGCGCGACTACCGGCCGATGAGCGACCGCGAGGTGCAGCGTCCGCAGGTGCTTGCCGGCTAGCCGTCGTGGCGCCGTCGTGGCCACCGCTGGGGCCCTCGACGACAACCCAGAGCCGTCGCGCCAGGTCGGCGCTGATGGCATCGACATCGTGGGTGCGGTAGTCCAGCCAGTAGTGGCAGTGCAGCAGGATGCCCTCGCCGTCGAGCTGGGGCACGATCATCGGCGGCGGTTCCCTGGCAACCTCCGATGTCGCCGTCACCTCGCGGCGCGCGGCACGCATCGCCGCCTCGAGGTCGTGGTCGCGTTCGATGCGGAGGCTGACCGTGTACCGGCGGTGGCTGTAGGCGCTGCTGTTGACGATGATGCCGCTGAAGACGGTGAGGTTGGGGATCACCCCGAGCCGGCCGTCGCCGGTGCGCAGCGCGGTGGTTCGGAGGGTGATGGTCTGCACCACGCCGGCCATCTCACCCACCGAGACGAGGTCGCCGATCTTGAAGGGACGCTCCACCAGCAACCAGATGCCGGCGAGGATGTTGCGGAGCACGTCCTGGAAGGCGAGCCCGATGGCGAGGCTGGCGAGCCCGCCGAAGGTTAGGAGGAAGGCCAGCGGCACCCCGGCGGTCACCAGCCCGCTGAGCACGGCGAAGAACCAGATGACGGCGGCGCCGATGTTTCGCACCAGCGCCCGCACCTGGGCATCCGCCCTGCCCCGCTGGAGGCCCCGGTCGAGGACGCGGCGCAGGATTCGCCCGGCGCCGAAGACCAGGACGAAGATCAGCAGCGGTCCGACGAGGCGCTCGATCAGCGGACCGAACACACCGGTGGGGTCGTGCGCCCTGACCGTGGTGCAGAGGTCGTCGAAGAAGAAGTCAGGCTGACAGGTGAGCGCGGTCGCGCTGACGGCGAGCATCCCGGGGATGGTAGCCGCAGCCGTGCGGGCTACTCGGCGGTGTGCTCTCCCTCGGTTGCATCGCCACCATCGGCCGCGGCCGCTGCCTCCCCCTCGGCCTCGGCGGCCTCCGTCGCCTCCGCGGCTTCGACCTCCTCCTCGGTGACCAGGCGGAGCGCGCTCACCTTGACGACGAGCTCGTCCTCGTCGACGTGGACGAGGGCGACGCCTTCGGGGAGAACGATGTCGCGGACGTGGATGCCGGAGTCGATCTCCATCAGCCCGCTGACGTCGACGCTGAACTGCGCGGGCAGGTCGGAGGGCAGGCACTCGATGCGCAGCGTGGTGATCAGCTGCTGGAGGGTGCCGATCTTGGCGTCCACCACCGCCGGCGACTCGCCGACGACCACCACCGGCACGTCGGCCGTGAGCTTCTCGAGGAGGTTGACCGCGAAGAAGTCCGCGTGGATCGGGTTGCCGGTGCGCGGGTCGACCTGCATGTCGCGAACCAGCACCTTCTGGGCGCGTCCACCATCGACGCGGAGATCGACGAGGTGGGTGCGTCCGGCGCTCATCCACACCCGATGGAGCACGCGGGCCTCGGCCTCGATCGGGCGAGGGTCGACGTTGTGCCCATACAGGATGGCCGGCACCTTGCCGGCGCGGCGCAGCGCCCGGTTGCCGTGGCCGCGCTCCTCGCGGGTGGTGGCCTGGAGTGCGATCGTCGCCATACGGCCGGTCACTGTACCGGAAGCGGCTCAGGCGGCGACCTTGCCGAAGCGCTCCTTGACGTAGGCGACCGCCTCATCCAGCGACGTGCCCGGGGTGAACACCTTGTCGACACCGAGCTCGCGCAGGGCCTCGACGTCGGAGTCAGGGATGATGCCGCCGCCGAAGACGACGATGTCGCCCGCGTCGCGCTCGCGGAGCAGCCGGATGATCTCGGGGAAGAGCGTCATGTGGGCGCCGCTGAGCAGGCTGATGCCGATGCCGTCGACGTCCTCCTGGATGGCGGCGTCGACCACCATTGCCGGCGTCTGGTGGAGGCCGGTGTAGATCACCTCGACGCCGGCGTCGCGCAGGGCCCGGGAGATGACCTTGATGCCGCGGTCGTGACCGTCGAGCCCCACCTTGGCGGTGAGGATGCGGATGTGCCGTCCTGTGTCCACCACGCGGGTGATCTTACGCCGCGGCGCCAAGCGATTCGATCGCGCTAGGAGGCCACCCCGCCGCCGGACGCCACCAGCGCCAGGGCGACGCGGTCGGCGCGCTCGCCGACCGGTCCGTCGACGGGGATGTCGCACTCGCCCGCCGCGGCGCCGGCCAGGGCGGCGGCGAGGGTGCCGGCCTGGCCCCGTCCGGCCTCCCCGAGGCGAGCCAGCACCGCCGCGACGCCCGCGCAGCCGGTCCACTCGACGGCGCTGAGCGCCGCCTGCAACACCGCACCCGGGTCGCCGTCGCCGGCCTCGACGGCTTCCCCCGGGCTGAGCAGGGAGAGACGATCCAGGAGCGCCATGGGCGCGTCCTCGAGCAGCGATTGGCGAACGCGGATGGCGGTGGTCATGGGATCAAAGCGGAGGAGGTCGGCGGCCACCAGCGCGGCGGCGACGCAGACCAGGGTCGTGCCCTCGTCAGCGCCGGTGGAGGCGGCGAGGCGGTACGCATCCCGGCGCACGCGCGGCCGGTCCAAGGGCGCGACCAGGCCGATGGGCAGGGCCGAGACCAGCAGGGCGGTCCCACCCCCGGCCTCGAGCTGTCGGTGGCGGAGGTCATCGACGTCCAGCCCGCCGCGAGCGGCGATCGACTCGGCGACGACCAGCATGTCGCGTGCAGCTCCAACCGCGTCCCGCTGCGGTTGCGCCGCGACCGCGCCGCGCAAGGCGGCGGCAACCCGGGCACGGTGGTCGAGGATCTCGATCATCGCCGCCAACGCTACCAGCCCCGTGGTCGCCTCACGTGCCCGGCTATCCTGTGCGGAATGGCGACGAACGCACCGTCGGTGCTGAGGATGGCCGGCCCGCTGGCCCGTGTCGCCAGCACGGCGCTGCGCCGGCTGGACGCCGCCAACCAGAAGAGCGGTCACGGCGACCGCCACCCCCTGGCGCCGGCCGCGCTGCGCATCGAGCGCGCCCGCTCGGTTCGCAGCGGCGAGCGCGCCGAGCAGACGGCCGTCACCGTCTGGTTCGGCCAGGGGCCATCACTGCCATCGCCCGGCACAGACCCCGTGCGCAGCGCGGTCCGCATCGGCGGCGGACTGCTCGGCACCGCCGCGCTGGCCGCGATGACGGTCATCGCCGCGCGGCGCGAGCAGGCGCGCACCCGCGTCATCGACGCCCCGCCCCCGGCTCCTCAGATTTCCTGAGGCCGGCCCCTCAGCTGTTCAACCAGGGCAACAGCGAGGGTGTGCGGCGGCTCCGTTCGACGACCTCGAGGCGGCTGCCGTCGCTGCGGAGCACCTCGCGCGACAGCGGGTTCATCGCCTCGCGCCACTCGTGCAGGACGCGGCGTGGGAAGTCCACGGCCGCGGGAAGGGATTCCGGGATCACCAGCGCCAGCCCGCGATCGGGCAGGCCGATGAGGACGTCGCCGCCGCTGCGTTCCACCAGCGCGGCGAGGATCTGCGGCACCTTGAGAATGCTCGCCTGGTAGAGCGCGTCGCCGGACATGCGCCAGCCGTCCGCGGGGACTCGGTCGATGGCGGCGATCCGCGTCATCACCTTGGCGAAGCGCGCCCGGGTGTTGTCGTCGGCGGCGCTTCGAATCGCAGCGGTGGTCAGCCCGGCGCCGTCCCACTCGGCGGCGGGGACCCCGCGCATCACCTGGCCGGGGAGCGACTCCGCGATGAAGGCGACGATGTCGCCGCCCAGCGTCTCGCTGAGCAACTCCTCGCTACGGGCCAGGCCGTCCAGGTAGCGGCGGCTCCGTACGCACCAGAGCACGCGCGCCGGCGACACCGTGTCGGGCTGATCCTGGCGGGGGACGAGCCGGGCCTCGACTGAGCGGACGAAGTCGGCGATCAGGGCAGCGGTGCGGGCGGGCTGCCGCTCGCAGGCGTTGTGGAGCGCCGCCAGGGGCACGGCGACGTCGACTCCCGGGGCACGCACCCGCAGCGAGTAGCGGGCCGGGTCGAGCTCGATGGTGGACCCGCCGTAGCGTGCCCGCAGCTGGAGGCGGAGGCGCTCGGCGAACGCAGCGCGGTCTCCGGGGGAGTCGATCACAAGCCGGCCTAGGCGGCGCGCCGTCGCTTGCTGCGGACGTAATCGACGAGCACGTAGTCGCCGAGCCGGTCGGGGCTGATGAAGAAGGCGCGGCCGCGGTTCAGCCGGGTCATCTCGTCGACGAACTGCACCAGCTGGTGGTTGGATTCCAGCATGAAGGTGTTGATCACGATGTGCTCACGCGTGCACCTCTGCACCTCGATGAGCGTCTTCTCGAAGGTCTCCGGCAGCGGCGGATAGCAGAACACCGGCCGGCCGTTGTCGATGTGGGCGGTGGGCTCGCCATCGCTGACGATGATGATCTGCCGGTTGGCCGCGCCGTCGCGGGCGAGCAGGCGCCGGGCCATCGTCAAGCCGTGCTGCATGTTGGTGCCGTAGACGTATTCGTTGACGCTGAGGTTGGGCAGGTCCGCAGAGCTGATCTCTCGCGCGATGTCACTGAACCCGATGATGTGCAACGAGTCGCGCGGGTACTGGCTGCGGATCAGCGAGTCCAGCGCCATGGCCACCTTCTTGGCGGCGTAGAAGTAGCCGCGCAGCGGCATGCTGCGGCTCATGTCGAGCATCAGCACCGTCGACGAGCGCGTCAGCGCGTCGCTCCGGTGCACCTCAAAGTCGCTGGGCTGCAGCCGCGGGACCGTGCTGCGCTCCTCCGGGCCCAGCGACGCCTGCCGCTGGATGGCGTTCATCACGGTGCGCTCGACGTCGAGGTCGAATGGATCACCGAACTCGTACGTCTTGCTGTCGTCGGCGCGCTCGCCGAGCTGGCCGCGGCGGGCGATGGTGTGCTCACCAAAGCGGTCCTTGCGCAGCTGCGCGAAGAGGTCGCCGAGAGCCTTCTGGCCGATCCGACGGATG
>DATBCJ010000141.1:0-2639 GCA_036270565.1 Candidatus Dormiibacterota bacterium | reverse complement strand
GTCGCAGAGCACCGCCCGCGGTTGCCAGAAGACCCCGGCCAGGTTCTTGCCCCGGCGCAGGTTGACCGCGGTCTTGCCACCGATCGAGCTGTCGACCATCGCCAGCAGGGTGGTCGGCACCACCAGCCAGGCCACGCCGCGGAGGTAGGTCGCGGCAACGAGGCCGGCGACGTCGCCGATGCTGCCGCCACCGACGGCGACGATGCAGTCATCGCGGTCCAACCCGGCGTCGCTGCAGCGTTCCAGCAGGGCGCCGGCGACGCTCCACTGTTTGGCCTGCTCGCCGCCGGCCAGTGGGATGACCGTGGCAGCGAGGTGTTCGCGGCGCAGCCTGGCGGCGATGGACTCGCCGAGGGCGGCGACGGCCTCGTCCACCACCAGGGCGACCCGGTGCGCCGTCGTGGGAACGTGGTCGACGACGGCGCCGACCGCGCCGTCTTCCACCCGCACCAGGTAGGGGTGACTGGTGGAGACCCGGATCGAGGGAATCAGCGCCGCGGCGATGCGGTCGGCGACCTCGGCGGCGCTCAGGCCGTCGACACGCACGCGGAGCTGGGCGCGGCCGTGGGCCGCGGCGCGCGCGGCACGGAGGTGATGGAGGGCGCCGGCGGGGCCGGCGGCAAGCAGCGGGCGGTTGGTGGGCTGGGGGCCGAGGCGGGCGAGCAGCACGTCGTCACCCGCCTCCAGCAGCACGACCGTGGCGTGGCGTCCAAGGATGTCGATCGCGCCCGGCTGGGCCACCAGCCCGCCACCGGCGGCGATGACCGATGGATCCGGTGACTGCAGGGCGGACTCCAGCACGCGGCGCTCCTCGCTTCGGAACCGTGCTTCACCGCCTTCGGCGAAGAGCCGGGCCACGCTTGTGTGCAGGCGCCCCTCAACCTCGGCGTCGGTGTCGACGGCCTTCATCCCCAGGCGAGTGGCCAGCAGCGGGGCGACCGTCGACTTGCCGGAGCCGGGCAGCCCGACGAGAACGATGTGCGTCGCGCTCACCGCAGCCGATCCAGCGTGGCGCGGTAGCCGTCGAGGTTGCGGCGCAGCTCGGTGATCGAATCCCCGCCGAACTTCTCGAGCAGGGCGCGGGCCAACACCAGCGCCAGCATCGCCTCCGCCACCACGGCGCCGGCCGGCACCACGCAGACGTCGCTGCGCTCGTAATGGGCATTGGTCTCCTCGCCGGTGTGAACGTCGACGCTCCGCAACGGGGTCAGCAGTGTCGAGATCGGCTTGAAGTGCACACGCGCCCAGACGTCCTCGCCGTTGCTGACACCGCCGGACAGGCCTCCCTGGCGGTTGCTGAGGTGGTGGAATCCACGCTCCGCGGTGAACGCGGGCCGGTCGTGCACCTCCGACCCTGGCGCAGCCGCGGCCGCCACCGCATCGCCGAGCTCGACCCCCTTGACCGAGGGGATGCTGCACATCGCCTGTGCGATGCGGCCGTCCAGCCGGCGATCCCACTGCACGTAACTGCCAAGACCGGCAACAACGTGGTGGGCCGTGACCACCGCGGTGCCGCCGAGGGTGTTGCCGGCGGCGCGAGCGGCGTCGATGGCGGCGACCATGCGCTCGCCGGCCCGCGCGTCGGCACAGCGCACCGGCGACTCTTCCACGGCGCGCGCGTCGACGGTGGGCGGGATGGCGGCGACGACGTCCCCGATGCGCACGACGTGGGAGCTGAGCGAGATGCCGGCGACCTGGAGCAACGCCTTGGCCACGCCTCCCACCGCCACCCGGGCCGCCGTCTCGCGTGCCGAGGCGCGCTCCAGTACATCACGCGCGTCCTCGAGGTCGTACTTGAGGATGCCGGCGAGGTCGGCGTGACCGGGGCGCACGCGCGTCACCGGCTTCTTGCTGAAATCATCCGCCTCCACCTGCATCGGACCCTTCCAGTTGTCCCAGTCGCGGTTGACGACAGTCAGCGCCACGGGTGAGCCGAGGGTGAGACCACCGCGCACGCCGGCCGTGATCCGGGCGGAGTCACTCTCGATCTGCTGCCGCTTGCCCCGGCCGTGGCCGCCCTGACGACGGCGCAGGTCGGGGTCGAGGTCGCGCGCGGCGTCGATCGGCAGTCCCGCGGGGATTCCTTCGACGATCACCGTCAGCTCCGGCCCGTGCGACTCGCCGGCGGTCAGGAACCTCATCAGAGGCCCTGGAAAAGGATGATCGCCGCTCCCGCGCAGAGAAATGGTCCATACGGGATGGGGTCCTTGAGCCGGCGGAGTCTGAGGACGAGGAGGACCAGCGCCACCGCGCCGCCGAGGAAGATCCCGTAGATCACCGCGTACACGGCGCCGATGTGGTTGTAGTCGAGGCTGATGCCACAGATGGCGCCAACCAGCGCACCGAGCTTGGCGTCGCCGAGCCCGATGCTGCCCCGCGACACCAGGTTCTGGATGACGAAGAAGAGACCGACGCCGACAGCGCCGGCGAGCGAGCTCCAGATGGTCAGGCCGGGCGACACGAAGGACAGGCCGAGGGCGATGACCAGACCCGGGTACGTGACCCGGTTGAGGATCAGCCGGTGCTTGAGGTCGAAGCCGACGATCTGCACGAAGACGATGATCCAGAAAAGGTGGATGAACAGCCCCGAACCGACCGGTTCGTGGGCGGCGAAGGCGGCGAACCCAACCGCCCCGAGC
>DATBCJ010000140.1:0-10187 GCA_036270565.1 Candidatus Dormiibacterota bacterium | reverse complement strand
CCGCACTCCTCGGAGATCTCGCGAAGAGCCGCCTGTTCGGCGGTCTCGCCGGGCTCGAGGTGACCCTTGGGGAGACCCCAGTATTTCCCGGCGTGGACCAGGCACACCTCGACCCCGTGGTCACCGGGACGAGCCAGCACGCCTCCCGCGGAGATCTCGTTGGGCCGGCGCGCAGGCATGACCGTCAGGGTAGCTGCGCCGGAGGGTCCGCCGAAACGCCGATGCTATGATCCGCTCTCCGCGGCCCCGTGGTGTAGCCTGGCCTAACACGCCACCCTGTCAAGGTGGAGATCGTCGGTTCGAATCCGATCGGGGTCGCCACGGACTACGGCCATTCTGGAGCCAGCATCAGGCGCGCCAGCCGGTCGATTCGTGCATCGTCGAGTCCGATGCGGCGCAACAGCTGCGCAGCCCCACCATGCTCCGCATCGATGCAGTCGAGTGTCTCCACCATCGCCTCACGCTGCACGGTGAACAACCGCTCCGCGCGCACCTCGTCCATCCCGGCGGCGAGGGCGCTGACGCGGTCGCGGGCCAGCATGTCGGCGAGCTGCACGCCGCTCAGCGCGTAGTCGTCGGCGATGGCGTCGACCGTGACCCCGGCGAGGCGCAACACCAGGGCGATGATCACGCCGGTGCGGTCCTTGCCGGCGTGACAGTGCACCAGGATCGGCGCCGACTCGGCGTCGGCGATCGCTGTCAGCGCGGCTGCGACTCCTGTGCCGCGCTCGCGCAGCCACCAGCAGTACACCTGCGCAGCGGTGGTGAGGTCCCGGGGGAAGTCGTCGCCGTCGTTGAAGATTGGCGCATGGTGGTCGCGCACCTCGCCGGCGCCGACGAGCGGGCTGGGCAGGTTCTCACGCTCGGAGACGGTTCGCAGGTCGACGACGGTACGGACGCCGGTGTCGAGAAGTGTGCGCAGCCCGGCCGCGCTGAGGTCGTGCGGCGAATCGCTGCGCAACAGCCGCCCCCGGCGGGTCACTTCGCCCGCCCGGGTGGGCAGACCGCCGAGGTCGCGCAGGTTGGCGAGTCCGTCGATGATCAGTGCGTCGCTTTCTTGGGTGATCACCGTCTCACCCTACCAAGAGACCGGGTTAAGGCCGTCTTAGAACTTCGCGGACTCGCGCCAGGCACGGAGAACGTCACGGTCGCCACTGACCTGCAGGCAGGCGTCGTCGCCACGGTTCATGACCAGGGCGAACAGGTCCGACGCGGGGCCGCGCACCGAGCAATCGCAATCGTCCGCGTCGGTCCGGATCGACAGCCGCTGAGCGCCGAGTTGGACCTGCCATTCGCCGGGCGTGTCGGTGCACGCCAGGTGGAGGCGGCGATCGCCACCGTCGGCAACGCTGCAGCGGCGCGACACCGAGAGCAGGGTCAGCAGCTCGTCGATGCCGTCGGCTGCGGCCGGAGCAGGAATCGGCGTCGGCGTGCCCGCCGCCTGCTCGGCGTCGAGGCGGTGGATGGCCGTCTCGTGAGACTGGCGGCGCGCCCAGAAGGCCTGCGGGTCGGGGGCGGGTCCCCAGGTCCAGAACGTCTCCTCCGGGTTCGACGAGGCCAGGGCGTCGAGAAGGCCGGCGTGGCCCTCGCCGTACCAGGCGAGCAGAGCGTCGTGGTCGTCAGGGCCGGGAAAGTCGAGGCTGAGTCGCTCGGTGACACGCCTGCGCACGATGGTGGCCGCCCAGCGGTGGATGTCACCGATGTGCCGGATCAGCGCGTCCACGTCCCACCCGGGACAGCCGGGGACCCTCGCGTGCGGCGGCGTCTCCGCGGCAACCTCGCCGAGCCGCACCCCCTCGGCGCGAAGCCTGGCGAGGTGCTCGTCGGTGGTCAGCCGGATCACGGGCGGATTGAATCACGTCCTAGACTGAGCGCATGTGCCGAAGCATCAAGACACTCCGCGGTGCGCCGGCGGTGAGCGAGGACGACGTCCGCGCTGCCGCGCTGCAGTTCGTCCGCAAGATCAGCGGCTACCGCGCCCCGTCGGCTGCCAACCGCGAGGCCTTCGACGCGGCCGTTGACGACGTGGGCACCGCGACCCGACGGCTGCTCGACGACCTCACCGTCTCCCGCGCCGCGTCGCGTTCCTGACGCGGACGCTCAGCCGGCCGGGGCCGCGACCCGGGCGTGCGCGTCGAGCCAGCCGGTGATGTCGTCGAGCACGGTGTCGCGCTCGGGCTCGTTGAGCACCTCGTGGTACAGCCCCTCGTAGATGTGCAGGGTGTGGTCGGCGGAGCCGGTGTGCTCGTCGACCCAACGCGCCGCATCGGGGTCGACCAGGAGGTCGACGGTTCCCTGCACAGACAGCACCGGCAGGGTCAGCCGGCCGATCTCGCGCTGCACCTCCGCGATGGCCTCGAGGATCTCGGCGCCGGTGCGGGCGCGCAGCTTGCCGAGGTGCACGAGGGGGTCCTCACGGTAGGCCCTGACCACGGCCGGGTCGCGGCTCACCGCGTCCAGCCGAAGCGCCATCACCGGCAGGTTGGCCGCCACCCGCGAGAGAAGGCGCCCACCCCGAATCGTCGCCGGCGACACCCCCTTCGGCGGGATCACGCTCGGGGAGGAGAGAACCAGCCCCGCGATGGCGTCCTGGTGGTGCAGGGCGTACACGGTGGCGATGAGGCCGCCCAGGCTGTGGCCGAGCAGGAACACGGGCCTGGGGGCGTCGACAAGGATGCGGCGGACGTAGGTGTCGAGGTCGCTGATCCAGTCATCGAAGCGCTCGACCGCGGCGCGCCGGCCGCCGGAGAGACCGTGGCCGCGGTGGTCGATGGCGCCAACGAGCCAGCCATCGCGCACCAGCCGCTCGGCAACGTGCGCGTAGCGGCCGCCGTGCTCGTTGATACCGTGGGCGATGACAACGGAGCCGCGCGCGTCCCCGTCGTGAAGCCATTCCCGATGGGCGATGGGAATACCGCGGACGCCGCTGAATGTTCCCCGACGCTGGCGCACCAGCGCATCGTCGCGGTTACGGGCGGAGTTGTCCAATACCCTAGACGGGTGCGGGCGCGGAGGCCGAGGCGGGCGCCCTCCGGGTGCCAGACCTCCCGGTCTTGTCGGCGGTGCGGGGGAGCCCGCTGACGCGCAGGATCAGCTCGTCCTTGAGGCGATCGGGCAGGATCCGCGAGAGCGGGATCAGGACCTTGGCCTGGCGACCGACTGGGTAGCGCGGACGGGGCCGCGCCGAGAGCAGGGCGTGCTCGACCGCGCGGGCCACCTCGATGGGCTCGACGCCCGTCTCGTTCTCATGGATGGCCATCTTGGTGGCGACCTCGGCGGCTGCGCCGTAGAGGTCGCGCAGCTGGGCCGGGGCGTGGCGGAGCAGCTCGGAGCCGGCTTCGATCCCCTTGCTCCAGATCGGCGTCTTGACGGCACCCGGCTCGAGCAGCGACACGCCGATGCCCCAGGGGCGCAACTCGACGCGCAGCGCGTCGTGGAGGGCCTCGAGCGCGTGCTTGCTGGCGGAGTACGGCGCCACCATCGGCTGGGCCAGCCGTCCAGCCAGCGAGCCGGTGGTGACGATGCGCCCGCGGTTCTCGCGGAGCAGTGGCATGAACGCCTGGATCATGGCCACCACCCCGAAGACGTTGATCTCGAACTGCTGGCGCCACAGTTCGAGCGGCACGAACTCGACCGGACCCGCCACGGAGATGCCGGCGTTGTTGACGATCCCGGCCAGGCGCGAGTCGCGAACCGCGTCGCCGACCATCTCGGCGGCCCGGGCCACATCGGCGCTGTCGGTGACGTCCAGCCTCAGCGGGGTGAGCCGGCTGCTTGCGTCGCGGCGCAACGCCTCGCCGTCCTCGGTGCGGCGGACGCCGGCGAAGACGCGCAGGCCGAGGGAGTCGAGGTGGAGCGCGGTGGCGCGGCCGATCCCCGTCGACGCGCCTGAGACAACGACTGCCGTGCCGTCCATGGTGTCACCTCCCAGGGTGGGCTGTCCGATCGAGCTGGTCAGACCGGGCCGGCGCGAGGGGTGGCGACGATCTGCACCAGCTTGGCGACCGCCAGCGCCGCGAGCGTGTAGATGGCCACCGCCAGGACGTCGGACCAGCGGACGAAGGCGCGGCCGTTGACGATCGGCGTGTTGGTGAAGATGCCGTCGAACGGCGAGGCCAGCCAACCGCCGATCCGGTAGACGTAGTGGGCGAAACCGGTGTTGGCGCCCGCGGCGGCGCGGAAGATGAAGTCCAGCGCCAGGATCACGTCGATGATCCCGACGATCAGCCAGACCAGCTGGGCGGCTCGGGTGCCGCCCGAGTACGTGGCCGTGCGACTGGCGTACGTGCGCGTGGTGGTGGGCGCCGGGGCCGGGACGTAGGGCTGGGCGGGTTCGGCGACAGGCGGGGCGGGGGGAGCGCCCGTGGTGACGCGCTCCTCTCGATAGTCCACAGGATCCATCTTGTACCTCCGGCGTCGGCGGCCAGCCTGTGCGGCGGCGGCCGGCCCCTCGATCGAGCTGGCCTTGACAGCTCGGCTATCAACTTTCAGCCTAGCACATCCCCGAGCTTGGCCCCCGACGACCCCGTCGCGACTCGACCCGGAGGATCGGGGACTGAGCTGGCGTTAGGCGGTCCTGGTGCCAGCCCGCACCTCGCCTCGGGTGCGGTCCATGGCGCGGTCGTACACCGGCGAGCGCCGCAGGCGCTCGGGCAGGACCGTGCGAATCCTCCGCACCGAGAGCCGCATGGCGGCGTGCGCCGCCGAGTGCGCCGGCGTCCAGCCGATCCGGTAGCCATCGCGGACCGCGGGGGGAAGGAGGCCGACGGTGGTGAAGCCAAGGACGGCGAAGCCGGCCCGCGCTGCGGCCGACGACGCCGGCGGGTTGAGCACGGTCTGAGCGACCAGCCGCGAACCGGCGCCGGGAGACACCACGCCGCTGGCGACGCGCTCGTCCACGTAGGCACGCAGACCAGCGCGGTCGGGCCACAGCGCCGGCGCCGGCACGCCCATCAGGGCCGCGACGGCACCCCACTCGCGCACGAACCTGTCGCCGTCGGCGGTCGACAGACCTCCCACGAATGCGTCGTGGGCCACCAGCATGGTGTCGACGAAGGTGGCGTGTACCCAGAGCAGCAGCTCGGGATCACGGCCGCTGTACGGCGAACCAGGACGAACTCGGGGGGTGGAGTGGCCGCGAGCCAGTCTGCCCTGGACGGGCACGTGGAGGCGGTTGATCCGTCGCGAGACCCGCCGTGCCTCGGCGGTGGTCCCGAAGCAGACCACGGTGACCCATTCGACGGTGCGCTGGAATCGCGCGAACGGATCGATGGCGTAGGTGCTGTGCTCGATGGCGCCCTCGGCGACCAGCGGGTGCGCCGCCTGCATCAGCAGCGCGCGGCCGGCGCCGAGCATCAGCAGCGGCTCGGCCATCACCTCCCAGGTGACCGACCCCGGCCCGAACAACCCGGGGTCGGGGTTGGGGTCGGCGATGGGCAGGGGGCGATTGGTGTAGGGAAGCGGTCGGAGCAGCAGGGTGGTCAGGTCGGCAGCGGTGGGGATGCGCATCAGTTCAGTGGTGGTGCCATTCAACTCGATGTCGGCGCCGTGGTGACGTCCCGAGGCGCCGGGTGTGGCGGTCCGGCGCAGGCGGAGGCTCGGCTACCATCGGGCGTCGTGGCGGAAAACGACGACGCTGATCGCATCCTGGTTGTCGTCGCGCACCCCGACGACTGCGACTTCGGCTGCGCTGGGAGCACGGCGCGGTGGACGTCCGAGGGCCGCGAGGTCTCGTACTGCATCGTCACCGACGGCGACGCCGGCGGGTCGGATCGCTCGATCTCGCGCGCGGAGATGGCCCGGATCCGGCGTGAGGAACAGACGGCAGCAGCCGCTGCCGTGGGCGTCACCGACATCGCCTTCCTCGGCCACCCCGACGGACGTCTCCAGGTCACCATCGAGCTCCGTCGCGACATCACCAGGGTGATCCGCCAGCGCAAGCCGCTGCGCGTGGTGACCCAGTCGCCGGAGCGCAACTACGGGCGCATCTTCGCCAGCCATCCCGACCACCTCGCCGCGGGCGAAGCTGCGCTGGCAGCGGTCTACCCGGACTCGCGCAATCCCTTCGCGCACATGGAGCTTCTCGAGGAGGAGGGGCTGGAGCCGCACACCGTTCCCGAGATCTACCTGATGGCGGCGTCGCAGGGCGACACGGTGGTCGACATCACCGACACCATCGAGCGCAAGCTGGCAGCACTGCAGTGTCACCGCAGTCAGTACAGCAACTGGGACGACCTGGCCGAGCGCATCCGCGGCTGGGCGCGGCTCAACGCCGAGCAGAACGGTCTTGGCGAAGGTCGCAGCGCCGAGAGCTTCCTGCGCGTGCCCGCGGGCTGACCTGCCCGTCCTCAGTTGATGGCGATCGTGCACCTCGCCGCGGCCACCGCGGTGATCACCAGCCGCGCGGTGGTCGGGTCCCAGTGGCTGGACGACCGGGTGCACGTCGAGCTCAGCTGGGGCGGGTGGTGCAGCGCCGGGTAGGCGATATCGATGTCGGTGCCGTCGTATGACGACGGGTCGACGGTGAGCGCCAGCGTCGCCCCGGCGCCGAGCGGCGTGGCGGCGGTGACACCGCTGGGGGCGGCCGCCAGGTAGGGCCGGGCGAGGTGGTCGAGGAGGGTGAGGTTGGTGTGCCCCGCCGTGTCGCGGACCCCCCAGGGCGAGTCCTCGCGCCACTGCCACCATGCCCAGCCCGCCCCCGCTGCGGCGAAGTCATCGATGGCGTCGTCGATCCAGGTGCCGGCCCCGGTCTGCGAGGCTGGCATCCCCCATTCCCCGATCCACAGGGCCGCCGGCACCTGCGAGGCCTCGGCGACGCTCTTGCGGACGTCGTCGTCGAGCGGCTGCCGGTTGCCGTCGTAGGTGGGCGGGATGAGTGAGCCGGTGTACTCGTGCGGCGAGTAGACGAGGTTGGGCGCGGCGAGCGGGACGATGGTGGTGCCGTAGTCGCCGAACAGCTCGCCCTCGACGATGAACAGGTGGTTGGGGTCCACCGCACCGATGGCGTCGATGGTGCGAGCGTAGAGCGGCCACAGGAACGACTTCTCGAACCGCACAGGCGGGAGCGGCAGCGCGTGCGGCTCGTTGTAGAGGTCGGACCCCGCGACGCCACTGTTGCCACGGAATCGCTCGGCGAGCTGCTGCCAGGCCTGAAGGTAGTCCACCTGCCAGTCGGGTGACACCCAGAAGTACAGGTTGGCCGCGTTGACGGCGGGCGAGAGGTGGCGCTGCCAGTCGCCGAGCAACCCGATGCTCAGGCCGGGCGCCCCCGGGACCGCGGCCCAGTCGGGCGCACCGGAGCCGCCGAACTGCGAGCTCCAGTCGAGGAAGTGCATGTCGAGCACGACGTAGAGATGGTGGCTTGTGAGCATGCGCACCAGGTCGTCGATGGCCCGCAGGTACGCCTGGTCCCACTGTCCGCGGTGCGGTTCAAGGCGTCCCCAGGACACCGCCACCCGGACCACGTCGAAGCCGTCGCCCTCCATCATGGCCGCGTCCCCGTCATCGAGGGGAGCGCGCAGCACCGTCGGCTCGAGCAGCGTGGAGGTGTTGAACCCGTGCAGGAGCACGGTTCGCCCGGACTCGTCGACGATGCGGCGGTCGCGCACTGAGAGCCATGAGAGACCGTCGCCCGCCGGCGGGCGGTCGGCGGCACCGACCCTGGTGACCAGCGCGTCGACGGGAAGCTCGAGCCAGATCAGCGACGCGATGACCGCCAGCACCACGGCCACGGCGCTGCGCGCACCGCGCTCCGACTCCCCGCGCCGTCCGGGGAAGCGCGATGGGGGGCCGTTCACGCGCGCATGGTCGCATCAGAGAGGGGCCGCGAGCTTGCCAATAAGATAGTTAGCCTCTATAATTACCGTAGGAGAGATGAAGAACGACGCGGTGATCGACAGTGCCCAGCCGGCCACGAGGAGCGACGCTGCGTCCCTCGACCCGGTAGCGGTGGCCAATCACCTGCGGCCGGTGCTGCTGCACATCAACAGGCACCTGCGCCGTGAGCTCCACGCCCTGGGTGTCGGCAGCAGCCAGGTGGCGCTGCTCTCGCTGATCAACGCCACCCCGGGCATCGGCGTCGCCGAGCTGGCAGCGCGCGAGGGCACCTCGGCGCCGTCGATCTCCAACCACATCGACCGCCTCGAGGCGGCCGGGCTGGTGACCCGCACCCGCGGCGGGGACGGCGACCGGCGCCGGGTGGGGCTCACCAACACCGCCGAGGGGCAGCGAGTGCTGCGCGCGGTGCGCTCACGCCGCACCGCCTGGCTGGCCGCGCGCCTGCGCGACCTTCCCGCCGACCAGCTCGGTGCCATCGAGGCCGCCATCGACGGCCTGCGGGCGCTGGTGGAGCGGGCGTGAGCATCGCGTCCGCGTCGTCGCGCACCTTCGCCTCGCTGAGGCGTCATCGCAACTACCGGCTGTACTTCGCAGGCCAGGTCGTCTCGTTGAGCGGAACCTGGATGCAGAACGTGGCCCAGGCCTGGTTCGTGCTCCAGCTCACCCACGGCTCGGCGTTCGCCGTCGGCGCCCTCTCGCTTGCCCAGTTCGGCCCCTACGCGCTGGGCGGGTTGTTCGGCGGATCGCTGGCGGACCGCCTCAACGCGCGGACGACCCTCATCGTCACCCAGGCCACCTCGATGGCGGTATCGGCCGCGCTCGCCGGCCTGGCGCTGACCCACAGCGCCCAGGTCTGGGAGGTGTTCCTCCTGGCCACGGCGATGGGCTCCGTCCTC
This sequence comes from Candidatus Dormiibacterota bacterium, assembly GCA_036270565.1. Taxonomy (GTDB): domain Bacteria; phylum Chloroflexota; class Dormibacteria; order Aeolococcales; family Aeolococcaceae; genus Aeolococcus. The sequence goes on along the minus strand of DATBCJ010000140.1, from coordinate 1,455 downwards.
ATCATCGACACGCCGGTACGCCAGGCATTCACCATCCAGATGGTGGGCCGGCACGAGCTGCCCAACGCCATCGCGCTCAACTCCAGCCTGTTCAACGTCTCGCGGATCGTCGGGCCCGCCATCGCCGGCGTGCTCATCGCCACCACCGGTGTGGGCGTCTGCTTCCTGATCAACTCGATCAGCTACATCGCGGTGGTGGGCGCACTGCTGTTGATGCGCGACCGCGAACTGCACGCCATCGACCGCGGCGCGACGCGGCCGACGCTGCTGCGCGGCGTCGGGGAGGGCCTGGCGTACTCGTGGCGCACCCCGAGCGTGCGCCTGGTGCTGGTGGTGATGCTGGTGATCGCGACCATGGCGATCAACTTCAACGTGCTGCTGCCGGTGCTGACCGCGCACACGCTGGCGTCGGGACCCGAGGTGTTCGGCATCCTCAGCGCCGCATTCGGAGGCGGTGCGCTGGCCGGGGCGCTGACCTCGGCGTCGCTGTCGCGGGCCAGCCTGACCTGGATGCTCGCCGGCGCGCTCGGTTTCGGCGCGTCGCTGCTGCTTCTGGCCCCGGTGACCACGGTGTGGCTGGCCTGCGCGATCCTGGTGCTCACCGGCTTCACCTTCTCGCTGTACGGGTCACAGAGCAACTCGTCCTTGCAGATGGTGGTGCCCGACCGGCTCCGTGGCCGCGTGCTCTCGCTGTACGGCTACGTGTTCTTCGGCACCGCACCTCTGGGCGGGCTGTTTACCGGATGGCTCTGCGGCAGCTACGGGACCTGGGCGTACTGCCTGGCCGCTGGCGGCGTCAGCGTTGCCGCGGCGGTGGGCGGCGTGATCGCGGTGCGCGCGCGTGGCACCCGACTCCCCGAGCGCAGGTCGATGCCGAACATCGGCGGGGCCGACGCGAGTACCGTGACCGCGCGCGAGTAGTCCGGCAGCCGGAGGCACGGGAGTGACGCGGGCGCGCGTTGTCATCGTCGGAGCGGGGTTCGGTGGCATCAGTGCGGCGCGGGCGCTGCGCGGCGCCAACGCCGACGTGCTGGTTGTCGACCGCCGCAACTACCACCTCTTCCAGCCCCTGCTGTACCAGGTTGCCTCGGGCCTGCTCGACCCGTCGGAGATCGCCCAGCCGGTGCGAACCCTTCTGCGTCACCAGCGCAACGCCGACGTGCGCATGACCGAGGTGCGCGCCATCGACCTCGAGCAGCGCGTGGTTCGCACCGACGCCGGCGACCTTCCCTACGACCACCTCATCGTCGCCGCCGGGGCGGCGACCAACCACTTCGGCAACAGGGACATCGCCGCCCACACCCTGGCGCTGAAGGGACTCAACGACGCGCTGACGCTTCGCGGCGACGTGCTCGAACGGTTCGAACGGGCCGCCGAGTGCGCCGACGAGCGCGAGCGCCGCCGCCTGCTGACCTTCGTCATCGCCGGCGCCGGGCCGACCGGCGTGGAGTTCGC
>DATBCJ010000139.1:0-4850 GCA_036270565.1 Candidatus Dormiibacterota bacterium | reverse complement strand
GCGCCAGCTCGCTCTTCCAGCTGCCGTCGAGAGAGGGGAAGGCAGCGTCACGTAGGAAGCATCCGCAGCAGCAAGGAGACAGCTCGTGCTGGCTCCGCAGCGCCCGCGAGGACAGCGACCGAAGTGACGCTGCCTTCCCCTCGGCTTCTCAGGCACCACCATGCGGCTGGCGCGCTTCCGTCTGAGCGCCCATATACTGCGAACTGGCCATGCGCCGTCCGGCGACCCGTCTTCTCCACGTCCTGCTCAGCGTCCCGGTCGTCACCGCACTGGTGATCGCCGCCTCGCCGACCGCGCACGCCCAGTCGGGCCCGACCCCGCTGGTGGTGGTCATCGACCCCGGGCACGGCGGCGCTGTCAACCCGGCGCAGCCCGACATGCCCTTCGACCCCGGCGCCATCGCCGCGAGCAACGGCCTCATGGAGAAGGACGCCACCCTGGCGGTGTCCAAACGGGTCCAGGCACTGCTCCGCCAGGACGACGTCAACGCCATCCTGACGCGCACCGACGACCGTGCGCTGAGCATCCAAGAGCGCAGCGACACCGCCAACAACAACGGCGCCGCCGTCTTCGTGAGCGTCCATTTCAACTCGTTCACCGACCCGAGCGTCAACGGCTCCCTGGTGCTCTACCCCAAGGACTCCGACCTCGCCTTCGCGCAGATGATGAGCGACGCCATGTTCCGCTACCTCGGTCCGCTCGGTGTCGCCGGCGACGGGGTGCAGCTGCGTGACAACTGGTGGATCCACACGCAGATGCCGACGGTCACGGTCGAGCCCGCCTACCTCAGCAACACCCGCGAAGCTGCGCTGATCGGCACGCCCGGGTTCCAGCAGCTGCTGGCGATGGCGATCCGCTCCGCCATCGAGCGCTACGACCCCGACGTTCTCAAGCGCAAGGCGCAGATCGTCGCGTGGAACGCCGCCCATCCCGATCGGCGGGTGCTGCCCACCACCGCCGTGGCGGCAGCGGCGCCTGCCGCCGGCGGGTCGGGATGGTTGGGCACCGCCATCCGCGACGCCGTGCTGCTCAGTCTCGTCGCCGCCGTGGTGCGCTGGCCGGTCAGGGCGTTCCGCGTGGTCGCGGCGCTGTACCGGCTGCTGCGCATGGCCGTCGACCGAATGCTCGTGCGTCGCGCCGCCACCCGGCGGCGACGGCGCGCGGTGGAGCGGCGGGCCACGGCGATGCGCGCGCACCGATTCGCGCGCCCGCACCACATCTACGACGAGCTCTTCTGAGCCGGTCGGTCGCACACGGTGCGGCCGACGTCGATTGGTAGACTGCGTGCGATCGTCCACGTCAATGCAGGAGCAGACATGGCCTTCGCTCAGCAGCTCCGCGTCCCCGGACCCACCCCCCTGCCGGACCGCGTCATCAGGTCGGCGTCACGCCAGATGATCAACCATCGCGGACCCGAGTTCGCGAGCCTGCTCCGCGACATCGAAGAGGGACTGCGCTGGGCGCTGCACACCGCCAACGACGTGCTCATCTATCCGTGCAGCGGCACCGGCGGCCTGGAAGCCGCGGTGGTCAACCTGCTCAGCCCGGGAGAGCGCGCCCTGTTCTGCACCATGGGCTCCTTCGGCGACCGCTGGGCCGACATCGGCGCCGGCTACGGCGCGGACGTCCTCCGGCTACGCGTGCCTGACGGGGAGCCGATCGATCCCGAGGATGTCGATCGCATCCTCGCTGAGAACGGCGGGATCAACACCGTGTTCGTCACCCACAACGAGACCAGCACCGGCGTTACCAACGACCTCCGTGCCCTCGCGGCCGTGGTCAAGGGTCGGGGCAAGCTGCTCGCGGTCGACTCGGTGAGTGGGGCGGGATGCCTGCCGCTGGAGACCGACGGCTGGCAGATCGACGTGCTCGTCACCGGCTCACAGAAGGGCTGGATGGCGCCTCCGGGGGTCGCCATGGTGGCGGTGAGCGCGGCCGCGTTCGCCCGCGCCGAGAAGGCGACGACGCCGCGCTGGTACCTCGACTTCGCCCGCGAACGCAAGTACCAACAGAGGTCGCAGACCTACACGACGCCGGCGGTGTCGGTCCTGTACGCCATCCAGGAGGGACTCGCCATCATGCGCGAGGAGGGCATGGAGAGCGTGTGGGCGCGACACACACGGGTCGCCGAGATGATCCGCGCCGGCATCGACGCTCTTGGCCTGAAATTCCTGGCCGCGGAAGGGCATCGCAGCGACACCGTGACGGCCATCCTCAACCCCGTCGACGAGGCCGACTCGCTCAAGGAGCTGCTCACCACGCTGCGCGCCCGCCACGGGCTGGTGCTCGCCGGTGGCCAGGGCGACCTGAGCGGCAGGATCTTCCGGATCGGCCACCTCGGCATGGTCGATGAGGGCGACGTCTACAACATCCTGGCCACGCTCGAGCAGGGGCTGCACGAGACCGGCATGCGCAGCCGGGTCGGGCTCGCCGTGCCCGCTGCCCAGGCGGTGGTGCGCAGCCTGCAGGTGACCGGCCAGCCGGCCGGGGTGGGTTGAGCCCTCTGGCCGAGGCGCCGCGGTCCACGGACGCCTCCGCGGCTGCGTCGGATACCGGCACGGTGCGCATCCTGGTTGCCGACCCGATCGCGGCCGACGGCGTCGATCGGCTGCGTGCGGCCGGCGAGGTCGACGTGCAGACCGGCCTCACCTCCGAGCAGCTGACCGCCCGCATCCCCGCATACGACGCGCTGGTGGTGCGCAGTGAGACCAAGGTGACCGCCGACGTGCTCGCCGCGGCGACGCGGCTCCGCGTGGTGGGGCGCGCCGGGGTCGGCGTCGACAACATCGACATCGACGCGGCGACGCAGCACGGCGTCCTCGTGCTCAACGCACCGACGGGCAACACCATCGCGGCCGCCGAGCACGCCGTGGCGATGATGCTCGCGCTGGCCCGCAACATCCCCGCCGCCGACGCCTCCATGCGCGCCGGGCGGTGGGAGCGCTCGCGGATGATGGGGGTCGAGCTTCGGGACCGAACCCTGGGTGTGCTCGGGCTGGGCAAGATCGGCTTCGAGGTGGCGCGCATCGCGGGCGAGGGCCTGCGCATGCGCGTGATCGCACACGACCCGCTGGTCACGCACGACCGCGCCGAACAGGCCGGGGCCGAGCTCGTCGACATGGAGACCCTGCTCGCCGAGAGCGACGTGATCAGCGTGCACGTGCCCCTCACCGATCGCACCCGAGGCGTCATCGGCGCGGCGGAGCTGCGCCGCATGCGCCGCGGCGCGCGGATCATCAACGTGGCCCGGGGCGGGATCATCGATGAGGAAGCCCTGGCCGAGGCCGTTCGCGACGGCGTCATCGCCGGCGCGGCGGTGGACGTCTTCACCACAGAGCCCGTCCCCGAAGGGCATCCGCTCATCGGCGTCGACGGCATCGTGGTCACGCCTCATCTCGGCGCCAGCACCGCCGAGGCCCAGGTCAACGTGGCGGCCGACGTCGCCGACCAGATCGTCGAATACCTGCGCGGTGGGTCACCGCGCTACGCCGTCAACGCGCCCGCCATCAACCCCGAGGAGCTGGCCCGGCTGCGGCCCTACCTGGAGCTGGCGCGCAAGATGGGCTCGCTCGCCGCGCAGCTGAGCAGCGGGGGGGTCAGCAGGGTGATCTGCAGCTACGCGGGCGAGCTCGCCGACGTCGACACCACCTTGCTCACCGCCGAGGTGCTGCGCGGCCTGCTGGGGCACTATTCGGACGCGCGCGTCAACGCGGTCAACGCCAAGACGGTGGCCCGCTCGATGGGCGTGGACGTCGACGAGCGCACCACCACGCGCAGCGTCGACCACACCAACTCGATGTTCGTGGAGGTGGTCGGCGAGCAGCGACTGCTGGTTGCGGGTACGCACTTCGAGGGCATCCCACGGATCACCCGCATCGACGACTTCCGGGTCGACATGCACCCCGCCGGGACCTTCCTGGTGGTACAGCACGAGGATCGGCCCGGCGTCATCGCCGCGGTGTCGACGCTTCTGGCCAGCAATGACATCAACATCGCACGCATCGAGTTGGGCCGCGACCGGCCGCGCGGGCAGGCGGTGATGCTCATGGAGATCGACGACGCGGTCGACGACGCCATGCTCGAGCGGCTCGCCACCGTGGCCAGCCTCGAGCAGTTGCGCCAGGTGCGTCTCTAGGTGGCCGAGCAGGGCGCGGCCACCGCCACCGTGGTCATCCCCGGCGCGGGCGGAGACGGGATCGAGGCCTACCTGGCCACGGCGCCTGGTCCGGGCCGGGTCGGCGGCGTGGTCGTCATCCATCACATGCCGGGATACGACAGCTCGACCAAGGAGATCACCCGACGCTTCGCCGACATGGGCTACAACGCGATCTGCCCCAACCTCCACTACCGCGAAGCCCCAGGGGCGAGCCCGGACGACGCCGCCGCCACGGTGCGCGCGGCCGGCGGTGTCCCCGATGACCGGTTGGTGGGCGACATCGACGGTGCCGCAACCCATCTGCGCAGCATGGACAACGCCAACGGGCGCGTCGGCGTGATCGGCTACTGTTCGGGCGGCAGGCAGGCGTTCCTGGCGGCGTGCTCGCTCACCTTCGACGCGGCGGTGGACTGCTACGGCGGCTTCGTCGTCGAGGCGCCTCCCGAAGGGTTCCCGCTGGCGGTGCGGCCGCTGACCAGCCTTGCTCCTCGGCTCTCCTGCCCGCTGCTCGGCCTGTTCGGAGCCGATGACCCGCACCCGGCTCCCGAGCACGTCGCGGAGCTCGATCGAGTCCTCAACGAGGCCGGCAAGGAGCACGAGTTCCACACCTTCGAGAACGCCGGCCACGGCTTCTTCTCCAACGACAAGCCCAGCTACGCTCCCGACGCGGCTGAGCGGGGATGGGTGCTCATCG
>DATBCJ010000138.1:0-3588 GCA_036270565.1 Candidatus Dormiibacterota bacterium | reverse complement strand
CTACGCCCTGTACAACTTCGCCCGTCAGGTCGACGACGCCGTCGACTCACCCGGCGTCGTGGACCCCGGCCCGCGGCTCGACGAGATGCGACGTCGTCTGCGCCGCGCCCTCGCAGGCGAACCGGATGACGAGGTGACCACCGTGCTGGCCAGGGCGGTGGCCGCGTATCGCATCCCGCTGGCGGAGCTCGATGCACTCGTCGACGGCGTCGAACGCGACCTCACCACCCTTCGCTACGCCAACTGGGATGACCTGGCCGGCTATTGCTGGCTGGTGGCGTCGACCGTTGGGCGGATGTGCGTGCGCATCTTCGGCTTCGACGACGACATCGCCCTCGTGCACGCGGATGACCTCGGGCTGGCCATGCAGCTGACCAACATCCTCAGGGACGTGCGCGGTGACCTCGAGCTGGGGCGCGTCTACCTTCCCGCCGAGGAGCTCGCCGCGTTCGGCATCGCGGAGGCACAGCTCGGGGCCGGCGTGGCGCCCCCGGGATGGGATGGGTTCGTTCACCACCAGGCTCAGCGGGCGCGACGGCTGTTCGCGTCGGGTCTGCGCGTCGACCGTCACATCCCGCGGCGCGCCGGCATCTGCGTCCGGACCATGGCCGGCCTCTACCAGCGGATCCTCGCCGAGATCGAGGAGCAGCCTGACCTTCCTCTGCAGCGTCGCCTGTCGCTGACGCCGGCGAGCAAGGCCGGCGTCCTGCTCCGGGCCGGCTTTTCCGGCGGGGGGCGCGCGCCGCGCCGACCGGGAACGCGACCGGTGGTCGGCTGATGCGCGTCGTCGTGGTGGGAGCGGGGCTGGCCGGGCTGGCCGCGGTGTGCAGGCTTGCCGACGCCGGCTGCGAGGTCGTGCTGCTCGAACGCAGCCGCCTCCTCGGCGGCAAGGCCACGTCCTTCTCGGTGGACGGCGTCGAGGTCGACAACGGTCAGCACGTCCACCTCGGCTGCTGCACGGAGTACCTGGATTTCGTCGACGAGCTGGGCATGGCCGGTGCGCTGCACAACCAGCCACGGTTCGAGGTGACGGCTCTACGCCGCGGCGCACGTCCCGCGCGGCTTCGGGCGGCCCGCGGCCTGCCTCCGTCAGTGAGCCTGCTGCCGTCATTCATGACGTATTCGCACCTGCCCCTGTCCGCCAAGGTGCAGGTGGCCCGCGCGCTGCGCCGGTGCAACGACCCAGCAGAGCCGGGCGAGACCTTCGCGGCGTGGCTGCTTCGGCACGGCCAGGGCGCAGCCGCGATCCAGGGCTTCTGGGAGATCTTCGTCGTCCCGGCGCTCAACGCGCGCATCGACGAGGTCAGCGCGGAGGACGCGCTCTTCGTGGTGCGCACCGCGTTTGCCGGTGACCCGGCCGCAGCGCGCATCGGCTGGTGTCGCGTTCCGCTGGTCCGGATCGCGGAGGCCGCCGCCGCCCGCGCCGACGCTGTGCGCACTCGCACCAGCGTGGCGGGCCTGCTCGACGGCGGCGACGCGGTTGCCGGGGTACGCTGCGCCGACGGAGAGGAGATCGCGGCCGACGCCGTGATCCTGGCGGTGCCGCCGGCTCGCCTCAGCGGTGTCCTCGGGAATCCCGCTGCGTATGGTGTCGACGGCCTGGATGGCTTCCGCTCCCGCGCCATCGTCGACGTCCACCTCTGGTTCGACACGCAGGACGCAGGGCTCCCGTTCGCCGCCATCCTCGGCTCCCCCATCCAGTGGGTGTTCGAGAAGCGACCCGGCTACCTCTGCTGCAGCCTCAGCGCCGCCGATGAGCTCGTGACCCGACCGGAGTCCGAGCTCGTCGACCTCTGCCGCGCCGAGCTGGTGGCGGCCTGGCCGAGGCTGGCGGGGGTGCGGCTGCTCCGGGGCGCGGTGACGCGCGATCCTGAGGCGACCTTCGTGCCCGCCCCGGGCCTGCACCGCCCCGGTGCCCGGACCACGCGACGCAACCTCGCCATCGCCGGCGCCTGGACGGACACCGGGTGGCCGGCCACGATGGAGTCGGCGGTGCGGAGCGGTCGCCGTGCTGTTGACAGCCTTGACCTCAACTTCGCGCCCGTCCCTCGCCCGCTCGAGGCTGTTCATGGCTGACACCCTGCTCGCCCCCGAGAGTCGCGCCGGCGCCGGAGCCGGCGACGCGGTGACCGCCGCCGTCGATCACCTGCTCGGCGCTCAGGATGCCGAGGGATGGTGGTCGGGAGAGCTCGAGACCAACGTCACCATGACCGCCGAGCACGTCCTGCTGCTGACGTTCCTCGGCGTCGGGCTGGACGACATCCGCGACGGCGCCATCCGCCACCTCCTCGGCGCGCAGCGCGACGACGGCTCCTGGGGGCTGTACCACGACGCGGCTGCCGACGTCAGCACCACCATCGAGGCCTACGTCGCCCTGCGCGTCCTCGGGCTGGACGCCTCGCGGCGCGAGTTGCGCGACGCGTTGCGCGTCATCCTCGAGCAGGGCGGGGTGGCTAACGCGCGCGTGTTCACCAAGATATGGCTGGCGCTGTTCGGCGCATACCCGTGGGAGGGGGTGCCCAGCATGCCGCCCGAGCTGGCTTGGCTGCCGCCCCAGGTGCCGCTGAACCTGTACGACTTCGCCTGCTGGGCGCGCGGGACGGTGGCGCCGCTGCTGATCGTTCTCTCGCACCGGCCGCGGCGCCCGTTGCCCTTCAGCCTCGACGAGCTGGTCCTCCCCGGCACCGAGTGGCGGTTGCGGCGGGTCGAGGGCAGCGGACCCTTTGCCTGGGCCGATCATCTGCTCAAGCTCTACGACCGCTCTCGTCTCCAGCCGGGGCGGCGGGCGTCCCGCCGTCGCCTGGTGCGCTGGATCAGCGATCGCCAGGAGGCCGACGGCAGCTGGGGTGGCATCCAGCCTCCCTGGGTGTACTCGCTGATCGCGCTCCACCTCGAGGGGATGCCGCTGTCCCACCCAGTCATCAGGCGAGGCCTCGAAGGGCTGAGGCGCTTCGCGGCTATGGACGGCGACGGCTGGCGCCTGCAGGCGTGCATGTCGCCGGTGTGGGACACCGCCCTGGCCGTTCTCGCGCTCCGGCGCGCGGGTCTTCCGGCGGACTCGGCGCCGCTGCGCTCCGCGGTCAGGTGGCTGCTCGATGAACAGATCAGCGGCGGCGGTGACTGGCAGGTGCGCTGCGCCCCGGGCGTCGAGGGCGGTGGCTGGGCATTCGAGTTCGACAACGACATCTACCCGGACGTCGACGACACAACCATCGTGGTGCTCGCGCTGCTCGCGGGCGAACAGACGCCCGAGGTGCGTGCCGCCATCGAGCGCGCACGCCGCTGGGTGCTGGCGATGCGCTCGAGCAACGGCGCCTGGGCAGCGTTCGACCGTGACAACGTCCGCACCGTGGTGTACAAGCTGCCGTTCGCCGACTTCGGGGCGATGCTCGATCCTCCCAGCGAGGACGTCACCGCCCACGCGGTCGAGATGCTCGCCGCTCTCGGTGAGCCGCCTGACGGGCCCGCCCTGGCGAGGGCCATCGCGTACCTGCGCGAAGCGCAATACCCGGCGGGCTCGTGGTTCGGTCGCTGGGGTGTCAACCACCTCTACGGCACGTGGTGCGTGGTGACCGCGCTGGCGCCCCT
>DATBCJ010000137.1:0-6407 GCA_036270565.1 Candidatus Dormiibacterota bacterium | reverse complement strand
CACGCGGATGAAGTCGTCGGGCGGCACCATGCCACGGCCGGGGTGGCGCCAGCGAACCAGCGCCTCGGTGGCCACCAACTTGCCGCTCGAGAGGTCGAAGATCGGCTGAAAGTGCACGCCGAACTCGTCGCCGCCGACGGCGCGCTCGAGGTCGGCGCGGAGGGTGTGCCGGGCGATGATCTCGTCCTCCATCCCGGGGGCGAAGAGGATCTGACGGTGCTTGCCGGCGGTCTTGGCGGCGTACATTGCGACGTCGGCGTGGCTCATCAAGCCGCCGGCCGTGTCGTTGTCGTTGTTGGAGACAGCGATGCCGATCGAGCAGCGCACCACCACCGACTGGCCCGCGATGGCGAAGGGAGGGGCCAGCGCAAGGAACACACGCTCGGCCACCGCTTCTGCCTCGGTCACCTGGTCGATGTCCTCGATGAGGACGGCGAACTCGTCACCGCCGAGCCGCGCAGCCGTGTCGGGGCGACGCAGGGAGCTGCGCAGACGGTCGGCGACACCGACGAGCAGTTGGTCGCCCGCCGCGTGTCCGAGGGTGTCGTTGATGCTCTTGAAGTCGTCGAGGTCGATGAACAGCACCGCCACCGGCTGGCTGGTACGCGCCCGGCGCAGCAGGGCGTGCTCGATGCGGTCGGTGAAGAGGGCGCGGTTGGCGAGATCGGTGAGCGAGTCGTGGAAGGCCTGGTGCGAGAGCTGCTGCTGCAACTCGGTGAGCCGGGTGATCGAGTGTTCGAGGCGGCCGCCCTCCAGCGTGGAGCTGGTCTGGATGGCCAGGGTCTGGAAGAGCTGAAGATCTCTCTGGTCGAAGCTGCGCGCACTGAGGTGGCTGCCGACCATGAGGCTGCCCACCAGCCGCGTCTGGCCGCGCAGCAGCGCCACCATGGCGTGGTCGACGTGGCGGCGGTCGAGCACGTCGCGCGAGCGTGGTGAGGCGCTGCCGCGGTCGATGATCACCCCGTCGGAGTCGGCCTCGAGGATGTCATCGAGGTCGGTCGAGTCGATCGGCACCATGATCTCGGTGCCCGCCGGGCCGCCGGCGCGCACGGTGGTGCGGTAGGCCTGCTCACCGGGAGAGGTGGGGTAGATGGTGAGCTGGGCGATCTGGCCGTCGAACATCTCCCGGGCACGGCCGATCAGCGCGACGATCGCCGACTCTAGCTCCGGCGAATGATGCAGCGCCTCGTCCGCTCCACGGAGGAACTCGGCGACGCGTCGTTCGCGCCGTTCCATGAGCAGGATGCGATACCCGCCGAGGAGCACCACGCCGAGGACGACCACAACGAACAGACCCTTGGGGTTGGACCAGACCAGGTCGACGGCCACCATGCCGTAGCTCGCCGACGCGCCGATGCCGACGACGCCGAGGATCACGTTCTCGACCGCCAGCCGCCGGGTCACGCGTCCGTCGTGGAGCGCGATGGCGAAGGAGGTGGTCAGGCTGGTCAGGATGAGGACGCCGGTCATGGCGTACACCGCCACGTACGCGCTCCAGTCCAGCTCGACCCCAGCCGGCAGCCTGTGTCCAACCGTGGCGCGGAAGGTGATCACACCGAGCGCGGCGAAGAGCGAGAACTGCGCGATGCCGAATGCGGTGGCCGCCTGGCGCAGCTCCCGCCGGCTCGCCGCGGCGAGCGTGGCGCCGACCAGGTAGCCGGCGATGACCACCCAGCTCGGGGAGAAGAAGGCGCCGAGAACCAGCGGGGCCGCCGACAGGCCCACCAACGGCGTGCTCCGCCGCATCGCCATGGCCACCGGCCACCGCTCGGTGACGAAGAACAGGATGATCAGGCCCCAGACCGGCAGCGAGTGCTGCACCGAGAACACCGGCATCGGAAAGAGCGTCATCACCCACAGGGGAATGGCGGGCACGATCAGGATTGCCGCGAAGAGGCGCAGTCGCAGCGCCGGACCGACCCATGGTCGGGCCCGTCTGGAGGCGCGCGGGCGAGGCAGCTGCGCGGCGGGGTTCGCGAGGCTCACAGAACTCCTTTGGTGTGCCCGCATTGTCTGGGCCGCCGCGGCCAAAGCCGTCACAGCACCGGTGACAGCGTGGTTACTGTTCTTCGAGGATTCGCAGATACCCGCGGCAGCGGTGGGGATTCAATGACCGCCGAGATCCTGGTCGGCACCTGCAACTGGGCCGACCACAAGGAGTTCTACCCGCCTGAGCTGGAGCGCGGCCGGCGCCAGCGCGACAAGCTCAGCTATTACGCGCGCTACTTCCCCATCGTCGAGATCGACACCAGCTTCTACGGCATTCCCAAGCCCGAGGTGGTCGAGGGCTGGCTCGATCGCACGCCCGCCACGTTTCGCTTCAACATCAAGGCCTTCCGCAGCCTGACCCGGCATGAGCGGGAGGGCGGCCGGCCGAGGCCGCCCACCCCCGACGAGATCCGCGACTTCGTGGCAGCGCTGGTGCCGCTTCGCGAAAGCGGGCGGCTGGCGGCGGTCCACTACCAGTTCCCGCCGTGGTTCACCAATCGCCCGGGAGCGCGCGAGGTGCTGCTCGAGACCCGTGACCGCCACCCCCTCGACATCGTCGCCATCGAGTTCCGCCATCGAAGCTGGTTCGACGGAGGCGCCTGGGCCGCCACCGAAGACCTGCTCCGCGAGCTCGACTGCGTGTACGTCGGCGTCGACGCCCCTCAGCTGGGCAGCGGGACCGCGCCGCCACTCCTGGCGATCACCTCGCCGAGGCTGTGCATCGCCCGCTTCCACGGCCGCAACCGCACCACCTGGTACCGCCCGGACGGCCCCACCAGCGACTACCGGTTCAACTACCTGTACCGCCCCGACGAGCTCGAGGAGTGGGTGCCCGCCATCCGCGCCGCCGCCGAGCGTGGCACCCCCGTTCACGTGCTGCTCAACAACAACCGGAGCAACTACGCGGTGGTCAACGCCTTCGACTTCGGAGCGCTGCTCGGCCGCCGCCTGCCCCGGCCGCCTCAGCCGATCCTCGACACCCTGGCGGAGCGGGATGGGGCGGTCCCGTCCTGGGCGGCGTCGGCCCCCGCGGCGCAGGAGGACCCGGTTGTCGCCGAGCCGTCGCCGGCCCAGGGACGCCTCGACCTGGACGGTTGACCGCCCCGCCCCTTCCGTCGCGAGACGATTTGCGCCACAATTGCAACTGACCGCTGGTGTCTCCGCAGCCGGGTTCGCTGCTACGCAGGCGAGCGATCTCGCCCACCGTTCCACCGGCTCCACCACTGTCTGGAGGGTTCTCGCAATGGCAATGGCGTCCCCCCGACGCAATGACAGTTCGCGACGTCCTGCGCCCAGCGGAATCATCCTGCGCAACGAGGCCAACACCCACGAGGTCGAGGTCACCAAGGCGCTCAACCAGTGGGCCGTGACGGTGACCGCGCTCGCCGACAACCGCATGATCTGCCAGGACTTCTTCGCCCGCCGCTGGGAGGCGGTGGCGCGCGCCGAGGACTTCGTCCGCCTGCTCAACCGCACCGAGCCACCGCCGGGCTGGTGAGGCCGGCCGCCCAGGGTCCCGACCCCCACGCGCCGCTGCGCAGGCGCCTCCGGCACCACTACCGGCTCCACTTCCAGGACCCTCGTCGCGAGCGCCTCTTTCTCTCGTCGGTCGGGTTCGACCTCGGCGCCATCTCGGCGCGGGTGATCACCCACATGATCCGGCGGGGCATCGGCCCATTCCACAACCTCAGCCGCAACGGCCGTCACCTCCACCACCTCGTCTTCGGCATCGGCGGTCTGCTCGTCACCGGCTACCTGTGGTTGCTCATCGCCGACGACGCCGAGCAGCAGAAGGCGATCCACAGCCTCAACTCGGTGATCTACGGCGTCGGGTCGGCGTTGACCCTCGACGAGTTCGCGCTCTGGCTCGACCTCGAGGACGTGTACTGGACCAAGCGGGGAAAGGTCAGCGTCGAAGCCCTGATGATCTTCGGGGGCCTGCTTTCGATCGGGGTGTGGGGCGGTTCCTTCCTCAAGGACGCCGCCCGCGAGATCACCCCGTGGCTGTCGGTTCCGGCGGCGCCGCCTCTCGGGGGAACTCGGCGACCAACTCAACTGGGCCCGCGTCGCGCCACACAGTGAAGGTCATGGTGTCGCCGGGCTGACGGGCGCTGACCGCTGTCCGGAACTGGGCGGCCCCGCCGGTGAGGGTGTAGGCGCCGATCGCGGTGATCACGTCGCCGGGCTGGACGCCGGCGAGCGCCGCCGGCGATCCCTCGCGGACGGTGCCCACCTCCACGCCAAAGGCGGCGGGGAGACCGTGAGCGCGGGCGATGTCGGCGGTGACGTCGCGCACCGCTGCCCCGAACGACACGCCGGGACCGTCGTCCGCCGGGCGGGGCAGGTAGCGTGAGAGCTGGACCGGGTCGAAGCCCACGATCAGGCGGTCGCCGATGAGCAGCGCGGGCACGGCGACGCGGCCAAGCCTGCCGAAGAGGATCGCCGTCGCCGATGGATCGGAGGTGACGTCGCGGGTCGTGTAGGTCAGGCCGCGCTGGTCGAGGTAGCGGAGCAGCGCTTCGCATTGCGGGTCACCGCGGCGGATGAAGACGGTGAGATCGTCGGCCATGGTCGCGGAGCTGCCTCAGCCGGAGGCTGCTGGAGGCTGGGGGACGGCCACGGTGGCCGGCGGGTTCTCGCCGGCCTGGGGGATGGGCGCACCCTCGGCGCCGCCGGGGCCAGCCGAGCCGCCACGACGACGGCGCCGGCGGCGTGGCCGGAAGCTCTGGACCTCGCCCGGGGCGAAGTGGAGCGACCCCTGAACGCCGAGTGCTGACGCCGCACCTGGCGGCGGCTCGTCCCCGGGGACGCCCGGCCCGCCCTGCTGGCCGTCTGGCACCTGCGGGCCGGCGCCACGACCACGCCGACGACGGCGGCGACGGCGACGGATGGGCTGTCCGTCGGGGCCGAGCACCGGCTCGCCCTGGGGCTGGCCGCCGGGCTGCTGCTGTCCCTCGCCTGCCGGGCCCTGCGCTCCGCCGGGCTGCGCCGGGCCGCGGCGGCGCCGGCGGCGCCGGCGGCGTGAACCGGCCTCGCCGTCGGGGGCGGTGGGAAGCGGTTCGCCATCCAGGCCCACCCGCTGGGCCGGACCCGGCGCGCCACGACGGCGGCGCTGCGGCTTGCCGGGGCTGACGATCTCCAGCGCGCTCAGCCAGCCGCCGGTGGAGCGAGCGGCCTCGACCAGCTCGCCGTACATCGACTCCTCGCCGGCCCGAAGCGTGGCGCTGTCGCCGATGCAGGCGACCAGGTGCTTGGCGCGCGAGATGGCCACGTTGAGCCGGTTGGGCACGCGCAAAAACCCGATGCGACCGCGTTCGTTGGATCGCACCAGCGAGATGACCACCATGTCCTCCTCACGGCCTTCGAAGGAGTCGACGGTGTCGATCTTGACCGGGCGCTTGAAGCGGCGCCGGCCCAGCGCCTGGCGCAATCGCTCGACCTGCTCGGCGTACATGGCGATCACCGCCATCGACATCTCGCGCGGGGCGCGCTCATCGAGGAGTCGCACCACCTGGGCGGCGACCCTGACCTCGGCCTCGTTGCGCAGCGCGCCCCCGGGCCCGCGGCGTTCACGGCCACCGCGCATCCCCTCGGTGTCGACGAAGTGCAGCGCCACCGGGAATGGGGTGCGGGTTATGTAGTCGTAGTCCTGCACCTCGGGGGCGTCCTGGAGCTGGCCGTCGTAGCTGGCCTTCGACACGTAGGCCGCGATGTCCGGGTGCATGCGGTGCTGGATGGTCAGCAGGCAGCGCGCAGACTCGGGAAGGCCGCCCTCCCACGCCTGCTCGAAAAGGCTTCTGTTGACAAGGGTTTCCAGCGCCTCATCGCTCTCGACGATGCCGTAGAGCGCGTCGTCCTCAACGGGGGGGAGCTGCTTGTGGTCACCGACCAGGGCCAGCGCCGAGCCCAGTCGCAGCGCCGGCAGCGCCTCGTCGACGCGGGCCTTGTTGGCCTCGTCGAGGATGACGATGTCGAAGTTCATGTCGGTGATCGCCGACGTGGCCGCCGTCGCGCAGGTGGCGAAGTAGCAGTTGGCCTCGAGCACCCGCGGGTCGTCCTCGTCGTCGAGCCGGAAGCGCTCCACGGCGGGATGCACACGCTCGGCGCGGGCCACCCGCACGGCGCGCATCCCCGGGGTCCCGGCGAGGCGCTCGAGCGCGTTGTCGACGGCGATGTTGCTGTGCGAGGTCACCAGGATCCGCTCGTCAGGGTTGGCCGCGAGCCGCCGTTTGACGGCTTCGACGATGACCGTCGTCTTGCCGGTGCCCGGAGGTCCCTGGATGAACAGGGCCTCGCCGGCGGTCAGCCGGCTGAGGAGCTCCACGGCACGGTTCTGCGGTTGGTTGGCGATCATCCCCGGCGTCAACCACGATGCCTCCGCGTCCGAGTCGTCCCGGGGCGCGATGATCGTCTCCGGG
>DATBCJ010000136.1:0-2003 GCA_036270565.1 Candidatus Dormiibacterota bacterium | reverse complement strand
GTTGCGCTCGCCGATGCCGAGAACGGTGGTGTCGATGTGGGTCGCCCCCGCCTCCAGGGCCGCGAGCGCGTTGGCGACCGCGCAGCCGGTGTCGTTGTGGGCGTGGAACTCGATGTCGCAGCCGACGACGCTGCGCAGCTGAGTGATCAGCTGGGTGACCTGGCCCGGCGTGGCGATTCCCACCGTGTCGGCGATGCCGACGCGGTCGACCCCGAGCTCGGCCACGGCGCCGTGGATACGGAGCACGTCGGCCGGGTCGCTGCGGAAGGAGTCCTCGCAGCTGAACCGCACCTCGAGCCCTGCGTTATGGACCACCGCAATGCATTCGGCGACCGAGCTCACGACCTCGGCGACGCGCACTCCATGGGGATGCGTGGACAGCCACTCCGCCGTGCCGAAGAGGAGGTCGACGCCGCCCACGCCGCAGTCCACGGCGAGACGAACGTCGTCGACCACGCAGCGGGTGTGGGTGAGCACGGTGGCGCGCAGGGGCAGCGCGGCGATCTCACGGCAGGAACGCTGGGCGAGCGCCGAGGCCACGGGGGTGGTGACCTCGAGGTACTCGACGCCGAACTCATCGACGGCGAGGGCGATCTCCCGTCTCTGCTGCGGCGTGAAGCGCGCCAGGGCGAACTGCTCACCCTCGCGTAGGGTGGATTCGATGATCGAGAAGCGGCCGATGGACATGTGGTGAACCTGTTGTCTTGATGTGGACGCGCGTCGTGGGGAACAAAAAAGAGGACCCCCGCGGGGGTCCTCTTCGGTGCTCGGTGTCGCTGTGCTGAGTGTGGTCTCAGCGCGCGGAGTCGCAGGGCACGTCAGGTTTCCCGGCGGGGAACGACCGTGCCGTGGATTTGCTGGCGACGTGCGGCATCTGCATGACTGGTGGCGAAGACTACGGGACATCGGGGGTTTTCGTCAACCGCGGCGTTTCTGCGAATCCGGATGATCGCGGTGGAGGGCGTGCGACCGCTACCGCCGGTAGAGGCGGAACGACAGGATGCCGCCACCGACGGCGGTGAGCGCGAGGATCGCCAGCACGATGATCACCAGCGGCGAACCACCACCACCATTGCCACCCACCGCGCCGATCTGTTCCGGTGCGAATGCCGTGGGCGACGCATCGGCGGTCGGCGTGGTGACGGCGACCGCGGACGGCGTGCCGGACGGTGTGGGTGTCGGGCTCGGGGTGGGCGGCGCAGTGGGGGAGGGTGTCGGGGTTGCCAGGGGTGCGGTACCGGGTCCGGGCGACAGCACCACGGGGGTTGGGGCGACTGGGGACGGCGTGTCGGACGGGGTTGTTGTCGGGCTCGGCGTTGGCGTCGGGATGGGCAGGGGTGCCGATGACCTGGGGACGATCACCGTCACCGGCACCGAGCTCGCGACTACCTCGAGCTCTCCCGCAACCCAGACCGAGACGGCCACCACGGCCGCGAACGCCACTGCCGACAGCGCCAGGGCGCGCCCGCGGAGCCGGTGCATCAATCGATTTCCCCCTCGACGACGATCGCGCGTCTAGCTTATCCGCTCATCGCGTCGCGCACAGACGGGGACGGGCTCAATGGCGCAGCGCGGGGGTCACCGCGCCCGGCCGACCGCACCCGGCCCAGCCCGCGGAGATCGAGTGCTACGCTCGGGCGCAGCCGCCAGCAGCCTGATGCAATCGCGAGGTTCCTCCATGCCCACGGGCACCCCCCGGGCCCGCGCCACCCGCGCGCCGTCGACGTCCCGCGGAAGGTCCGCGTCAGCACCGGCCGCCTCGGCGCGCCGCGGCTCGCCGGCCAAGGCCGCAACCACGGGCGCCAACGGAGCACGTCCCCGCCGCCGCACGACGCACAAGTGGGTGTACCTCTTTGAGGAGGGCGACGCGTCGATGCGCGACCTGCTCGGCGGCAAGGGCGCCGGCGTCGCCGAGATGACCCGCGCCGGACTGCCGGTGCCTCCAGGGTTCACCATCACCACCGAAGCCTGCAACGCCTTCTACGAGAACGGCAAGAAGTTCC
>DATBCJ010000135.1:0-2545 GCA_036270565.1 Candidatus Dormiibacterota bacterium | reverse complement strand
GTGGGGAAGCCGTGGATGGTGTCGACGAGCACCGGCAGCGGCACCTCCGCCCTGATCGCCAGGGTGAGCTCGGCGATCATCTCGCCGGCGCGCGGCCCGACCACCAGCGCGCCCACCAGGACGCCCCTCTCCATGTCGGCGATCAGCTTGATGACCCCGCCGGGCGGACCGTTGATGTACCCGCGGGTGCCGTTGCCGGAATCGGCGCTGACGGTTCGCACCCCGGTGAGCTGCTCGCGGGCGCGTGCCTCGCTGAGCCCGACCGAGGCGATCTCGGGGTCGGTGAAGGTGACCCGCGGGACGGCGCGGTGGTCGGCGACCGCCCGGTCGCCGCGCAGCTGCCCGCCGATGACCAGGCCGTGGTACCAGCTGAGGTGGGTGAACGCCCCGATGCCGGTGATGTCGCCGCCGGCCCAGATGCCCGGGGCCGCGACGAGGGTGGCGTCGTCGACCTTGATCCAGCCCCTCTCGGTGGTGCTGACCCCGGCCGCCTCGAGGTCGAAGCCGTACAGCTTGGGCCGCCTCCCCACGGCCACCAGCAGCGTCTCGGCGGTGAAGGACTCGCCGCTGTCCACGCGCAGCGTCACCCCGTCGGCGTCCGAGGACGCCGCCACCGCCTTGACCGACGTGCTCACCGCGATGCCGTCATCCTCGAACGCCTTGGCCAGCTCGACGCTTGCCTCCGGCTCCTCCCCGGGGATGAGCCGGTCGAGCGCCTCGACGACGCGCACCTGGCTGCCGAACCGCGCGAACGCCTGCCCCAGCTCGGCGCCGACCGGGCCGCTGCCCAGCACCAGCAGCGACATGGGAAGGACGCGGGTCAGCGTGGCCTCGCGGTTGGTCCAGTAGGACACGCCGTCCAGCCCCGGGATGGGCGGGATCGCCGCCGACGTGCCGGTTCCGATCACGATGCCCCGGCGAGCGGTCAGCGTGCGATCGCTCACAGTGACCGTCCTCGGTCCCACCAGGTGCCCCTCGCCCCGGATGACGGTGGCGCCCTTCCTGACCAGCGCCTCGGCGGCCTTGGTGTCGTCCGTGTACCGCGCGATCCTGTTGGCGCGCTCGGCGATCTTGTCGAAGTCCACCACCCAGTCGACGCGCGAGGCGGCCAGGGCGCGAGCCCGTCCCGCCTCGGCGAGGACGAGCGCGGAGCGGAGGAGCGTCTTGCTGGGGATGCAGCCCCAGTACGGGCACTCGCCGCCGACCTTCTCCCTCTCGATGACGGCGAGGCTGAGGCCCCTGCCCTCGAGCTTGGCGGCGACGCCCTCGGAGACGGTCCCGCCACCGATGCAGATGACGTCGAACTCGTCGGCCACGGCTAGAGCGTGAGGGGGCGGGTGGGGGCCATGACCGCGGCCGGGTTGCTCTTCCAGTCGACGCCGGGCACGTCGATGTAGAGCTCGAGCTCATTGCCGTCGGGGTCGAGCACGTAGAGGCTGTGGCTGACCGTGTGATCGCTGAGCCCGATGATGCGGACGCCGGCGCTGCGGCAGGCGGCCAGCGCCTCGCGGAGCTCGTCGTCGCTGTCGCCGATCTTGATGCCCAGGTGGTACAGCCCCACGTGCCGCCCCTGGGGCACCTCGTCGGCGTCGGGTCCGACCTCGATGAGGAGCAGCTCGTGGTGGGTGCGCCCGCTCGAGAAGGCCGCCGCCGGGAAGCGCGGATCGGGGGCGGAGATCTGGGTCCAGCCGAGCACATCGCGGTAGAACTGCGATGAGCGCTGGACGTCGTGGACGTAGAGGACCGCGTGACCGAGCTCTTTGACCTGCATGCTGCGAGCGTACTCGGCACCGCCGCTGCACGTCGCGGCCAGGTTTGACCGACGGCGCCGCAGCGCACACTGGCAGCACGCGGCCCAGCTTTTGGCGGCCGCACATCACCTGAGGACACCGACATGCCAGCGGTCACCGTCGACGACGTCACCACCCTCCCACGCATCGCCCCGGCCGCCGCGGACGCCGTGCAGCGACCCGTGCTGATGGTGACCACCGCGCCGCGCGGCCTCGAAGGGGAGGGCTTCCCCGTGCACCGCGCCTTCGCGGGCGTCGACCAGCGCCTGCTCGACCCCTTCGTGCACATGGACCAGATGGGCGAGGTGGAGTACGCGCCGGGCGAGCCCAAGGGCACGCCGTGGCATCCCCACCGCGGCTTCGAGACGGTCACGTACATGATCGACGGCACGTTCCAGCACCACGACTCCAACGGCGGTGGCGGTCTGATCACCAACGGCGACACCCAGTGGATGACCGCCGGCGCCGGCATCCTCCACATCGAGACCCCGCCGTCCGAGCTGGTGGCCTCCGGCGGCCTGTTCCACGGCATCCAGCTGTGGGTCAACCTGCCCTCGGCGCTGAAGTGGACCGAGCCGCGCTACCAGGACATCCGGGCGGCCAACGTCGACCTTGTCGCGTCACCCGACGGCGGTGCGCTGCTGCGGGTCATCGCCGGCGACGTCGCCGGTGCGACGGGGCCCGGCAGCACGCACACGCCGATGGCGATGACGCACATCACCGTCACCCCCGGTGCGCGGGTGGTGCTGCCGTGG
>DATBCJ010000134.1:0-1578 GCA_036270565.1 Candidatus Dormiibacterota bacterium | reverse complement strand
GTCTCGGACTCGAAGGCCTTGCTGATGTCGGCGCGCTTGTCGGGAAAACGCTCGGCGAGCTGCGCGTTGGCGTCGGCCTTGAGGTCGTCGAGCTGACGCTCGCGCGTGGCCTTGTCGACATTGCGCGCCGCCTGGCCGATGCGATCGGCGACCAGCTCGTGCACCGCTGCGGCCACCTCGGGGTCGGTGGTGACCGGCGGGTACTCCATGGCCGGCTTGGGGCCGAGCGCGTTGCGGATGTCCACCTGGAACTGCACCAGGCGCTTGATCTCGTCGTGCGCCATGCGCATCGCCTGGAGCATCAGGTCCTCGGGAACCTGACGGGCGCCCGCCTCGACCATGCTGATCGAGTCGGCGGTGCCGGCGACGACGAGGTCGAGCTCGGACTCGGCGATCTGTATCAGGGTGGGGTTGAGGATCAGCTGGCCGTCGAGCATGCCGACGCGCACGCAGCCGACCGGCCCGGCGTGGGGGATGTCGCTGATCGCCAGCGCCAGCGAGGCACCGGTGACGGCGAGGGTGGTCGGGTCCTGCTCCTGGTCGGCGCTGAGGACGGTGGCGATGATCTGGACGTCGTTGCGGAAGTCCTTGGGGAAGAGCGGCCGCAGGGGGCGGTCGATCATGCGGCTGGCGAGCACGCCGGCCTCACTGGGGCGTCCCTCGCGGCGCGGGAAGCTGCCCGGGATGCGCCCGACGGAGTACAGCTTCTCCTCGTAGTCGCAGGTGAGCGGGAAGAAGTCGATGCCCTCACGGGGCGTGCGGTTGGCGGTGGCTGTGACGAGGACGACGGTGTCGCGACAGCGGATGAACAGCGCGCCGTTCGCCTGCTCGGCGATGTGTCCGGTCTCGACGATCAGCGGCTGACCCGCGTAGTCGGATTCAAATTTCTGGTAGGCCATGGGGTCTCCTGTTGAGTGGATGACCCGGGTGCGATCAGGCCTGGTGCCGCCCCGCGCGGATGGTGGTGAGATTGGTGTCTGGAGGTCGGCGGGCGGTTCGCGCCGGTGGGCTGCGGTGCCGCGTGGTGCCGAGGTCCAGGCGCCAACCTCTCACCGCTGCGTGGGGCTGCGGGGGACGTCGCTCCCGGATCGGGATCGGTTGGGTGTCTGAGGTGTGGGGCCCACCGATCAGGCGGGCTGTGCGCAGCCCTCCGTGGAGTGGACGGTCGGACGTGAGCGCATCGGTTACCGGCGCAGCCCCAGCTGGGCGATGATCGCGCGGTAGCGCTCGACGTCGGAGCGGGTGAGGTAGTCGAGAAGCCGGCGGCGCTTGCCCACCAGCTTGAGCAGGCCGCGGCGCGAGGCGTGGTCCTTGGGGTGGTCGCGGAGATGCTCGGTGAGGGCGGCGATGCGGTCACTGAGGACGGCCACCTGCACCTCCGCCGACCCGGTGTCGCTTTCGTGGCGGCGGTGCTCGGCGATGATCTCCGACTTTGGTCGAACTGGGGTCAAGTGTTTCTCCGTGGGGCCCGGTTGGCCTGTCGCCGGTCGGGGAGCGGAGCCGCGTGGCGCATTCCCGATGCGCCAGAACCGAGCGGGGCTCTCCGAAGGTCAACGCGAGTCTACCAGCAATTCAGAC
>DATBCJ010000133.1:0-3383 GCA_036270565.1 Candidatus Dormiibacterota bacterium | reverse complement strand
GAGCAGCGGCACCCAGGTGGTGGCACGGGTCGGCCCCACCGCGATCAGCAACGACCTCTTTCAGGTTCGCCTCACCAGTGCGCTCACCTCGGTGACCCTTGCCGGGGGTCCGACCAACAACCCCGCGATGCGCAGCCAGCTTCGGGCGTCCGTGCTGCGCAGCCTGATCATCGACACGGTCATCGCCCAGGAGGCGGCGGCAGCCGGTGTCGCCGCGACCGCAGCGGAGATCCAGGCGCAGGTGCAGGCGGACGTGTCGGCCGCGGGGGGCACCAGCCAGCTGCAGAGCCAGCTGGCCAGCCTCGGTGGGTCGATGGCGCAGCTCAACGACGAGATCACCTCCTCCCTCAACGAGCAGAAGCTCGAGGACCTGTTCGCCAAGCAGCGTGCGCTGGAGATCGAGCAGAAGCTGGCCCAGGGAATGTCCTTCGCCACCCTCGCAGCGCAGTACTCCGACGACACCGCCACCGCCAGCAAGGGCGGCGAGCTCGGCTCCGTGCCACGAACTCAGGTGCAGGGTGACAACCCGGCGTACTCGGCCCCGGTGCTGGCGCTGGCGCCCGGCGGCCAGACCACCACGCCGATCCGCGACGCGCAGGGCTACGACATCGTGCAGCTCGAGTCATCCACCACCACCACGCTGAGGCTGCGCCACATCGTGGTCAACGCCCCCCAGCCGTACACCGTCAGGGAGCGCCCCGACTGGTTCAGCGAGGCGATCTTCGAGTCGATCGCGCAGGACTGCACCGCCGGCCAGCTCCACGTGTACATCAGCGACGTCGGCGATGACGTCTGCGCGGCCGCCTCGGCGAGCGCGTCGCCCAGCCCGGCGCCGACTCCGACGCCCACTCGGTGAGGGCGTTCGTCGCGCTGCCCGTGCGACCGCCGGCGCTGGCCCAGGTGCAGGCGCTGGCTGCACGGCTGCAGAGCGAGGTCGAGGAGGTGCGCTGGGCGCCCACGGAGACGGTGCACATCACCCTTCATTTCTTCGGCCAGGTGAGCGACGAGAGGGTGGCTGTCGCGGTGCGGGAGCTGGAGCCCGTGTTCGCGGCGCAGACGCCCATCCACCTGCGGCTCAGCGGACTTGGCTCCTTTCCGTCGAACGCCCGGCCTGCGGTCCTGTGGTGCGGCGTCGCCGGGGATGTCGATGCGCTGGTCCAGCTCGGCCAGCGCTGCACATCGACGCTGGCGACGGCAGGTTTTCCCGTCGAGCAGCGACCCTTTCGGCCGCACTGCACGCTGGGGCGTCCCGGCAAGCCCTGGCCCGACACGGCGCGCCGGCGATGGAGCGAGCTGCGCATGCAGCACCCCTCGACTGACACGTTCACCGCCGATGTCGCCATCCTGTACGAGTCGCTGACCGGGCCGGCGGGCGCGCACCATCACCCGCGCCTCACGTTCCCGCTGTGCGCCTGAGGTACGGCCCGCGTAGCCTTGGATGGCAATGAAGCGATGCGGCCTCGCCTGTGCGCTGCTCCTCCTGCTGGCCGCGTGCGGTTCGGCCGCGCCCACCTCGTCGCCGACACCGCGGCCCGGCCTCGCGGCCCCGGCGATCATCCAGGTGGAGAACTCTCCTGCCGGCCGTCCGCAATCGGGCCTCGCGGCCGCGAACATCGTCTACGAGTACGTCGCCGAAGGGGGCATCGGACGCTTCAGCCTGATGTTCTTCGGCGCGCCGCCACCGGCCCAGTCGGTCGGGCCGGTGCGCAGCGCGCGCACCGTGACCGTCGCACTGGCCGGTCTCTACCAGGGATTCCTGGCGTATTCCGGCGCGTCGACATACATCTCGGGCCTGCTCGGCCGCGCCTCGTTCCCCTCGTTCAACGAGACCACCGCCCAGGGCAACCTGTTTCGCACCTCGTCGCGCGCCCCGCCGCACAACCTCTACACCGATGGTCAGCACATCGCCAACCTCGCCAGGCTGGCCGCGCAGCCGCCGGTCGCCTACCAGCTCTGGCCCCGCACCACGCACCCCACCGGCGGCGCCGCCGTGACCACGTTCACGGCCCAGGTCTCATTCTTCGAACGACCGCTGTTCACCTGGCAGGCTGACCGCGGCGGCTTCACTCGCACCGAAGACAGCGGCCTGGTGGTCGACCCGGTCACGCAGCAGCCACTGATCCTGCCGACCGTCATCGTCCAGCAGGTCGCCGTCACCACCGACCCCAACGTCGTCGACGTCACCGGGCAGCTCGGCGTGGACCATCAGGTGACCGGCTCCGGCAAGGCCCAGGTCTTCACCGGCGGACGCGAGTACCAGGCGACGTGGACGCAGCCCGCGCATGGACCCCCGCAATTCACCCTGGCCGACGGCTCGCCGGCGCCGATCGCGCCGGGAGAGGTGTGGATCTCGCTGGTGCCGACCTGCCAACCCGCGGGAAGCGGCTAGGCGCGCAGCGCCTCGACGAGGCGATCGGCCGAAGCGCCCAACCCGTACGTCTGGACGAGCATCGCCAGCGCAGCTGCGTCGCCCGGATACGACTCGCGGCGACCGGCGGGAAGCACCACGGGCACGTCGGGCACCGGTTGCACCACCCGCATCGCGCGGGCGAGGTAGTCGCGCTGGTCGGGCCGCAGCCCGCCATCCCGAAGCAGGCCGGCGACCCCGCCATGGCGTGTGATCAGGGCCGCCGCGGTCACCGCGCCGACACCCTTCAAACCCGGCAGCCCGTCGGAGGGATCGCCGCGGAGTACGGCATAGTCGGCGTACATCCGGCCCGGTATGCCGTACCGCCGCGTCACCTCGGCCTCGTCGACGACGGCCAGCCCGCCCTTCTCGGGGTAGAGGACCCGCACCCGCGGATCCTCGATGAGACCGTAGAGGTCGCGGTCGCCGCTGACGATGTCGACCGTGCCCGGGGTCGTCGCCGTCCACGTGGCGATGACGTCCTCGGCCTCGTAGTCCGGCGCGCCGACGAAGGCGATCCCGATGGCGTCGAGGAAGTCGTGGATGATCGGCATCTGCGGTTCGAGGTCGGGGGGGATCGGCTCGGCCGTGCGGTGCGCCTTGTACGCGGGAATCAGCTCAACCCGCCAGGCCGGCCGCCAGTCCTCGTCGCTGGCCACCGCGATGTTGGCCGGTCGCCGAGAGGTGACCAGGCGGGTCAGCGTCTCGAGGAACCCGCGGACCGCGTTGACCTGCCGCCCGTCGGGGGCTCGCACCGTCGAGGGCACGCCGTGGAAGGCGCGGAAGATGAGGCTCGAGCCGTCGACGAACATCCACTCAGGGGCCATCGATGGGGTGCGGGATCAGCGCAGCCGGGGCTCGGCGCCCTCGGTGCGGACCTCGTACTGCTCCAGGGCCGCGGTGACGACGTGACGCGGGATGCGCTCCAGGTCGGCGAGGACGTCGAGCGCCGCGACGGTGACGTGCCGCGCATCCA
>DATBCJ010000132.1:0-6391 GCA_036270565.1 Candidatus Dormiibacterota bacterium | reverse complement strand
CGCCCGCGCGGGTGGGCCAGCACGTCCACCGTGGGGTTGGCGAGGGCGCGCAGGTAGCGGTCCGTCTGATCGTCGAGCAGCCGCAGCTTGGAATGGAAGGCGCCGAGCACGAGATCGAGGGCGCCGAGCGCGGCGGGATCGGTGTCGCCGGTGCCGTCGGGCTCGATGTCCATCTCGATGCCGTGGAGGACCGAGAAATCGACGCCCTCCGCGGCCAGCGTGGCATTGAGCGTGCGCACCTCCACCGCCTGGTCGGCCCGGCGCGCGTCGGTGAGGCCATTGGCGATGCGCAGCCCCTCCGAATGATCGGTCACAGCGATGTGCGAGTAGCCGAGCTCGATGCATCGGCGAGCCATCGCCTCCAGGGTGGCGTGGCCGTCGCTGCTCAGGGTGTGCATCTGCAGGTCGCTGCGCACCACCCCGTGCCACTCCGGCGCCGCACGCACGCGGGCGAGCGCGTCGGCGCGGGCCACGAACCCGGCGCGCAACGGCGGCGGGGTCGGTGCGGCGGCAGCGCCACGGATGAACGCGCCGATCACCTCGGCCAGCCAGGGCCCCACCTGGGCGAGCGCCGTGAGAGGTTGGCCGGCCGCGACGACGTCGGCGGCGCGCACCTCCCAGTCGAGCGCGGCCCGCGATGCGCGGCGCATGGCGCGCTGACGCTGGCTGCCCGCCTCCTGCTCGTCGGCGGCGCGCGCCAGCAGCTCGGAGACGTCGGTGTTCGACAGCGACCCGTGCACTGCGCCCGAGTCTGGCCGCGGGCCGTGCTGCTGCGTCAGGCGGGCGCGGTGGACGCGGGCGGCAGCTCGAGGCGGAACACGCTGCCCTGGCCCGGCGCGCTGCGCTCCACGGCGAGAGAGCCCCCGCACGCCTGGGCCAGGACACGCCCGACGTGGAGGCCGAAACCCGTGCCGGGCACGCGATTCTCGAGGCGGAAGAAGCGGTCGAAGATGCGATCGTGCAGCTCCGCGCTGATCCCCACCCCGTGGTCCTCGACGCGCACCGCGGGTGGTTGCGACGGGTCCACGGAGATACGGATCCACGGCGTCGCACCGCCGTAGCTGATCGCGTTGTTCATCAGGTTGTCGAGGATCCGGTCGACATGGAAGCTGTCGGCGCAGACCGTCACCTGGGTGGGCGACGGCGCGGTCTCGATGGTGGCGCCGGCCAGCTCCGCTCGCGCCTGGATGCGCATCCCAGCGCGGCGGATGACGTCGTTGAGGTCGAGCGCCTCCGCGGAGGTGGGCACGGCGCCGCTCTCCAGCCGGGCGGCCAGGAGGATGTCGTCGACCAGCCGGTGCAGCTCCTGGAGCTTGGCGGTGATCAGCTCCATGGGCCGCGCCCATGCCGCGGGTGGGGCGCCGTAGGTGCCCCCGCGGAGCAGGTCCACGTAGCCGGAGAGCACCGTCAGCGGGGCGCGGAGGTCGTGGACGACCAGGTTGAGGAACGACGACATCGCCGCCGACGCCGCCCGCGCGTCCGCGTACAGCCGCGAGTTGCGCAGAGCCAGCAGTGCCACGTTGCCAAGCTGTTCCAGGATGGCGCCGTCGTCGCTGATGAAGGGTCGTGGGTGACGGCGGAACACCATCAGGAAGCCGGTGATGCCCTCCCCGCTGCGCAGCGGCATGACGATGGTGTGCTTGACGCCGGTGAAGGCGCTCTGGAGATGCTCGGGAAGGCCCTCGTAGGCGATGTTGTCGCCCACCACGACGGTGCCCGCCTGGCGCGAGGCGACGAGCATCTGATGGCTGTCGAGGCGGACGCGCAGGTCGGGCAGCACGGTCTCGCCATCGACGTCGTGGACCCCCTCGACGACGACGTCATCGCCCTCGATGCGCAGCAGCGTCGCACGACTGCCCTCGACGGCCGCGCACACCTGCTCGAGGACGCGC
Organism: Candidatus Dormiibacterota bacterium; assembly: GCA_036270565.1. Lineage (GTDB taxonomy): Bacteria > Chloroflexota > Dormibacteria > Aeolococcales > Aeolococcaceae > Aeolococcus. Next base: position 4,499 of record DATBCJ010000132.1, on the reverse strand, counting down.
GGGATGTTCTTGCGCGCGTCCAGCGAGCTGGTCAGGTCGATGACCGCGTCGACGTTGCCGCGCAGCCGGCGAGCCCGCAGCTCCCAGTCCTGCACCGGCGCAGCCTGCAGCACCGCGAGCGTGAGCAGCGACGCGAATCCCTCGAGGAACTCGCGCTCTGGGTCGCCCAACGGCGTGCCCGGGTCGCGGAGCAGGAGCACGGCCCCGAGAGGCGTCGGCTCGCCGCCGCCGTGGCCGCCGATTCGCAGCGGCAGCGCGGTGAGCGCGACCTCGCCGGCGCTGACCAGCGCGCGACCCAGGTCGCTCACTCGTGCGTTCACGAGTCGCAACGACGAGGGGCCCGCGAGCGCCTCGGACACCGGGGAGCCGGTCAGCGGCCACACCGAGCCCGCCTCAACCGCGCCGGTGTCGCCGGCGACCCCGGCCACCCGCACCGACCGGTCGTCGTCCAGCACGCACACGGCGCAACCGTTCACCGCGCGGATGAGGGCGTGCCGCGCCAGCATCCCCGCCACCGCGTCGCCGTCGTCGTCGCTGCGGACGTCGCCGCGGATGACCCTGAGCAGGTCGCCGAACGCGCTCCCCAGGGCCTGTTCGGTGTCAGGGGCGAGCGCCTCTCCCGAGTTCATGAACTCACCATTAGGACACTAACTTTAGGCCCCTGTCCCGTTTCACACATTGTTATCAGACTGTTTGACGCGTTCGCACAGATCGACGGATCGGAGGCGCGCGGGACGGTCATCGGCTAGTCTCTACAGGGTGCCCCGCTCTACGTGGCCGGCCTTCCCGGACGCCGTCTGCATCGCTCCGAGCCTGCTCGCGGCCGACTTCGCCCACCTCGCCGACGCGGTGCACGCGCTCGAGGGGGGCGGCGCCGAACGACTCCACGTCGACGTCATGGACGGCAGCTTCGTGCCCAACTTCACGTTCGGCACGGACACGGTTCGGTCGCTGCGACGCGAGACCGACCTGCCGCTGGAGCTGCACCTGATGATCCGCGAGCCGGAGCGACACCTCGAGACCTTTGCTGCGGCGGGCGCCGATGGGATCACCATCCACCAGGAGGTCTCGCCCCACCTGCATCGCAGCCTGACCGCCATCCGCGCGCTCGACTGCCGTGCGGGCGCGGCGATCAACCCCAGCACCCCGGTGACCTCGCTCAGCGACGTGCTCGAGATCTGCGACCTCGCGCTGGTGATGACCATCAACCCGGGCTTCGGTGGGCAGAAGCTGATTCCCCACACCCTCGAGAAGGTGGCCGCGCTCCGCCGCGCGATCGACGAGCGCGGCCTGGCCACCGAGCTCGAGGTCGACGGCGGGGTCGACGAGCGCAACGCGCGCGACTGCGTGAGGGCGGGCGCCACCGTGCTGGTGGCGGGCACCGCGGTCTTCCGTCACGCCGATGGTCCCGCGTCCGGGGTGCGGGCGATGCTCGGCTCTCTGCCGGGCTGAGCGCTCTGGCGGAGCGCTGGGCGCGCTGACCTGCCGGCGTGGCAGGCTACGCCACCGTGACCGAGACCATCGCGCAGCCGACGCCGCTGCTCGGGAGCAGCGCCGACGAGGCCCACGCCGCGGACGAGCTCGCCAGACGACTGCCGGACGAGATGTCGGTGTTCGCGCGGCTTGCGTACAACTATCGATGGTCGTGGACACCCGGCGGTGAGGACCTCTTCATCGCCGTCGACCCGGTGCGCTGGGAGCAGAGCGGGCGCAACCCCATCCGGTTGCTGCTCGAGGCATCGACGTCGGCGCTGGATCGCGTCGCCGGCGACCGTGACCTGCTCGAACGCGCCCACGCGATCCTGCGCGTCATCGAGGACGACGCGAAGCGGCCGCAACTCCCCTGCCGGGCTTCACCGCAACACCCTGTGGCCTTCCTCTGCGCGGAGTTCGGGGTGCACCAGTCGCTGCCCATCTACGCCGGCGGGCTGGGGGTGCTCGCCGGCGACATCGTCAAGGAGGCCAGCGACCTGGCGCTGCCGATGGTGGCGGTGGGCCTGCTCTACCGCCAGGGCTACTTCCTCCAGAGGATGGACCGCAGCGGCTACCAGCACGAGTACTGGATCCCGCTCGACCCCGAACGCGTTCCTGCCGTCCTTGTCCGTAACGGCGAGGGCCGTCCGCTGACGGTGACCGTGCCGCTGCGCGGACGCCAGCTGATCGTGCAGGCATGGCGCGTCCAGGTGGGCCGGGTCCCACTCCTGCTGCTCGACGCCGACCGGCCCGAGAACTCGCGCACCGACCGCTGGATCACCGCTCGCCTCTACGAGGGTGACCGCGGCATCAGGCTGGCCCAGTACGCATTGCTCGGCATCGGGTCGATGCGTTTGCTCGCCGCCATGGGGATGGATCCCTCTGTCGTCCACCTCAACGAGGGCCACGCCGGGCTGGCGCCGCTCGAGCTGGCGCGGCGCGAGATCGCGGCCGGCGTCGACCGTCACACGGCGTTCGCCAACGCCCGCGAGCGCACCGTCTTCACCACCCACACCCCGGTCGGCGCCGGCAACGAGGGCTACGACGTCGCCGAGATCGCCGAGGTGCTCGGTGACTACCCCTCGGAGATCGGCATGGACGTCGAGAGCTTCCTGCAGCTCGGCCGCACCCGGCCTGACAACCCCGCCGAGCCCTTCGTGATGACTCCGCTGGGCATCAAGATGAGCCGCGCCGCCAACGGCGTGAGCCGCAGGCACGGCGAGGTGGCCAGGCAGATGTGGCAGCCCCTGTTCCCGGAGCGACCGGTCGACACCGTGCCCATCGGGCACGTCACCAACGGCGTGCACGTGCCCACCTGGATGGCCCCGTCAATGCGCGAGCTGCTCGACCGCCACCTTGCCCCCGGCTGGCTGGAGCGGCAGGCGGACGCGGCCACCTGGGCGCCCGTCGACAACATCCCCGATGAGGAGGTGTGGCAGCTGCGCTCGCTGCTCCGGGCCGAGTTCGTCGAGTACGTCCGCGAGCGCAGCGTGGCCACCCGGCTGGCGCGCAGCGACGGCCGCGACCTCGTCGCCGCCGCCGAGCGGGGTTTCAGCGCCGATACGCTGACCATCGGCTTCGCCCGCCGGCTGGCCACGTACAAGCGGCTCTACCTGCTCACCATGGAGCCGCAGCGCGTCGCCGACCTCGTCTCCAGCCAGGACCACCCCATGCAGCTCATCCTGGCGGGCAAGGCACACCCCGACGACGAGGAGGGCAAGCGTTCCGCCCAGGGGCTGTTCAGCTTCCGGATGATGGCGCACGCCGGCGAGCGGGTGGCCTTCCTCGACAACTATGACCTCGGCATCGCCTCGCGGCTGGTCGCGGGCTGCGACCTCTGGGTCAACCTGCCCCGGCCGCCGCTGGAGGCGAGCGGCACCAGCGGGATGAAGGTGGTGCTCAACGGCGGCCTCAACCTCTCCGTCCTCGACGGCTGGTGGGCGGAGGCGTTCGACGGCGAGAACGGCTGGGCCATCCCGGGCGACACCGTGTACGACCGCGGCATCCAGGACACCCGCGACGCGGCCGCCCTCTATGACCTTCTCGAGCACGACGTGGCCCCACTGTTCTATGACCGCGACGACGCGGGGATCCCGCGCGGCTGGGTGCGCCGGATCAAGCGCTCCCTGCGCACCAACGGGCCGCGGTTCTCGGCGACGCGCATGGTGCGCGACTACGTCGACAACGTCTACGCCCTGGGCGTCACCGCGGAGGAGTAGGCGCCGGTCGCGGCCTATGATCGCGAGGGTGGAGTATTCGGAGAGCATCCTGGACCTGGTCGGCAACACGCCGCTGGTGCGGCTGCACGCCATGACCAGGGGGGTCGGTGCCACCGTGCTCGCCAAGCTCGAGCAGCTCAACCCGGGCGGCAGCGTCAAGGACCGCATCGCGCTCGGCATGGTCGAGGAGGCGGAACGCAACGGGCAGCTGCGTAAGGGCGGCACCATCATCGAACCCACCTCGGGGAACACCGGTCACGGCCTGGCCATGGTCGCGGCGATCAAGGGCTACAAGATGATCTTCGTCATGCCCGACAAGATGTCGGCCGAGAAGATCAGCCTGCTCAAGGCCTACGGCGCCGACGTCGTGGTCTGTCCCACCAACGTCGACCGGGACTCGCCGCAGTCCTACTACTCCGTTGCCGACCGGCTGGCGCGCGAGATCCCCGGCGCCTATCAGCCCAACCAGTACTTCAACGCCAAGAATCCGCAGGCCCACTACGAGACCACAGGGCCGGAGCTGTGGCGCCAGACCGAAGGGCGCATCGGTGTCTTCGTGGCCGGGGTCGGCACCGGCGGGACCATCAGCGGCGCCGGGCGGTACCTCAAGGACCAGAACCCGGCCATCCAGGTGGTCGGCGCCGACCCCGAGGGTTCGATCTACTCCGGGCCGATCGCGCCCTACAAGATCGAGGGCGTCGGCGAGGACTTCTGGCCGGGCACCTTCGACCCGGCGGTGGTCGACCGCATCGTCCAGGTCACCGACCGCGAAGCATTCGTGGCCGCCCGCAGGCTGGCCCGCGAGGA
>DATBCJ010000131.1:0-4626 GCA_036270565.1 Candidatus Dormiibacterota bacterium | reverse complement strand
CTGGTACACCTGTCCGCTGGGCACCTCGAATCCCTCGGTGACGAGCTTGAAGTGGTGGATGAGCGACTCCATGGAGGTGTTGATCTCGTTGCGCGGGGGCAGCGCGACCTTGCGGTTGCTGGTGTTCACCGGGCCGCCGGGTAGGTTGGCCATGGCCTGCTCGATGATGCGCAGCGATTCGCGCGCCTCCCGCATGCGCACCAGGTAGCGGTCGTACACGTCGCCGTGGCTGCCGATCGGGACGTCGAAGTCGAAGTGGTCGTAGGAGCTGTACGGTTGTGCCTTGCGCAGGTCGTAGGGGACGCCGCTGCCGCGCAGGGTGGGCCCGGTGGCGCCGTAGGCGATAGCGTCGTCGGGGGTGATCACGCCGAGGCCGCGGGTGCGCTCCAGCCAGATCGGGTTCTTGGTGATCAGCAGCTCGTACTCGTCGATGAAGCGCGGGAAGGTGTGCACCACCTCGTTCACCAATGCGTAGAACTCATCGGGCACGTCGGCGAGCAGGCCGCCGACCCGGATGAACGAGGTGTGCATGCGCACCCCGCTGATCAGCTCGTTGATGTCGAGCAGCTTCTCGCGCTCGCGCCACGCGTACACGAACGGAGTGGTCGCGCCCAGGTCCAGCGCGCTGGTCCCGTACCACAGGAAGTGGCTGGCCACCCGGGTGAGCTCGCACATGATCACCCGCAGGTACTGGGCGCGCTCGGGCACCTCCACACCCAGGAGCCGCTCAGCGGCGAGCGAGAAGCCGAGGTTGTTGAACAGCGGCGCGAGGTAGTCCATGCGGTCGGTGAAGGGGATGCACTGCTGCCAGGTGTGCGACTCGAACGACTTCTCGAAGCCGGTGTGGAGGAACCCGATGTCGGGCCGGCACTCGCGCACCACCTCGCCGTCAAGCTGGAGCACCAGCCTCAGCACGCCGTGTGTGCTGGGGTGCTGCGGCCCCATGTTCAACTCCATTGTGTCGTCGTCGAGCTGCACGATGTCGATGGCGTCGTTGGAGACATCGACGCCGAGGAGGCCACGACCACTGTCGAACGCGTCGGACTCGGGGTCGCGCGTGGGCAGTCCCGGACCGCCCAGCGGCGGCAGCACCGCCATCAGCGAGACGACCCCGGCATGTCGCGCGGGCGCTCCGCCGCGGGCAGTGCCCACTCCAGGTTGTGGGTGAAGGCAACCGGCTCGCCGAAGCTGACGTAATCCTTGCGCAGAGGGTGTCCCACCCAGTCCTCGGGGAGGAGGATGCGGTGCAGGTCATGGTGGCCGACGAACTCGATGCCGAAGAGGTCGAACGTCTCGCGCTCGTGCCAATCCATCCCGGCGAAGACGCGCTCGAGGCTGGCGACCCGGGGCGCGTCCTCGGGCACCTGCACGATCACCCTGCACTCATCGTTGTGTTGCATTGAGCGCAGCTGGTAGACGACGTCGAAGCGCGGTTCGACCGGTTCGCGGTCGGGCCAGTCGACCACGGTGACGAACAGAGGCAGCGTGTAGAGCGCGGTGCCGTCGTCGCGCAGCAGCTTCATGGCCCGAACCAGGTGGTCGGGGTGCAGGTACACCGTGACCTCGCCGTGCTCGTCGTGCGCCCGGAGCACAGCCTCAGGCATCTCGCGCGCGAGCAGGTCTGCGGCACGGCGCCCGCGGGACGGACGTGCCGAAGCGGTGGGGGCGGCGGTCGTGGTCACGGGGACTACCCTCGGAGCGAGCTGGGCCGCTCGGCGGCGATCTTCGTCTGCAGCTTGAGGACTGCGTCGAGAAGTCCTTCGGGGCGTGGCGGGCAACCGGGGATGTACACGTCCACCGGCACCACCTTGTCGACGCCCTGGATGATGGCGTAGTTGTTGAACATGCCCCCGCTCGACGCGCAGGCGCCCATGCTGATCACCCACTTCGGCTCCGGCATCTGGTCATAGATCTGGCGGAGCACCGGGCCCATCTTCTGCGAGACCCGTCCGGCCACGATCATCAGGTCGGCCTGGCGCGGCGAGGCGCGGAACACCTCGCAGCCGAACCGGGACATGTCGTAGCGCGCCGCGCCGGTGGCCATCATCTCGATGGCGCAGCACGCCAGCCCGAAGAGGGCCGGCCACAATGAGCTGTAACGGCCCCACTGGATGACCTTCTCGATCGAGGTGGTGATCGCCCCCGCCTTGGCCGCGGTGCGCTCCAGGTCACCGACGCGCGGCAGCGGGATCGCACCCGCGTCGGTCCCGGCGTTGAGAATCGGCACGCCGGTGGCCGCGTCCAAACTCAATCCCACCGCAGCGCTCCCTTGGCCCACACGTAGACCAGCCCGATGAGCAGCGCGGCGATGAAGATACCCATCTCCACGATGCCGAAGATCTTGAGCTGGCGAACGATCGTCGCCCAGGGCAGCAGGAAGATCGATTCGACGTCGAAGATGATGAACAGCATCGCCGTGACGTAGAAGCTCACCGAGAAGCGGCGACGCGCGCTCTCCACCGGGACGATGCCGCACTCGTAGGGAAGATCCTTGGCCGGGCTCGGCCGGCGCGGGCCCAGCCACGCGGCGAGTGCCTGGACTCCGGCCCCAAAAGCGACGCACACGGCAAGGAAGACGAGGATCGGCGCGAAGTCCGAGAGCATCGTGCTGAGATCGTAACAAAGCGACGGCGAGGCACCCCCCAGCCGTCGGCGCGCGCCACGCCGACCATCTCCTACGCTACTCGCAGCGTTTGCGGCGTCAGGAGGGAGATGTCAGTGACCCGCCCGGTTCCGCCGTCCGTCCCCGCGCTGGTGACCGGTGCGTCGAGCGGCATCGGTGAGCAGTTCGCGCGCCAGCTCGCGGCTCGCGGCCACGACCTCACCCTGGTGGCACGACGTGCGGACCGTTTGCAGGCCATCGCCAAGACCCTGCGCCGCGAGCACGACGTCAAGGTGTCGGTGCACCCTGCTGACCTCGAAAGCCCCGAGGGGCGGGCGCCGGTGGCGGCGATGCTGCGCGACAAGGGGCCGTGGCTGTTGATCAACAACGCCGGCTTCGGCTCGCGCGGTCGTTTCGTGGACCTTGACCCCGAGCGGGAGCTCGCCGAGGTGCAGCTCAACGTGGTCGCGCTCCACGAATTCACCGGTGCGGCGCTGCAGGGCAACGTCGCGGCCGGTCGCGGAGCGGTGGTCAACGTGGCCAGCACCGCGGCGTACCAGCCGATTCCGTACATGGCCACCTACGCGGCGACCAAGGCGTTCGTCCTCCACTTCACCGAGGCCGTCGCGCAGGAGCTCCAGGGGACCGGTGTCCGCGCCCTGGCGCTGTGCCCGGGGCCGACCCGGACCGAGTTCGAGCACGTCGCCGGCGTCCAGTCTCTGTTCAGCATGTCGATGCCGATGAGCGCGGATGCGGTGGTCAGGAGCGCGCTGCGTGCACTCGATCGTGGCCACGCCATCTGCGTTCCCGGGGCGCGCAACCTGGCCCTCGCGCAGGGAGTGCGCCTGGTGCCCCGGACCGCGCTGCGGCGCGTCGTCGGAGGCATCTTCGCGCCCCGCTGACGATCAGGCCTGCACCGCCCCTCCCAGCTCGACGCATCGCGCGCGCCAGAACTCGAGCCGGCGCAGGAAGCGCTTCATCTCGGCGTCGAGCACCACCAGGTCGGTCGAAGCCACCTCGTTGCGCGCCTCGGCCTGCATGTCGGGGAGGTGAGCCTCCGACACCCCGACCAATTCACGCTTGACCGCCAGCAGTTCCGTGTACACGGTCACCCAATGGGTGGCGTCGTCGAGGTACGGCGTGTTCGGGTTCTCGCCATCAAGCAGGCGGTCGTCGTCAACCGCTTTCTCGCCGGCCTCGTCCTCAGCAGCCCCCATTGCAGCGGAGTGTACGGTAACGCGCCGCGCGCGATGGCCGGTGCTCTCAGCCCTCGCGGAGGCGCGCCTCGACGTTGCCCTCGACCACGCGCACCTCGAAGGCGGGGGCAGGCGCGGTGGCGGGTCCCCGGGTCACCGTCCCGTCGGCGAGGCGGAAGCGGCTCCCATGCCAGGGACAGGTCACACACAGGTCATCGTCGACCTCGCCCTCCTGGAGCGGACCGCCGGCGTGGGTGCAGCGTGCGGCGATCGCGTGGATGACCCCGCTGTGCCGGTAGAGCAGCACCCCGTACCCCGCGGCGCTGACCATCACCGGGGTGTTCTCGGCGACCTCGTCGTCGCGCGCCACCCGCGTCCAGTCGGTCGGCGCCTCGTCGAAAACCGTGTGGTCGACGCCGATGCCGCGGGCGAACACCAGGTGTCCGCCGAGGTAGCCGCTCACCGCGATCACACCCATGCCGGCCAGGTTGAACAGGTGTGCGGCACCGCGGTTGCCGCCGCGGCGACTGAGGACAGCGGCGGCCAGGAGGCTCGATCCACCGACGTTGGCGAGGGCATGGACGAGGCCGAGGCGTCGCTCCGGCCCGACGGTGTCCGCCCAATCGGAGAGCCCGGTCAGCGCGGTCGGCGCCACCGCGGCCAGGCCGAGGACGGTCATCGCGTCGGTGGCGTCGGCGGCGCGCTCGCCCCCCAGGAGATCGAGCAGCGTGGCCCCGGCGAACAGCCCGATGGGCACGTCGGTGAGCGCGGGGTGGACCGGATGCCCGAGCCAGGTGCCGCTCAGCACGCCCTTGAGCGGACCGCCTC
>DATBCJ010000130.1:0-2408 GCA_036270565.1 Candidatus Dormiibacterota bacterium | reverse complement strand
CACGTCGAAGACGGCGACGTCGACGTCGTGCGCCACCGCCAGTGGCATCTCCTCCGGCATCGTCCAACCGACGTTGAGAATGGGCGTGGTCACGCCGGCGCGGCGCAGCTCCACCGCTTCGGAGATCGACGAGACCCCCAGCCACCATGCCCCGCCGGCAATCGCGGCTCGCGCCGCCAGCAGCGCGCCATGCCCGTAGCCGTTGGCCTTGACCATCGCCATGACCTGGCTGCGTCCACCGGTGAAGGCGCGGAGCGCGGCCGTGTTGTCGCGCAACGCGGCGACGTCGACCTCGGCCCACTTGGTGGTGGGCGGCGTCATCGCGACGAGCTGGCGAGGACGCCGGCAGAAGAAGGGCGGCCGCTGCTCGCACGGACCTCACGCATCAGGCCGAACGGCGTCGCCTCGTCGGTCTGCCCAAGCGGGTTGTCGGCGACGGCGGCGAGCACGGTCGCACGGTCGGCGCCCCCACTCGAACCGAGCACCGAGGCGGTCAGGTCGTTGGCGTCGATCACCGCGACCTCGATGCTGCAACCGGCATCGCTGGAGAGGGCCGCGGCGAGATCGCGTGCGGCACCGTCGGGGTCCTCGGGACCCTTGATCGCGTAGTGGTCGTACGGCGGCAGATTGAGGTGTGACGGCCCGTCGATGGCGTTGACGCCGGCGCCGGCGACCCGGTAGAAGACGCCGCGCATGCGCAACGGGCGGGTCACCGCGGCCGCCGCGGCGGCGAGCAGGATGCGGGGAACGCCCGCCTCCTCGATGGCCAATTGCATGGTTGCAGGGTGGCCGATGCCGATCCCCGTGGGCACGCGGCTGACGAAACGTGCGAGCCCGCGCGCCAGAGGGCTCACGCGCACCTCGTCGACCGGCAGCGACCGCCCCTGCGTGATGGCCAGGGCCTTCTCGCTGACCAGCAGCGTGTCGCCCTCGGCGAGCGGCACCCCACGCTCACCCAGCTCGTGCAGCGAGTGACGGAGCTCCGCGAGAAGGTCGTCGCCGCCCACCAGCACCTTGGACCGCAGCGGCACGCGCGCCACGATCCGTCCGTCGGCGAGCCGGGTGAACAGGTGGCGACCGAAGCCGGCCCGGCAGGCGTCGAAGATGCGGCGCGCGTCGTCACCGGACCTCGCCACCATCTCGTCGCCACGACGGGCGAAGCCCGCGTCGTAGCTGGCGTCGTCGATGCGCATCGCCTTGTCGTCGAAGAAGATGCGCAACCAGATCTCGGCGTTGATGACACGCCAGAAGAACATCGACTCCGCGCTCTCGCCGGCACACGCGGCCCGGAAGCCCTCCGCGACAGCCGGGGCGTGCCAGTACGGTCGCGCGCTGAAGCGCGGCGAGCGCATCAGGCTCTGGAGCGCGGCGCGCTGGCGGCGGTACCAGCGAAACTCCGGCGTGGTGAAACCGATCTTCTTGCGCCGCCTGCGCACCATCGCCGGAAGCACGTCTGTCAGCCCCTCGCGCAGGACCCAGCGGTTCCAGCCGTTGCGGATGATCGCGTCGGCGGGCAGGTGGAGGATGTGCTCGACGAGCTCCTGGTCGAGGAAGGGCAGCCGCGCCTCCAGCGAATGCGCCATCGAGCAGCGATCCTCGTAGCGCAGCAGCGGGGGCAGGCTCCACACCAGGAAGTCCTGGAGCAGCCGCTGCTTGAGGTTGTCGTTGACCCGCTCGTCGACCGGCGCCCGCTTGCCGCGCATGAAGTCACGCTGCAGCATGGGACGCACGTCGACGTGGAGCCGCCGGTCGCGCAACCGGCGCCGCACCAGCGGCATGTAGACGTCACGCGACCGCCACGCCTCGCGCGCAAAATCCGCCCAGCGGCGCTCGCGCGCCAGCTGGCGCACGTACACGAACGGATAGTGGTCGTAGCCGGCGAGCAGCTCGTCACCGCCCTGGCCGTCGAGCACGACCGTCACGTCCTGCGCAGCGCGGCGGGTCACCATCCACATCGCGAACGGCGCGCTGCTCACCATCGGTTGTTCGACGTGCCACACCCAGGCTTCGAGCTCACGGACGAAGTCCACCGCGGTGGGCTCCACCTGCGCGTTGTCCGCGCCGGTCTTGGCGAGCACCGCCTCGATGTAGCGCGACTCGTCGATGGGATCGCCCGGGAAGACGGCGGAGAAGGTCTTCAGCCTCTCCCCCAGCGATGCCGTATCGGGGAGGTGATCGGCGAGCTGGCGGCTCATCACCCCGCAGATGGACGACGAGTCGAGTCCGCCGGAGAGACAGATCCCCACCGGGACGTCGGAGATGAGCCGGCGCGCCACCGCGCGGTCGAACACCTCGCGAAAGGCGGCGGGGTCGGGAGAGCCGGTCTCGTCGAGCTGCGGCGTCCAGTAGCCCGTGGTGGTGATACCCGCCGCGTCGATGGTCACGTATGCCGCCGCCGGAACCTGGCT
>DATBCJ010000129.1:0-31577 GCA_036270565.1 Candidatus Dormiibacterota bacterium | reverse complement strand
CGATGCGGCTGGCCGCCCACAAGCTGCCGATCCGCACCCGATTCGTGGTCCGCGAGGAGCCCGGCGCCGCAGCGCCCGAGGAGGCTGATGCCGAGGAGGTGAGCGCATGACCGCGCGTGCCATCGCCCTGGACAACCTCCGCGCGCTGAGCGCCGACGAGCTCGTCGCCCACCTCCGTGAGCAGCGCGGCCAGCTCTTCCAGGTGCGTCTGCAGCAGACCATCGGGCAGGTCGAGAACCACCGCGAGATCCGGGCCATCCGCCGGGAGATCGCCCGCACCATGACCGTCCAGGTGGAGTACAAGCTCGCCGCCGAGCGGGGCGAGCCGGTGCCCGCCCCCGCCGCCCCGGCACGGCGCGGACGCCGCGCCGCGGCCGCCGCCGTCGAAGCGTCGCCCGCGCCGTCGCGCCGCCGCCGCTCGCGCGCCGCAGCGCAGCCCACCGCCGACGAGCCCGCCGTGGATGTCACCGACATCGAGGTGGAGCGCCCGCAGGCGGAGACCACGGACACCACCGGCGCCGCGGCGGCCGACGATGACGAGGAATGGAAAGAGACATGAGCAGCGAACCAGAGACGACCGTGACCCGGGCGCGCCGCAAGACGCGCGAAGGCGTCGTGGTCAGCGACAAGATGGAGAAGACCCGCATCGTGCTCGTCCAGGAGCAGAAGCCGCATGCGCTCTACAAGAAGGTGGTGCGCATCAACCGCCGCTTCAAGGTGCACGACGAGACCAACGAGAGCGGTGTGGGCGACCGGGTGCGCATCAGCGAGACGCGACCGCTCTCCAAGGAGAAGCGCTGGCGCATCGCCCGGGTCCTGGAGAAGGCCAAGTAAGTGATTCAGCAGGAGAGCGTTCTCAAGGTGGCGGACAACAGCGGGGCTCGTGAGATCCTCTGTATCCGCGTGCTCGGAGGGAGCTATCGCAAGTACGCGTCGGTCGGCGATGTGATCATCGGCACCGTCAAGGTGGCCACCCCCAACGCCCAGGTCAAGAAGGGCGACGTGGTGCGCGCGGTGGTGGTGCGCACCGTCAAGGAGTACCACTGCCCCGACGGCAGCAACATCCGCTTCGACGAGAACGCGGCCGTCCTGATCCAGCCCAACAACAGCCCGCGCGGCACGCGCATCTTCGGGCCCGTTGCCCGCGAGCTCCGCGAGCGCAACTTCATGAAGATCGTCAGCCTCGCCCCGGAGGTGCTCTGAGATGAGCGCGAAGACCGAGCGACGCACCAGGGTCGGCCTCAAGCATCGTGGCTGGGCCCGGGGCCGCGCCCGCCTGCTCGACATCCGCGCCGGTGACACCGTGGAGGTGATCGCGGGCAAGGACAAGGGCAAACGCGGCGTGGTGGTGCGAACCATCCCGACCACCCAGCGCATCGTCGTCGAGGGCATCAACCGCCTCAAGCGACATACCAAGTCGGGCGTCGCCGGGAACATCCAGGGCGGCATCATCGACTTCAACGCGCCCATCGCCTACAGCAACACGCTGCTGGTCTGCAACCGCTGCGACAGGCCGACCCGCATCTCCCGTGTCAAGCAGGAGGACGGGAGCCTGCCGATCGTGTGCAAGCAGTGCGGTGAGACGTACGTGAGGAACGAGAGCTGATGGCCACCGCCGTCGCCGACCTGCCCCGCCTGCGCCAGCGCTACCAGGACGAGATCGTGCCCGCGCTGGTGCGCGACTTCCGCTACCGCAACGCCATGCAGGTTCCCCGCGTCGAGAAGCTGGTGATCAACATCGGCCTCGGCGAGGCGATCCAGAACGGCCGCGCCATCGATGCCGCGGTCAACGACCTCAAGACCATCACCGGCCAGTCGCCGATCGTTATCCGCGCCAAGAAGTCGGTGGCGGCGTTCAAGCTGCGCGAGGGCATGCCCATCGGCGTCAAGGTCACCCTGCGCGGCCGGCGCATGTGGGAGTTCCTGGACAAGCTGATCAGCGTCACGCTGCCGCGCATCCGTGACTTCCGCGGCATCGATCCCAAGGGTTTCGACGGCCACGGAAACTACACGCTGGGGCTGCGCGAGCAGCTGGTCTTCCCGGAGATCGACTTCGACAAGATCGACAAGCTCCGCGGGCTCGAGGTCTGCATCGTCACCACAGCCGCAACCGACGACGAGGGCCGCGCCCTCCTCGCCGCCTGCGGGATGCCCTTTCGCAAGCCGGGACAGCAACAGTGAACACAACGCCGCGCGCGTCCGGGCACCAGTCCGGATACGGCGTGGAGAGGTAACAAGTGGCCAAGAAGTCGTTGATCGCCAAGTCGCTGCGTCCGGCGAAGTTCAGAGTTCAGCAGCACAACCGCTGTGGGGTCTGCGGACGGCCGCGCGCGTTCATGCGCAAGTATGGGATGTGCCGCATCTGCTTTCGGGGCATGGCCTCGCAGGGACAGATTCCCGGCGTCAAGAAGAGCTCCTGGTAGACGGCCATGATGAGTGACACGATCGCCGACATGCTCACGCGCATTCGCAACGCCAACGCGGCCAACCACCACACCGTCGTCATCCCCGCGTCGAAGATGAAGGTGGAGATCGCCCGCGTGCTGTCCGCGGAAGGATTCGTCGACAGCTTCACCGTCGACGGCGAGGTCCCCCAGCAACTGCTCACCATCACCCTGAAGCCGCGCACGCCGCGCGGTCGCGCCCTCTCCGGTCTGCGCCGCATCAGCCGGCCCGGACTTCGCGTCTACGCCCGCAAGAGCGAGATCCCCCGCGTTCTCGGTGGTCTCGGCATCGCCATCATCTCCACCTCGCACGGTCTGATGACCGGACAGGCGGCGCAGCGCGCCGGCCTCGGGGGCGAGGTGGTGGCCTACGTCTGGTAAGCGGCCATGTCGAGAATCGGAAAGCTGCCCATCCCCGTCCCGGCCGGCGTCGACGTCACCGTCACCGGCAGCCACGTCACCGTGAGCGGGGGCCGCGGCACGCTCGAGCGCAGCCTCCCACCGGCGATGATCATCACCGTCGACGACGGCGTGGTCACGGTGGCGCGACCCAGCGACACCACCGTGCACCGGGCGATGCACGGGCTCACCCGCACGCTGGTGGCCAACATGGTCGAGGGCGTCAGCAACGGTTTCGTGCGCTGGCTCGACCTCGTGGGCGTCGGCTTCCGCGCCGCCAAGCAGGGCAGTGACCTGGTGCTCACCCTCGGCTACTCACACCCGATCCGCTACACCCCCCCGGACGGGGTCACCATCGAGGTGCCCACGCCCACATCGATCAGCGTCAGCGGGACCAACAAGGAAGTGGTCGGCCAGGTGGCCGCCAAGATCCGCTCCTTCCGCAAGCCCGAGCCCTACAAGGGGAAGGGCGTGATGTACCGCGGCGAGGTCATCAAGCGCAAGGCGGGCAAGTCCGGCAAGGCCGGGAAGGCGAAGTAGTCATGCACACCAAGTTCGATCGTCGCGCCGCTCGCGACCGCCGTCACCGCCGGGTTCGCAAGAGCGTCCATGGTGCCGCCGCGCGTCCCCGTCTCGCTGTCTTCCGCAGCCTCAACCACATCGTGGTGCAGCTGATCGACGACAGCGCCGGCCGCACGGTGGCGGCCGCCTCGACGCACGACGCCGACGTCCGCAAGGAGTTGAGCGGCAAGGGCAACTCCGCGGTGGCGGGCGCCAGCGTGGTGGGCCGGGTCATCGCCGAGCGCGCCCAGCGGGCCGGCGTGACCAAGGTGGTGTTCGACCGCGGCGGGTACCTCTACCACGGCAGGGTCAAGGCCCTCGCCGAAGCGGCCCGCCAAGCGGGACTGGAGTTCTAAGCCATGGCCATGCGAATGGATCGGCGCGATGACCGCGCCGGTGACCTGCAGGAGAAGATCGTCTCGCTCAACCGCGTGGCCAAGGTGGTCAAGGGTGGGCGTCGCTTCTCGTTCAGCGCGCTCGTCGTCGTCGGCGATGGAGCCGGTCGCGTCGGCGCCGGCCTGGGCAAGGCGGGCGAGGTGCCCGACGCCATCCGCAAGGGGGTCGACGATGCGCGCAAACACATGATCACCGTGCCCATGGTGGGCACCACCATCCCCCACGAGGTGCACTACAAGCTGGGCGCGGCCAAGGTGCTGCTCAAGCCCGCCGTGCCCGGGACCGGGGTCATCAGCGGGAGCTCGATGCGTGCGGTCGTCGAGGCCGCCGGCATCCACGACATCCTCACCAAGTCGCTGGGCACCGACAACCCCATCAACGTGGTGCGCGCGACCATCGCCGCGCTGGCGAGCATGCGCACCCTGCGCGAGGTCGCCGAGCTGCGCGGCCGCACCCCCGAGCAGCTGGTCGGCCGCAAGCGCGCAGCGCAGATGCTCGGCGAGGACCTGCCGGCATCGGCGCCACAATCGGTGAGCTCGTGACCACGCTGCGCGTGACCTACCGCAAGAGCAAGATCGGCTACGCCGCGGACCAGAAGGCGACGCTGGCCGCGCTGGGGCTGCGCAAGCTCAACCACAGCGTCGACCACCAGAACACCTCGTCGATCCGCGGCATGGTCCACAAGGTGCGCCACCTGGTGAGCGTCAACGGTATCCCGGCGGATACGCCCGAGGGGATGGCCGTGCTCGCCGGGGCTGGCTCGGAGGAAAGCGCGTGAAGCTGCATGAGCTGAAGCCCACGCCGGGCAGCCGGACCAAGCGCACCCGAGTCGGCCGGGGCATCTCGGCCGGGCAGGGCAAGACCTCGGGCCGTGGTCAGAAGGGCCAGGGATCGCGCGAGAGCAACAGCGTCCCCAAGGGATTCGAGGGCGGGCAGATGAAGGCGTCGATGCGCCTGCCCAAGCTGCGCGGGTTCCACAACCGCTTCCGCAAGGAGTACGCGGTGGTCAACCTCAGCAAGCTCAACCGCTTCGCGAAGGACTCGATCGTCGACGGCGCAGCGCTGGCCGAGGCCGGCCTGGTCAGCGCTGCTGACAAGCCGGTCAAGCTGCTCGCCGCCGGACGCGTCCGGGTGGCGGTGCAGGTGCGCGTCCACCGCGCCTCGGCCGCGGCTCAGAAGGCGGTGGTTGCCGCCGGTGGCCGAGTGGACCTCCTTGAGGAGCCGGCCCCGGCCGCGGACAGGCCGGCGCCCCGCGACGAGTCCCCCGTCACTGAGGAGGAGCCGCAGGCGTGAACCTGCTGCAGGCCCTGGGCCAGGCGATGCGCATCCCCGAGCTTCGACGCAAGCTCGTGATCACCATCGGCCTGGTGCTCGCCTTCCGTGTCCTGGCCAACATCTCGATCCCGGGGGCGTCGCCGGCGGCGCTGCAGGCGCTGTTCAGCAGCAACTCGCTGCTCGGTCTCTTCAACCTCGTCGGCGGCGGTGGGTTGCAGCGCTTCACCATCGTCGCCGAGGGCCTGAACCCGTACATCAACGCCACCATCATCATGCAGCTGATGACCGTGGTCTCCATCCGGCTCAAGGAGATGAGCAAGGAGGGCGAGCAGGGCCGCAAGAAGATCACCCGCTACACGCGCTGGCTGACCATCCCGCTGGCCGCGCTGCAGGGCTGGGGGTTCCTGGCGCTGTTCACCAACACCAACGCGGTGACCGTCAACGGCGTACCCCAGGCGATCATCCCCAACGCCACCACCGCCCAGGAGATCGGCATCGTGCTGACGCTGACCGCGGGCACGATCATCGCCATGTGGCTCGGGGAGTTGATCACCGAGTACGGCGTCGGCAATGGCGTGTCCCTGATCATCTTCACCGGCATCATCGCCCGGGTGATCCCGTCGATCGGCGACTACGGCACCACCGGTGGCTCGCACGTCATCCAGATCATCGGCGTGGCCGTAATCGCGCTGGTGGTCACCGCTGGGATCATCGCCGTGCAGCAGGCCCAGCGGAAGATCCCCGTGCAATCGGCACAACGGGTGCTCAACCCGCGCACCGGGGCGGCTGCCCAGGGCCGGCGCAACTTCCTGCCGCTGCGCATCAACACCGCCGGCGTCATCCCGATCATCTTCGCGCTGTCGATCATGTTCTTCCCGACCATCTTCGCCAACCTGTTCGCCAACGCAGGGGGATTCGTGGGCACGGCGTCGGCGTGGATCACCGCCAACTGGCAGCCCAACGGGCCCAAGTGGTACATCAACATCGCCTACAACGGGATCTACTTCCTGCTCATCCTCGGCTTCACCTACTTCTACACCGCGGTGGTCTTCGATCCCAATGACGTGGCCGACAACCTCAAGAAACAGTCGACGTTCATCCCCGGCATCAGACCGGGCCGAAGTACGGCGGAGTACCTGGGGCGGGTTATGGGCCGAATAACGCTGGCGGGCGCGCTGTTCCTCGCGGTCATCACCGTGGTGCTGCCCCTGTTCACGGCGTTCGCCACCCGCGCCGACCCGACCAGCCTCTACCTCGGTGGAACGGCCATCCTCATCGTGGTCGGGGTGGCGCTCGACACCATGAAACAGATCGAGACGCAGCTGCTGATGCGCCAGTACAAGGGCTTCATCAGGTGATCGCCATCCTGTTCGGGCCGCCCGGCAGCGGCAAGGGGACGCAGGCCGCGATCATCTCCGAGCGCTTCGGGCTGCCCCACATCAGCACCGGCCAGATGCTCCGCGACGAGGTCGATGCAGGCACCGAGCTGGGCCGCGAGGTGGGGCCGATCATGGCCACCGGCGGGCTGGTTCCCGACCAGACCATGGTGCGGGTCATCGAGCACCGCCTGGCCCAGCCGGATGCCAGGGACGGTGTGCTGCTCGACGGTTTCCCACGCACCGTGCCCCAGGCCCGCGAGCTCGACGAGATGCTGGAGCGGACGGGACGCGAGATCGGCGTGGTGCTCTTCTTCGACGTGCCCGAGACCGAGCTGGTGAGGCGCATCGCGCACCGGGCCGAACTCGACCATCGCGCTGACGACACCCCCGAGGCCTTCATCGAGCGGATGCGCGAGTACGAGGCCAAGACGGCGCCGGTGATCGGCTACTACGAGGGCCGTGGCACCCGCGTGGAGTACGTCAACGGCAACGCCCCCATCGACGCCGTCACCGATTCGATCCTGACCATCTTCGGACCGCAGGTGACGCCCGACGGCGCGGCCCGCGGCGAGGTGGCCTGATGGCCGGCGCCTTCCGCCTCAAGAAGCCGGAGGAGGTGGAGAAGATGCGCGCGTCGGGGAAGATCCTCGGTGCCTGCCTGGCCCATCTCGCTGCCGAGGTTCGCGACGGCATCACCACCCTCGATCTTGACCGCCAGGCGGAGACCTTCATCCGCGACCACGGCTGCATCCCCGGATTCCTCGGCTACCAGGGCTTCCCCAACTCGCTCTGCGTCTCGGTCAACGAGGAGGTGGTGCACGGCATCCCCGGCGCTCGGGTGATCCGCGACGGCGACCTGGTGTCGCTCGACTGCGGGCTGATCCTCGACGGCTGGTGGGCCGACAGCGGGCTCTCGGTGCCGTGTGGCGAGGCCAGCCCCGAGGTGACCTCGCTGATCCAGGTCACCCGCGAGGCGCTCGAGCGGGGCATCGCCCAGGCCAGGGCGGGCAACCACATCGGCGACATCGGCCACGCCGTGCAGACCTACGCGGAGGCACAGGGCTATTCGCTGGTCCGTGAGTACGTGGGCCACGGCATCGGCCGCGATATGCACGAGGCCCCCCAGGTGCCCAACTACGGACAGCCGGGTACGGGCAACGAGCTCAAGCCGGGCTACGTGCTGGCCATCGAGCCCATGGTCAACCTGGGCCGTCCGGAGGTGCGCGTGCTCGACGACGACTGGACGGTGGTGACCGTCGACGGCCGGCTCTCCTGCTACTTCGAGCACACCGTGGCGATCACCGAGAATGGGCCCGAGGTCCTGACCGCGCGCCCGGCCCACGCGGCGGTGGTGTGAAATTTGCCGTGTGGGGGAACGATTCCCTATACTCGTTGGTTGCGGCTGCCAACCAGCCAAATTCGGCACGCCTCTGCGAGAGACGTGGCTGAGCCCCTGGTCGGGAGGGTCATCGAGCCCCTCCCGGACGCGCTCTACCGGGTTGAACTGGACAACGGCCACAGGGTTCTCTGCCATCCGGCCGGTAAGGCGCGCCTCCAAGCGGTGCGCATCCTTCCGGGCGACAGGGTTCAGGTCGAACTCAGCGCCGCCGATCCCGGTCGGGGACGCATCCTCCAGCGGCTCGCCTAGCCGGCAATGACGACAACAGCAACGACAACAAGACAAGGGACAGTGGAAAGCGATGAAGGTCAGAGCGTCGGTCAAGAAGATGTGTGACCGCTGCAAGGTCATCAAGCGCCACGGTGCTGTCCGGGTGATCTGCGAGAACGCCAAACACAAGCAGCGACAGGGGTAGAGGGCAGAAGTGGCTCGTATCGCCGGCGTCGACATTCCACGCGACAAGCGCATCGAGGTGGCGCTGACGTACATCTTCGGCATCGGTCCGACGACGTCCCGGCGGCTGCTGCAGCTGGCCCAGATCTCGCCGGACGTGCGCACCCGCGAGCTCAGCGACACCCAGGTGAGCAAGCTGCGTGACCTGATCGCCAAGCAGCTCCAGGGTCGCGTCGAGGGTGACCTGCGCCGTCAGATCGCGCTCAACATCAAGCGGCTCATGGAGATCGGGACCTACCGGGGCCTGCGCCATCGTCGCGGCCTGCCCGTCCGCGGCCAGCGCACTCGCACCAACGCCCGCACCCGGCGCGGTCCCAAGAAGACGGTCGGCGTGCGCCGCAAGAAGAAGTAGGGCATGGCAAAGAAGAAGAAGGTCGTCCGCACGCGGCGCCGCGAGCGCAAGAACGTGGCGGTCGGCCACGCCCACGTGCTGGCGACCTTCAACAACACCATCGTCAGCCTCACCGACCCGCAGGGCAACGTGCTGGCCTGGGGTTCCGCCGGCGGCCAGGGGTTCAAGGGCTCGCGCAAGAGCACGCCCTACGCCGCGCAGATCACCGCCGACGGCGCCGCCCGCCGCGCCATGGAGCACGGCCTCAAGAGCATCGAGATCTACGTCAAGGGACCCGGGGCCGGGCGTGAGGCCGCGATCCGCAGCCTGCAGGCGTCGGGCCTCGAGGTCACCGCGATCACCGACGTCACCCCCATCCCGCACAACGGATGCCGCCCGCCCAAGCGGCGCCGGGTCTAGGAACAAGCATGGCCAACCAGGCAGGACCCGTCTGCCGCCTCTGCCGCCGCGAGGGCACCAAGCTCTTCCTCAAGGGCAGCAAGTGCATGACCAACTGCACCTTCGACAAGCGCAATGCGCTTCTCCCCGGGCAGCACGGGCTGGCGCGCCGGCGCAAGACCAGCGACTACGGCATCCAGCTGCGCGCCAAGCAGAGGGCCCGCCGACAGTACGGCGTGCTCGAGGCGCAGTTCCGCACCTACTTCGCCCACGCCGAGCGAAGCACCGGGGTCACCGGCACGGTGCTGCTGCAGCAGCTGGAACGGCGCATCGACAACGTGGTCTACCGCCTCGGCCTGGCCGCGTCTCGGCGCGAGGCGCGCCAGCTGGTGTCGCACCGCCACTTCACCCTCAACGGCAGGGTCATCAACGTGGCCTCAGCCCAGGTCCGGCCCGGGGACGTGGTGCAGGTGCGCGAGCGCAGCCGCAAGCTGCCGCCGATCAGCAACGCGCGCGAGCTGGTGGCCGGCCGCACCGTCCCGGACTGGTTGACCCTCGACGAGGCGGCGCTCAAGGGCACCGTCGTCCGTCTGCCCGAGCGCCACGAGATGGAGCAGACGATTGATGAGCAGCTCGTCGTGGAATTCTATTCGCGTTGATGACGATAAAGCCGGCGCGACGCCGGCACCCCTGTGAGGCACCCCGTTCCTATGGTTGACACGATCGCCGCCCCCGCCGTCCGTGAAGTCGAAAGCGGTACCGATTACGGCAAGTTCGAGATCGAACCGCTCGAGCCCGGATTCGGCACCACCCTGGGCAATTCGCTGCGCCGCGTGCTGCTCTCCTCCCTCAACGGCGCGGCCATCACGTCGGTCTCGATCGATGGTGTCGCGCACGAGTTCTCCGCGATCCCCAACGTCAAGGAGGACGTCACCGAGATCCTCCTCAACATCAAGGAGATCAACGTGGTGTCGCACAGCGACGAGCCGGTGCGGATCACCCTCGACGTACGCGGCCCCCGCGACGTCACCGCCGGTGACATCACCACCAGCAGCGACGTGGAGATCCGCAACCCCGACGTGCACATCTGCACCCTGGACGGCCCCAAGTCGCAGCTGCGCATGGACCTGACCGTCGAACGCGGCAAGGGCTACGTCACCGCCGAGCGCAACAAGCGCGAGGGCCAGCCCATCGGCGTCATCCCCATCGACGCCATCTTCACGCCGGTGAGGCGCGCCAACTTCACCATCGAGAAGACCCGCGTCGGCCAGGAGACCGAGTGGGACAAGCTGGTGGTCGAGGTGTGGACCGACAGCACGCTGAGCCCGGTCGACGCCGTCAGCCAAGCTGCGGCGCTGTTCACCCAGCATCTCGACCTCTTCGTGCGGTTCGGCGACAACCTCGCCGTGCCCCCGCAGAGCCAGAAGCGCGGCAACGACCTTCCCAGCCGGCTCGCCGACACCCCCATCGAGGACCTCGAGCTCAGCGTCCGCGCGCTCAACTGCCTCAAGGCCAACGACGTCACCAAGGTGGGCCAGCTGGTGGCGATGCGCCAGGAGGACCTCCTCACCCTGCGCAACTTCGGCGCCAAGTCGCTGGACGAGATCAAGGAGAAGTTGGTCGAGCGCCAGATGGTGACCCCAGAGGAGCTGGAGACCCTGTTCCAGCCCGGCGGACGGTAGGGAGCGCATGCGCCACCGCCGCGCCGGACGCAAGTTCGGCCGCACCGCCGCGCATCGTCAGGCGATGACCCGCAACCAGGTCACCGCGCTGCTCCGGCACGGGCGCATCCAGACCACCGAGGCTCGCGCCAAGGAGTTGCGCCGCTGGGTGGAGCGGGTCATCACCACGGCCAAGCCGGACGACCTGCACGCCCGTCGCCAGGTGGCGCTGTACGTGCGCGACCGCGAGGTCAGCGCCCGTCTCTTCACCACGCTGGTGCCGCGCTTCAAGGAGCGGCCCGGCGGCTACACCCGGATCATGCACGTCGGTCCGCGTCCCGGCGACGCCGCGCCGATGGCGATCATCGAGCTGGTCGACTGACGCCGTGACCATGATGCGGCTGGTGCTCGAATACGACGGGACGGAGTTTCACGGCTGGCAGTCGCAGCCGGCTGTCCGCACCGTCGAGGGCGTGCTCCGCGACGCGCTCCAGCGAGTCACCACCGAGTTGCCCGCGCTGACCGCTGCCGGCCGCACCGATGCGGGTGCGCACTCGCACGGCCAGGTGGTGGGCGTGCGCCTGGCGCGCGATTGGGAGCCCGAGCGGCTCTCGCAGGCGCTCAACGCGGTGCTACCCGAGGACGTCGCCGTGCGCGAGGCCACGGTGGCGCCGCCGGCGTTCCACGCGCGCTTCGACGCCCTGAGCCGCACCTACCGATACCTGGTGGCGTCGCGCCACGAGCGCAGCCCGCTGATGCGACGCTACGCCTGGCAGGTCAGCGGCGATCTCGACAGCGACGCCATGCATCGCGCCGCCGCGCTGCTGCGTGGCACCCACGACTTCGGCGGGTTCGGACGTTCGCCCCGGCCAGGCGGCGGCACGGTGCGCACCATCGATCGCATCTGCCTGTACCGCACCACCCTTCTCGACGACGAACGGACCCCCGTGCTGGGCATCGAGGTCAGCGCCGACGCCTTCCTCTACGGCATGATGCGCGGCATCGCCGGTGCGCTGGTGGCCGTGGGCCGCGGGCGCATCAGCGTCGACGACATCGCCGGGATGCTCGCCGACCCGGCGTGTGGCCGGACCGTCGCCACCGCCCCCGCGCGGGGCCTGCACCAGTGGACCGTCACCTACCCGGCCGTGCCGGCCGCGGAGACCAGGGCATGAGCCAGACCAGCCAGCCGACCTACACCGCCAAGCCGGGAACGCTCACCGACACCTGGTACCTGGTCGACGCGCGCGGGCAGACCCTGGGCCGCCTGGCGGTCAACATCGCGCGGATCCTGCGCGGCAAGCATCGCCCGCAGTTCACCCCTCATCTCAACACCGGCGAGCACGTCGTCGTCATCAATGCGCGCGACATCGTGGTCACCGGGCGCAAGCGCACGCTCAAGGTCTACGACCGGTACTCCGGCTACCCGAGCGGGCGCCACGAGCGCACCTACGACCAGCAGATGGAAAGCGATCCCACCTACCCGATCACGCACGCGGTGCGTGGCATGCTCCAGCACAACACCCTCGGCGCCGACATGCTCAAGCGGTTGCGGGTCTACGCCGGGCCCGAGCATCACCACGCCGCCCAGAAGCCCCAGCCGATCAGCTTCGGCGAACTCGGAGAGATCAAGGTTGCCAGCAGCTAGCGAGCACTACTTCTACGCCACCGGTCGCCGCAAGACCTCGGTGGCGCGCGTCCGCCTGGTGCCCGGCGACGGCATCCTTGTCATCAACGGCCGTTCACCCAGCGAGTACTTCGGGCGTCGCGACCTCGAGACGGTGGTCACCCAGCCGCTGCGCATCACCGACAACCTGGGCCGCTTCGTGGCGTCGATCAAGGTCGAGGGTGGCGGAGTGTCGGGACAGGCCGGGGCGATCTGCCACGCCATCGCGCGGGCGCTGGTGGTCGCCGACGAGGAGCTGCGTCCGGCGCTCAAGAGGGCCGGCCTGCTGACTCGCGACCCCCGCGCCAAGGAGCGCAAGAAGTACGGCCTCAAGCGCGCCCGCAAGGCTCCTCAGTACACAAAGCGTTAGCGCTGGTCAGCCTCGCCGCTGACGCGCAGCACGAAGGCCGCCACCTGGTCCAGGGCGTCGTCGAGAACACCCGCCAGCCCGTGGCCGGAGTGGCGGTAGACCACCATCTGGGCGTCGTCGATGGTGCGGATCGCCGTACGCATCAGCTCGGCGCCCGCGAACGGGTCGCCGTCGCCGGTCAGGAAGAGGACCGGGCAGTGAATGTCGGGCCAGTGCTCGGTGCGCTGGTCCTCAGGGTGGCCGGGCCGATGCAGCGGATAGCTGAGCAGGACCAGGCCGGCCACGGTGGCGGCGTCCCCCGAAGCCGCCAGCATGCTGGCCACGCGGCCGCCGAACGAGTGGCCGCCGATCACCGCAGGCCCCGCCACCTCAGCCAGTCGCTCCCTGTACACGGGCAGGGCGCGTTCGGCGCGGCCGCGGGGCAGGTCGATGGCGGTGGCGTCGATGCCACGCCTGCGCAGGCCGTCGACGTGGGGGCGCATCGATGCGGCGGTTCCGGACGCGCCGTGGGCCAGGAGGACGGGCAGAGGCATCCGCGCGATTGTCGCTGACGTTCGTGTGTCCTGTAGGCTTTGGCGCTGATGCCTCTTCCGATGCGAGCGCGCGTGCTCGGGTGCCCCGTCGACGTCGTCGACATGAGCGCCGCCGTGCGCCGGCTGGGAGAGCTGATCGGCGCGCACGAGGTGCCGGAGGGCGCGGTGGTGGTGACCCTCAACCCCGAGATGGTGATGCGGGCGCGGCGCGAGCCCGACTTCGCCCGCATCCTCGAGACTGCGGCGCTGGTGGTTCCCGACGGCGTCGGCCTGGTGCGCGCGCTGCGCCGTCGCGGATTTGCGCAGGCGGTGCGTGTCGGCGGAGCCGACCTCGTCGACGCGTACACGCCGCAGGCGCTCGAACGCGGTGAGCGGATCGCGCTCGTCGGCGGAGCGGGCGACGTGGCCACACGGGCCGCTGCGCACCTGCGCGGTCGCCATCCCGGCCTGGACGTCGTGGCCGACGGCGGTGATCCCGACGCCGCCACCGCCGCGAGGATCGCCGCGCAGAGCCCGCAGCTTCTCTGCGTCGCCTACGGCGCCGGCCGCCAGGAGCGATTTTTGCGCGACCACCTGCGCACCATCGGCGCCGCCGCCGGCATCGGTGTCGGGGGGACGCTCGATTACCTGGCGGGCACGGCGCGGCGCGCGCCAGGCGTGGTCCGCAGCGCCGGCTTCGAATGGTTGTGGCGGCTTGCGCTGGAGCCGCGACGATGGCGCCGCCAGCTGGCGCTGCCGCAGTTCTGGTGGCTCGAGCGCCGCGAGGTGGCGCGGTGATCAGCCTGGTGATCCCCGCGTACAACGAGCGCGACCGCATCCCCGAGACGCTGGCACGCGTGCGCGAGTACCTTGACGGCGCGGCGGAGGAGTACGAGGTGATCGTCGCCGACGATGGCAGCACCGACGCCACCGTGGGGTTCGTCGAGTCGATGACCGAGAACTGGCCGGAGCTGTCGGTGATCGCCCTGCCCCGCAACCAGGGCAAGGGAGCGGCGGTGCGCGCGGGGATGCTCCGCGCCCGCGGCGAGCACCGCGCCTTCAGCGACGCCGACCTCAGCACCCCGATCGAGGAGCTGCCGCGGCTCCGCGAGCGGCTGCACGGCAATTGCACGGTGGCGATCGCTTCGCGGGCGCTGCCGGGGTCGACGATCGGCGTGCACCAACCGGGGCGCCGGGAGACGATGGGTCGAACCTACAACCGGCTGGTGCAACTGCTGGTGCTGCCGGGGCTGCACGACACCCAGTGCGGCTTCAAGGTGTTCACCGCCGAGGCCGCGGTGGCGTGCTTCGAGCCGCTGCGGAGCCGCGGGTTCGGCTTCGACGCCGAGGCGCTGGTGCGGGCCCGGCGCAAGGGCTGGGAGATCGCCGAGGTGCCCGTGCGCTGGGACCACCGCGACGACTCGAGGGTCAGCGCGTTGCGCGACTCGGGGATGGTGCTGCTCGACCTGATCCGGCTGCGGATCGGGCGCCGCTGACCACGTCACCGCGACCCCCCGGGACGTTAGACTGTCGAGGCCGCCTATCGCGCCAATCCGCTCAGGACTGGAGTTGATGAGCACAGACATCTCGGCGCCTCCTTTCACCATCGACGTGCGCGTGGCGCGGTCGCCCCTGGTCGGGCTTCGCTACGGCGTCGACGGCCGGGCCACCG
Source organism: Candidatus Dormiibacterota bacterium (assembly GCA_036270565.1). Taxonomy (GTDB): domain Bacteria; phylum Chloroflexota; class Dormibacteria; order Aeolococcales; family Aeolococcaceae; genus Aeolococcus. Next base: position 16,663 of record DATBCJ010000129.1, on the reverse strand, counting down.
ACATCGACGACGTCATCGCGCTGCTCGAGGCTGCGCACGCCGCGACCGCCGCCGAGAGGGACGAGGTGCGCGCCAGGCTGAAGCCGTACGAATCCTCGCGCCGCGCGCTGATCGAGCGGCTGAGCAAGGGCCGCGGCCTGGAGATGGCGCCGCGACTCGACGAGACCCTGGAGCTGCGCACCCAGCTCGCCCGGCTCGACGAACGTGGCGCGTGCCTGCGCCAGCGGATCGACAGCCTGCGCGAACAGCGCACCACCCTCCGCGAGGTGAGCAAGTCGCTGGCCAACGTCGACCACCTCCACGAGACCTCGATCGACGCCGCCGGAGCCGCCCAGAACCAGGCGGTGCGGCAGCTGTTCCACCTCATCGAGGTCGACCACGAGAGCACGGCGCAGCACATCCTCGAGGGGCCGATGCAGATGCTCGCGGACGCGGCGCTGCAGACCGAGCTGCTCGGCAAGGCGGTGGGCAGCGACCCGACCGCGGCGGCCGAGGGCGCGGCTCACTGCCGCCGCTCCACAGACGCGGCGCTGCGCGAGCTGAACCGCCTGGTGTTCGGCATCCACCCGGACGAGTTGCGCGAGGCCGGCCTGGTGCCGACGGTGCGCCGCCTGGTTGGCGACATCGAGGGTGTGCGCCACGAGGTGATCGTGCTCGGCAAGGCCCGCCGGGTCCGCGCCGGTGTCGAGATGGCGCTCTTCAGGATCGTCCAGGAGGCTGTGACCAACAGCATCGCCCACGGCAGCGCCGGCAGCGTCGAACTGGTGCTGCTGTTTCAGCCGGGGCGGGTCTCGCTGGTGGTGCGCGACGACGGCGAGGGATTCGACGTTGCCGCCACCGAGGCGCGGCTTGGCCGCGGCACCGGGCTCGGGTTGATCACCATGCGGCAGCGGGCCGAGATCGAGAACGGACACCTCGAGGTGCGCAGCGTGGTGGGCGAGGGCACCGAGGTCAGGGCCAGCTTCACCGCGCCTGACTGACGGCCGGGTCAGCCCGCCTGCCTGGCTCCCCGGTGCACCAGTTCGTGGTGCGCAGCGACGTCGCAGAACAGCGGCGCTCTGTCGGTGCACGACGGGATCTCCGGCTGCAGGGTGGCGTGGTCGATGCCGAAGTCGTCGCAGAGCAGGAGCTCTATCGACCGCATCATGACGGTGACCTCGCCGAGGGGACGGTCGGCGACGGTGACGTGTGCCGACAGTGAGCGATGCTCGCGATCGAGCGACCAGATGTGCAGGTCGTGCACGCCCTCGATGCCGGGCACGGCGGCGATGCGAGCCCGAACCAGGTCGACGTCGACATCGCGAGGCGTTGCCTCGTTGAGGATGTGCAGCGCCTCGCGCAGCAGACCGACGGCTGCCACGAGCACCAGGCCTGCGATCAGCAGTGAGACGATGGCGTCGGCGCGCGTCCAGCCGAACACCAACAGTGTCAGAGCGCCGACGACCACCGCCGCATCGGTCAGCGCATCGGCCACGATGTGCAGCGCTGCGCTGCGCACCCCGAGCCCGCCACCGGCGCGGTTGAGGAGCGTCGCCAGGGCGACATTGACGAACAGGGCGATCGAGCCGACGAGGATCACCGGTACCGCGGTCACGGCCACGGGATGCTGCAGCCGGGTGACGGCTCCGAATGCGATGGCGGCGGCGATGAGCAGGAGGACGGCGCCGTTGAGGGCCGCAACCACGATGCCGCCGCGGTGATGTCCGAAGGTGTTGCGCGCCCCGGCCGGGCGGCGGCTGATCGACACCGCGTACCAGGTGAGCCCGAGCGTCGCAGAGTCGGTGATCAGGTGACCCGCGTCACTGAGCAGGGCGAGAGAGCCCGACGCGATCCCACCCACGACCTCGATCGCCGCAAGAACGACGACCCCGGCGATCGCCAGGCGCACGCGCGAGATCGTGGTGGCGGGAGCGGTCGCGGTCATGGAGTGATTATCACCCCGCGCAGCCGCGGCCAAGCGCGCGACGGGTCACACGGAGGTTGTGCTGGCTTCCTGGCGAATGCGGCTGCTGCCGGTATCGGGCCCCGAGGTACGGGTGCGCTTGAGCTCGAAAACGTAGGGGTGGAGGAGGAGGGGGACGGCGATGTCCCAGAGCTTCCCGGCCTCCTCGCCGGTGATCCTCCGATCGACGATCGGCCCGAAGTAGGCTGCGCTGCCGTCGATGCTGAGCGTCGGCACCCCGAAGGCGCCGCGATCGGCGACCGCCTGGTGCTCGGCGAGCACCTCCGCCTGGATGTCGTCGTCCGAGAGGGCCGAGGCCACCAGCGAGGCATCCAGCCCGGCGGCGGTGACGGCGGCGCGCAGGGTGACCTCGTCGTTCAACGGCTCATTGCGCTCGTGGTGCGATTCGCCCAGCTCGGTGTAGACCGCGCGAATGGCCGCCTCGCCGCCGGCGCGTCGGGCCGCGACCAGCACGCGTGGCGATCGCGCGAGAGCATCGAGATGCTCCTGGAACTCCTTGCGGTCCTTGTTGACCTCGGCGAGCGAGAAGACCCTGGTGACCACGGTGAACGGTCGAACCTTCTCCGCTTCGAGCAGCCAGCGCGACGTCAGCCATGCCCAGGGGCAGGCGGGATCGACATACATCTCGACGGTCTGAACAGTCATGCACCGACCATATCGCGGTGGGCCGGTTCACCGGCCTGAGCGGTGCGTACCATGCGCGTGATGAAACCGGAGTACCGGCTCGAGACCGCAGACGGCGCCGTGGTGGCCGAGCATGTGGAGGTGGCCGACGGGATCCTCTCGCGCTTTCTGGGATTGATGTTCCGCGCCGATCTGCCCGATGGTCACGGGCTGGCGTTGCGCCCCTGCAACTCGATCCACATGTTCTTCATGCGCTTCCCACTGGACGTGCTGTTCGTCGACGGCGACGGCAAGGTGCTCCGGGTGCTCGATTCGATCAAACCATGGCGGGCCAGCACACCGGTGCGGGGATCGAAGGGGGCGATCGAGCTGCCGGCGGGCACGGCCGCCCGGACCGGGGTGTCACGCGGAACCGTGGTGCGGATGGTGCAGGCCGGCGGCTAGGCTTGGGCCGTGCCGCGAACCCTTGGCTACGCCGCCACCGGACCGACGTCCCCGTTGGCTCCATTCGAGTTCGATCGGCGCGAACCCAGGCCACACGACGTGGTCATCGACATCCGCTACTGCGGTGTCTGCCACAGCGACATCCACCAGGCTCGCGACGAGTGGGGCGGCTCGATCTTCCCGATGGTGCCGGGCCACGAGATCGTGGGCACCGCGGTCGCGATCGGCGGCGACGTCAGCAGGTGGAAGGTCGGCGATACCGTGGGCGTCGGGGTGTTCGTCGACTCGTGTCGCGAGTGTGCGTCCTGTCTCGCCGGCGAGGAGCAGTACTGTGAGCGCGGCGGCATGACGGTCACGTACAACGGCTACGAGCGTGACGGCCAGACGCCAACGTACGGCGGTTACTCGCAGCGGATCGTCGTTGACGAGGCCTACGTGCTGCGCATCCCCAGCGGACTTCCGCTCGACGGGGCGGCGCCGCTGATGTGTGCGGGCATCACCACGTACTCGCCGATCCGTCACTTCCTGGCGGCGCCGGCGGGCGCACAGGCGGCGGTGGTCGGCCTCGGTGGCCTCGGCCACATGGGGGTGAAGTTCCTTCACGCGCTGGGCGCACACGTCACCATGCTCAGCCACTCACCGGGGAAGCAGCAGGACGCCGCGCGTGTCGGAGCCGACGACTTCGTGGTGACGTCAGACGCGGACGCCCTCGCCGCCAATGCCAGGCGCTTCGATTTCATCCTCGACACTGTGTCCGCACCGCACGACTACAACGACTACCTGCGGCTGCTGCGCCGCGACGGCACCATGGTGCTGGTCGGGCTCCCGCCTGAGCCCTCCCCGCTCGAGGCCGGCGTGCTCATCGACGCCCGCCGCCGCCTGGCGGGTTCGGTCATCGGCGGAATCCGGGAGACGCAGGAGATGCTCGACTTCTGCGCGGAGCGGGGCATCACCTCGGACGTCGAGGTGATCCCGATCCAGTACGTGAACGAGGCGTTCGAGCGCACGCTGCGCAGCGACGTGCGCTACCGCTTCGTCATCGACATGGCCAGCCTTCGCGCCTGAGCGTCGCGTCAGGTGCTGATGGTGAACTTGACCCCGACGAGGATGAGGGGCCAGAGGACCACGGCCAGGATCGCCGATAGGATCGGGCCTATGGACCCGAGGTTGTCGAAGTAGTGGTGGGTCGCGGCCACGACGCAGCCGATCAGCAGCCAGATCACCAAGCCCAACGGCACCTGCCGGCGGTACATCCGCTTCCCTCCTGACCAACGGGTCCAGCGCTGAGGAGCATACCCTGACGGTACCCCGAGTTCACGATTGACGGGATTCGCCCGCTGGCTGGAGATGTTTCCTGATGAGATCGACGGAGTTGACGGTCGACACGCGCACGCGCGACGTCGTCGACATCACAGACGAGGTCGCCGCGTTTGTGCGCGGTGACGGTGACGGCCTGCTCTCGGTGTTCGCGCTCCACGCCACCGCCGGCCTGGCACTCATCGAAACCGGGAGCGGTACCGAGCCCGACCTGGTGGCGACGCTCAATCGGCTTCTGCCCCGCGACGACCGATACGTGCACCAGCACGGTAGCCAGGGACACGGTGCCGACCACGTGCTGCCCGCGCTGGTGAGCCCGTCCCTGGTGATCCCGGTGGAGCACGGCGCGCTGGTGCTGGGGACGTGGCAGCGCGTCGTGCTTGTCGATCTCAACAGGGACAACCCGCATCGGCGTGTGCGGCTCGACCTGCTCAGCGGGTAGCCGGCATTACCTGGATGTCAACCTCGGCGGGCAGCTCCAGGAAGCGCCCGTAGCGTTCGGCGGCCGCTGCGATGGCGGCGGACTCGTCGCCGGCGAGCGGCCTGAACGCTGTGACCGCAAGGCGAACCGCCCCCTTCTGCACAGCGCGCTTCCACGTGCCCATCGCCCGGCCATCGACCAGGACCACGTTGTTGAGGATGGCCTCAGCGCGAGACTCGAACGGTCCGACGTGAGCCGATTCGCGTATCGGGCTCCGATCCGCATAGCCGACGGTGTACTCGTCGAAGCTGGCGAGCAGGTGTGCTCGACTGTCGTACTTCCGGGGACGGCGCTCCCCACCGGGTGCAGACCAGTACGTGTTCCCGTTGAGCGAAGCTTGGTGGAGACCAGGCTGCGCAGTCCGGGCGCCGGCGGTTGCATCCGCGACCGAGAGCCCCGACCACCACGCGAAGTCCTTGACCGTGGCGGGACCGTGGCTTGCGAAATAGCGGCCGGCGAGCTCTGCCAACCCGGCGTCACGATCCGTGTTGTCCGTGGCGGGCACGCGCTCATCGAGCAGCGCATAGGTGCGCTGCTTGCCCCGCGGAGCGCCGCTGCAGACGATGCCGTCGAGCTCGGCTCGCATCACCAGGCGGCCGAGCGCGATCAGGTTGGGGAACTCGATTCCTGCGTCGCGCACCGCGTGGCCAAGCTCGACGCGGGTCAGGTGCCGGCCACCCCGCAGCGCAGCCTCGATCGCCCGGTTGCAGCGCGCAAATGTCGCCTCGTCGAGCATCGACTCGCGATTGCCATACGCCATCAGAGCCTTCACGCGCGGCGCGGTGAGCCTGAGCATCCAGCGGATGTCCTCCGGCACCACGAGGTGCCATGTCGGTCGAAGCACGTGGGTCCGCAGGATGCTGCCGTCGGCCAGGGCGCGCTCCACGTCGGCGCTGGTGAGGTCGCCGGCTCGTTGCGCCACCGCCCACGTGGCCGACCCGTAGTCCTGCGCTTGCACGGCGCCCAGCCAGCGCACCACGTCGGCTGCTGTCCGCGCGGGCCGCGTGCCGATGAGCCGCTGGTTGCGCAACCTCTCGCGCACGATGTCCATCGAACGACGAGTCTGGCAGGGTCAGTGGCTGCGGCTTAGGGGATGTCGATCGCGACCTGGCGTGTCTGCGGCGTCCAGAGCAGGGTCAGCCTGCCCCGCGGGTCACCTGATGCCAGGAAGCACATCGCCTTCGGTCCGACCCTCGAGCCGGCGGCGATGTTCAGCGCTTCGAAGATCCCGCACTGAGCCCCGACTTCGAGCACAAGGTCGTGCGTCAGCCCCACTGGGTCCTCGAGCCTGAAGTCAAGCGGATTGGCCGTCCTCGTGACGGCGGCCCTGTTCAGGAAATCAACCGTGACCCGGACGATGTGACCGCCGTTGACCGGCGGCGTGGCCGCCACGCTGCGGTCGACGGAGTCGACGAATACCTGGAAACCGCTGCCGTCATCCGCGCATGGAGCCGGTGAGCAATGGCCACCGCCTTCCGAGGTGAGGGTCCGCGACACCAGGATGCCCGCGACCACGGCGACGACGACGAGGATGGCGATCGCACTCCCGACCACGAGGTGCGTCCGCCGCGCGCGACGGCGTTCACCAAGGGGCGACGAGGAGATCTGCCGGGGCTCGTAGCCATGCCAGCCGGCGTCGGGCTTGTCCGGGCCGCCCCCTCTCGCCATCGGGGCTATGTAGCCGAACGCTTCAAGTGATGCAAGTGTCGACTAGGGGTCACGACCGAGCGTGGGTGTCCGCGCGCGAGCGTCGCTCGGACTCCGCCTTGATCGACGCGATGGAGTGCTCGACTGCTCGCTCCCACGCGGTCGCGACGCGCCGGCCCCACCAGCTTCCGAGAGCCCACAGATCGGTGCCCATCTCTCCGGAGTAGACGAACTCGGTCCCGTCGCCGATCGGGCGTAGCTCGAATATCTCTGTGACGTGGGGAACCGGACCCCGCACCAGCCGGAAGTCGATTCGATGGGGCCGCTCGAAATGCACCGTCTCGACGGTGGTGGCGCTGAGGCCGCCCGGGAGGGACGTGAAATGCTCTGCAAGAACGAGGTCCGAACCACGCTCGAGAACACGCAGCTTGGACGCCATCGCCTTCGGTGTCCTGCCCAGGTACGGGCCGGCGATGACATCGAAGACGGTCTGGGGAGGCGCGGTGATGGATGCGCGGAGCGGTCCGAGTGGACGCGTGCGCCGGCCCACACCGATGTCGAGAGTCAGGCTTCCCCGCACCACCAGGAGGTATGTCGCCCCGACCACACCCGTCGCCGCGGCAACGGCGGCCGCGGCTCCCCGCGCGCGGCGTCGCTCACCCATCTACGAACGATCTTAGGTGGTGCGCGCGACTGGGATGCCGACCGAGCACGGCGCATGTTTGGTGGAATAGGCGAAAAGCATCAGTGAGGAGGAGCGGCGTATGAAGGTCGGCCTGCACATCTCGGACTTCACGTGGGACGGGGGCGCCCCGGCGCTGAGCGGACGCCTCGCCGAGGTGGCGCGGATGGCCGAGCAGGCCGGGGTGGACCGGGTCAGCGTGATGGACCACGTCTGGCAGATCGGACATCTCGGGCCCCCCGAGCACGAGATGCTCGAGGCCTACACCACCCTCGGCTACCTCGCCGCGGTGACCGAGCGGGTCAAGCTGCTGACCGTGGTGACCGCAGTGGTGTACCGCGCGCCGGGACTGCTGGCGAAGGCCGCCACCACCCTGGACGTGCTCTCCGGCGGGCGGGCAATGCTGGGCATCGGCGCGGCCTGGAACGAGGAGGAGGCGAACGGCCTCGGCCTGTTCTTCGCGCCCATCGCCGAGCGCTTCGAGCGCCTCGAGGAGGCGTTGCAGATCTGCCTGCAGATGTGGAGCGGCAACGACGGTCCGTACAACGGCACCCATTACCAGCTGGCGCGCACCCTGAACTCGCCGCAGTCTTTGAGCAGACCGCATCCACCGATCCTGATCGGCGGAGCCGGCGAGAAGAAGACTCTTCGACTGGTCGCCCGCTACGCCGACGCCTGCAACATCTTCGATGTGCCTGACCTGGCCCACAAGTTGGACGTTCTGCGTGAGCACTGCGCCAATGAGGGTCGCAACTACGACGACATCGAGAAGACGGTGCAGGTTCGTTTCGACCTGGGCGAGCACGGGGAGCGGGTTGACCAGACCATCGAGCATCTGCGCGAGCTGGCCGGTCTCGGCGTCACGGTCGCGCACGGCACGCTGACCGGGGCTGGGTCGCTGCGCCCGATCGAGCTGATGGGCGAGCGCGTCATCCCGGTGTTGGCGACGTTCTAGCTGCGGACAGCGCTCATCCGCGCTGCTGCCAGCTCGAGCCGGTCCACGACCACACGTGGATCGGCTGCGGCGCACTCCGGCTCGCTTCGACGACGAAGTCCAGGATGAGCACGTGCCCGTCGTCAACGTCGGTCACCTCCGCCTCAGGCAGCGCGGGAAGCCGCGAGCCGGCGATGGCAATCCAGTCGGTGCCGTTCCACGACCACATCTGCTGACCGGCCACGGACAGCGAGGGATCACTGCAGAGCAGCAGCCGGTTGCTCAGCGGATCCAGGGCCAGGCTGACAATGGCGGGAGAGTTGGCGCCACTGTTGACCTGTCCCCACCGCGCACCGTCCCACCTGAACGTGGTCACCTGTGGGGCGCAACAGCTGATCGCGACAAGGGCGTGCGTGACGGGATCGAAGGCGACACCCGCGATGGCTGTGCCGGGGGGCAGGTCACCATTGGGCTGGCGCACCCAGAGCGAGCGGACCTCGCTCCAGACCCAGGTTTCGTCGCCGGCAAGCAGGACCATCCGGTTGCCGGCGCTGTCCCAGGCCATCGAGGAGCCCTCTCCCACCGGCGGACTCCCGGTACCGGTGTCGAGCTCGCGCCACGTCGTGCCGTCCCACTCCCAGGTGTCGTCGACAACCTGTCCCGGGCCCAGCCGTCCGCCGTAGAGCATGACCATCCCGGTGCGCGGGTCGTACGCGGCGGCGGCGCCGAATCGGCCCTGCGGGCTGGCGGACGGATGGGCCAGCGTCCACCTGCGACCGTTCCAGAGCCACGTCGTGCTGTAGCTGTCGACCCCCCCGAAGAGAACCAGCTGATGCGTCGACTGGTCGTCGACCGCGCTGAATCCAAATCCCGTCACCGGCTGGCGTGGAACCGGGCTTGGCACCACCAAAGGTGGTCCCGTCCGCGCCGGCTGCGGGGGTGTGGACGGGGACCCGCCACCCAAGCCCGTCGTGACCACGACGATGGCGACCGCAGCTGCGGCAGCCCCGAGCATGGCGACAGCCGCGAGACTGCGACGGTCACCGCCGAACGGCATGCTGGCCGGTCTCCTGGTCGGCCAGCTGCGCTGCCGGTCTGCGAACGCGCCGCCCGCGACCGTGCTCGGCCAGGTACACCAGGCCACCGAAAACCGCGAAGGGCACCATCTGGAGGTCGACGAACAGGGCCAGGGCCGTCGCCGTGGCAATCGCGATGTGAGCCTGCACGAGCAGCAACACGACCACGCCCTCTCGCACACCGATGCCGTTTGCCGAGATCGGGATGAAGGTGGCAATGAGCGCGATGGGCAGGATGAGCGCGAAGTCGGACCAGGAAACGTAGGAGCCAAGCGCCTGCGCGAAGACCGCCATCGAGAACAGGTTCAAACCCCAGGCGAGAATGCCCGCGGCGATGCTCCGCCCCACGGTGTGGTTGGGTCGGCCGCGGTAGCTGTCGAACGCGCCGGTGAGGGGATGCAGGAAGTTGCCGACCCTCGTGGCCACCCGGCGGTGGCCGGGGATGCGCCTGCGAACCAGGTCGGAGACGAGCGCCAGGGTCCAGGCGGCGATCATCAGGGCGGCGAAGATGACGAAGCCGGTGACCACCGGCATCTTGAGACGGTCGCGCGAGATGATCGCAGCTGCCAGCGCCCACCACGACATGGCGAGCGTTCCGGACAGTCGGCTGGCCAGCAGCGACGCCACCATGGGCCCGTGTCCGGTGACCTCGCCCAGCCGCAGCGCGCGCATCGCGTCGCTGCCAACACCGGCGGGCACGACCTGGTTGACGAACAGTCCCTTCAGGTACCAGGAGCCGAGGAAGCTCCAGTCCACGTGATGACCACACCCGCGCAGCAGCACCCCCCACTCGGCGATGCTGGCGACCACCGACAGGGCGGTGAGGGCGACGGCGAGGACCGTCCACCCTGGTGCCAGGTGTCCGTACAGCGCCAGCGCCTTGGGCACGTCGACCCCGCGGATGAACAGCACAACCGCGATCGCGCTCCCGACGACCCGCACCCACGGCGAGCCGAAGAAGCTGGACAGGACCTGACGGACACGGGACAGGCTCACATCGCGCTAATCATCGCCTGTCGTCCCTGTCGGCGATGGCGGGATGACGTCCGCGCGGAGTCCGGCTGACCACGGGGAAGCTGTGCTGTGCGCCTCGCCAGCCTGCTCGACAGCATCGCCCCGTCGCGCTGCGCCGGCTGCGGTCGTGCCGGCCGCGCGCTGTGTGAGGACTGCGTCGACCTCATCGAGGCCACGCCGCTGCCGATCGTCGCCGGCGCGGCCGCCGCGTTCGAGTACGGGGAGGAGGTGCGCCGGATCATGCACCACGGCAAATTCCGCGACTGCCGGGCGGCGCTGCGCGCGTTCGCGTGGCTGGGCGCGGAGCGACTGGCGCCCCCGGTGGGCGCGGTGGTGACGCCGGTGCCCCTGGGCCGTCGCCGCGCGGCGCAGCGCGGCTACAACCAGGCGGGGGTGGTGGCGCAGGCCTTCGCCGACTTCCACCGGTTGCCGCTGGTCGAGCTCCTCGAACGCACCCGGCACACCCCCGCCCAGAGCACGCTGGACCGCTCGGCGCGCCAGGCCAACGTGGCCGGCGCCTTCGTCGCCTCGGCGCGGGCCTCCGGGATCACCGTCTGGCTGGTCGACGACGTGCTCACCACCGGGGCGACAACCGCGTCTGCCCAGCTGGCTCTGAGGAGCGCCGGAGCCGTCCGGGTGGAGATCGCGGTTCTCGCGGCGGTGACGTGACGGACGCGCCTGCGCGGCCTTCCCCTGCGAGAATTGAACGTCTGATGCCCGTCCTCCACAAGATCCTCGGCGACCCGATCAATCGGGAGCTGAAGCGCCACCGCGGCGCGGTTGACAGGATCAACGCCCTCGAACCCGAGATGAAGTCGCTGAGCGACGCCGAGCTGCGCGCCAAGACCGACGAGTTCCGGGCGCGCCTCGGCGTCTCGGGTCCCGACCTGACGTTCGGACAGACCTACGCGCAGGGGCTGACCAGCACCGACGAGGAGGACGACGAGGCCGAGTACGCGCGCAAGGAGGCGACCGAGCGCATCGCTGAGCGCCGCCGCGGGCTCGACGACCTCCTCCCCGAGGCGTTCGCGGCGGTGCGCGAGGCGTCGGTGCGCACGCTGCGGATGCGTCACTACGACGTCCAGCTGATCGGAGGGATCGTCCTCCACCAGGGAAAGATCGCCGAGATGCGCACCGGCGAGGGCAAGACGCTGGTGGCGACATTGGCCTTGTACCTCAACGCGCTCGAGGGTCGCGGCGCCCACCTGGTGACCGTCAACGACTACCTCGCCCGGCGCGACGCGGGGTGGAACGCGCCGCTGTACGCCGCCCTGGGGATGAGCGTGGCCGTGATAGTGCCGGGGCCCGTGGACAACCCGGACTTCGGCTACATCTACGACCCCGAGTACCTCGACGAGACCCATCCCGACCCGCGCCTGCAGCACCTGCGCCCCTGCACGCGGCGTGAGGCGTATGCGGCGGACATCACGTACGCGACCAACAACGAGCTGGGCTTCGACTACCTGCGCGACAACATGGCGCAGTCGCTGGACCGCTGTGTGCAGCGTCACCTCCACTACGCGATCGTCGACGAGGTCGACTCCATCCTCGTCGACGAGGCACGCACCCCACTGATCATCAGTGGCCAGGGGACCGAGGCCACCGAGAAGTACTACACGTACGCGCGCCTGATCCCGCGGCTTGTCGCCGAGGACGACTACACCATCGACGAGAAGACCAAGTCGGCGGCGCTCACCGACGAGGGGATCGCCAAGATCGAGCAGTGGACGGGCATCACCAACGTCTACGAGCTGGAGCACGTGACCGAGGCGCACCAGATCAACCAGGCGCTGAAGGCCCACGCCCTCTACCTGCGCGACCGCGACTACCTCGTCAACGCCGACAAAGAGGTGGTGATTGTCGACGAGTTCACCGGGCGCACCATGCCAGGGCGGCGCTGGTCGGACGGTCTCCACCAGGCGATCGAGGCCAAGGAGGGGGTGGTCGTCCAGCAGGAGAACATCACTCTTGCGACGATCACCTTCCAGAACTTCTTCCGGCTCTACGACAAGCTCGCGTGGATGACCGGCACGGCGCTGACCGAGTCCGAGGAGTTCGACAAGATCTACAAGCTCGAGGTGGTGCCCATCCCCACCAACATGCCGATGATCCGCAACGACGAGACCGACCTTATCTTCAAGAACGAGGAGGCCAAGTACAACGCGGTGGTGGCCGAGATCGTCGAGCGCAACAAGGAGGGTCAGCCGATCCTCGTCGGAACCACCAGCATCGAGAAGAGCGAACGGCTGTCGCGCATGCTCGAGAAGAAGGGCATCCAGCACAGCGTGCTCAACGCCAAGTTCCATGAGAGCGAGGCGCAGATCGTCGCCGAGGCCGGGCAGGCTGGCTCGGTGACCATCGCCACCAACATGGCCGGTCGTGGCACCGACATCGTGCTCGGCCCCGGCGTTACCGACAGGGGTGGCCTGTACATCATCGGCACGGAGAGGCACGACTCGCGGCGGATCGACAACCAGCTGCGCGGACGGTCCGGTCGCCAGGGCGATCCCGGCGAGACCCGCTTCTTCCTGTCGTTCGAGGACGACCTGATGCGCGTCTTCGGTGGGGAGCGCATGCAGGGGATCATGGACCGGCTGCGCATCGACGAGGACGTGCCCATCGAGAACCGCATGGTGTCGCGCCAGATCGAGGGAGCCCAGTCACGCGTCGAGGGGCACAACTTCGACGCCCGGCGCTACGTCGTCGAGTACGACGACGTCATGAACAAGCAGCGCGAGATCATCTATGGCGAGCGTCGCAAGATCCTCGAGGGCACCGACACGCGCGAGAACCTGATGTCGATGCTCGAGCAGACGGTGCGGCAGGAGGTACCGGCGTACTGCGAGGGCCGGCATCGCGAGCTCTGGGATCTCGAGGGCCTGTGGGAGCGGATGCGCCAGATCGGCCCGCTTCCACCGGTGGAACAGATCAACCTCGACACGCTCGGGACCTCGGTCGAGGAGATCGAGGACACGCTGATCAGCGAGCTGACCGCACTCTACGAGGAGCGCGAGCAGCAGTACGGTGCCGAGCTCATGAGGTCGGTCGAGCAGTCGTTGATGCTCAACGTCATCGACACCAAGTGGCGCGCGTACCTCACCGACATGGAGCACCTCCGCGAGGGGATCAACCTGCAGGCGTATGGCCAGAAGGATCCGCTGATTGAGTACAAGCAGGCGGCGTTCGAGTCCTTCCAGGGGCTGACCGCCGACATCCAGGCTGACATCGTGCGGCTGCTGCTGCACGTGCAGATCCAGCGGGTGGAGAAGCCCGCCGAGGAGCCCACCGACGCGGCCAGCGAGGCTGCGGCGCCGCGTGGCGGTCGGGCGGACAAGCCGGGTGGGGAGATGTCGGCGGACACCGCGCCACCGGCGCGACCAGCGGCGTCGGCGGCGAGCGGGGCGCTGGCGCGTGCGACGAGTGGCGCGGTGAGGCCGGCGCCGGCGCCGCTGAGCCCGATGTTGCAACCGGCGGTGACCAATATCGTCGAGAGCTCACCGAGCGGGACGCGGGCGGTGGCCCCCGGTGGAGGTGTTCCCAGCAACGGCAATGGCAGCCGGAAGGCACGCGGCTCGGGCGTGGCCACCGGGGGAGTGACCGTGGGCTCGGCGGGGAAGCACAAGGTGGGGCGCAACGAGCCGTGTCCGTGCGGCAGCGGGCGCAAGTACAAGGTGTGCCACGGGCGTTAGCTCAGCGGCGCGACGTAGACTCGTCGCCGATGACCGGCTTCCTGTTGCTCAAGTGGCTGCACGTCATGTCGGCGATCGTGGCCGTCGGCTCCAACGTGACCTACGCGGTGTGGTCGACCCGGGCCAAGGGTGAGCCGGAGCACCTCGGTTTCGTGCTCCGCGGCATCAAGGTCCTCGACGACCGGGTGGCCAACCCTGCGTACGGCGTGCTGCTGGTCACCGGGCTGATCATGGCCTTCACGACGTACACGATCAGCACGCGGTGGATCCTGACCGGGCTGGCGATCTTCGTCGTGATGGCGGTGCTGGGGGCCGCGGTGTACTCGCCCACATTGACGCGGCAGATCAAGGCGCTCGACGCCGAGGGCGCGGCAAGCGCCGCGTACGTGGCGGCCGACGCTCGGGCGCGAGCGGTGGGGATGTTCCTCGGGCTGCTGGCCGTGGTCGCGGTCCTCGTGATGGTGTTCAAGCCGACGTTCTAGACGGGCATCGGCCGGCGGGGAAGACTTGCGGATTTACTGAGGAGGACCACCATGGCACGACCGTCGCATTTCGAGATGCCGGTGGACGACCCCGACCGCGCCGAGGCGTTCTACAGCGCGGTCTTCGGCTGGACGTTCCAGAGGTTCGAGGGAGCGCCCTCGTATTACGGGATGGCGACCACTGGTGAGGAGAACCCGGGGATCAATGGCGCCCTCTTCCAGCGCGCTCCGGAGACCGGGACGACGCTGACGATGAGCGTGCCGTCGATCGAGGAGGCCATCGAGAAGATCAAGGAGAACGGCGGCAGCGTGGTGCAGGACAAGACGCCGATCCCGAGCATGGGGTGGTTCGCCACCTGCGAGGACAGCGAGGGCAACAGGATCGGGCTCTACACCAACGACGAGAACGCGGGCTGAGGAGCACGTGCCCGGCCACGGCGGCGGGGTGACTCAGTTCGTACCCGGGTGCTGCAGCGCATAGTCGAGCCGCGCCAGGCTGTCGGCTCGGTGCGCCGCTTCGTCGATCACGCGCAGCATCTCCACGCGCGTTGGATAGCGCACCAGGACGAGGTCCTCATGCATGTCGGCAAGCCATTGCGCCTGCCGCTTTTCTGCCCGTGAGAGACCTCGTCCCATTTCCCCTGCCTTTCGGAGCGTCGCCAGGGAGGAGAGTAGCGTTTGGCCCGATCGGCGTCTATGAGGCGTTTGCACTAGGGCCGGCTACGCGGCCGCACCCTCGCGCGCCGACCAGCGCAGGTACCCCTCCATGAAGGGGTCGAGGTTGCCGTCGAGCACCGACTGCGCGTTGCCGACCTCCACCCCGGTGCGGTGATCCTTGACCATGGTGTACGGCTGCAATACGTAGGAGCGGATCTGGCTGCCCCACTCCGCGGGCATGGACTCGCCGCGCAGCTCAGCGACGTGCTCCGCGTGCGCTGCCTGCTGCAGTGTCAGCAGCCGCGAGCGCAACACCCGCCAGGCAACCTCGCGATTCTGGTGCTGCGAGCGCTCGTTCTGGCAGGTCACCACCACGCCGGTCGGGACGTGCGTGAGGCGGATCGCCGACGACGTCTTGTTGACGTGCTGTCCACCGGCGCCGCTGCTGCGGTACACGTCCTCGCGCACGTCCTTGGGATCGATGTCGACGTCAACCGCGTCCTCGATCTCGGGCGTCACCTCGACGAGCGCGAACGAAGTGTGTCGCCGCGCCGCGGAGTCGAACGGGCTGATGCGCACCAGGCGGTGCACGCCGCGCTCGCTCTTGAGCAGCCCGTACGCGCGCGGGCCGGTGATGCGCAGCGTCGCCGACTTGATGCCGGCCTCGTCGCCGGGTGACTCGTCGAGGAACTCCACCGTGAACTTCTTGCTGTCGGCCCAGGCCATGTACATGCGCATCAGCATCCCCGCCCAGTCCTGTGAGTCGGTGCCGCCGGCGCCGGCGTGGATTCCGAGGATGGCGGGGTGGTCGCTGTACGGGTCACTGTAGAGCAGCTCGAGCTCGCGTCGATCGAGCTCCTTGGCGAGCGAGTCCAGCTCGGCCGAGACCTCCGCGGCCATGGCATCGTCGGGGTCGGACTCGAGCATGGTGGCGAGGTCGACGGCGTCGGCCGTGCGCTTCTCGATGGCGGCGACCGACTCGATCTCCTCGCGGAGGCGCGACGCCTCCTGGGTCAGCGACGCCGCGTTGCGCGGGTCATCCCAGAGCGAGGGGTCGTTGATCTTTGTGTCCAGCTCCGCCAGTCGTGCGCGCCTTGTGTCCAGGTCAAAGGTGGCCCAGCAGGTCTGCTGCTCGGGCCTTGACCTCTTCTGCGCGCGTGGAGAGCTCGCTCATGATGTGGCGAGTGTACTTGGAGCCTTGGTGACGACGGCTACGATGCGTGTATGAGCCAGGTCCTATCGATCCCCGACACCCGCGGACACACGCCGTCCGACGCCGACGAGCGCGAAACCCTGATCGCGTTTCTCGACAAGTACCGCGAGGCTGTGCTGGTGAAGCTCGACGGCCTCTCTCGCGACCAGGTGTCGCGACGTCTTCTCGATTCGCGCACCACGCTGCTCGGGATCGTCAAGCACCTGACGCTGGTTGAAGAGTGGTGGTTCGCCACGGTCATGGACGGCGGCCCGGAGACGCCGGAGGACCCCGACGATCCGGACGCCGAGTGGCTGGTGCTGGACGGCGACGATCCCGAGCAGATCGTCGCCGCCTACCGCACCGCGTACGCGCGCAGTGACGACATCGCGCGTGCCCAGTCGTCGCTCGACGCGCGCGTCCCTGGCCCGCACCGTCCCGACAAGTCGGTGCGCTGGGTC
>DATBCJ010000128.1:0-1878 GCA_036270565.1 Candidatus Dormiibacterota bacterium | reverse complement strand
GATGGCGTACACCTCGCTGCGCGACGCCGTGTCGAGGTGGAACTTGTCGATGAAGAACAGGTTGCCGAACAGGGGCGCGCCGGTTCCGGCGAAGCCAAGGATCGCGACGGCGACGAGCTCGTAGTACAGCGAGCGCACGCGGAGCAGCCGGGTGACGGCCGAGCCGAGCAGGACGCGGGGCGCCTTCTCCTGCTGGGTGTGCAGGTCCATGCCCGAGGCCTTGAGGATGTGGCTGGACTCGTTGGCCCCCTTCTCGGGCTCGCGCAGCGTGAACAGCGCGAACCCGAGCGGGATCCCGGCCAGT
The DNA here is from genome assembly GCA_036270565.1 of Candidatus Dormiibacterota bacterium. Classification (GTDB taxonomy): domain Bacteria; phylum Chloroflexota; class Dormibacteria; order Aeolococcales; family Aeolococcaceae; genus Aeolococcus. The sequence goes on along the minus strand of DATBCJ010000128.1, from coordinate 1,574 downwards.
GCCACCAGCAGGCCGTAGCGCCAGTTGTGCGCGATCGTCACGACGTAGCCGAAGATCAGGATCCCCACGGTCTGCGACAGCGGGTCCGACAGGTTGTGCCAGCTGAAGATGCGGCCGCGTCCCTCCGTCGGGTAGGCGTCGGCCAGGTACGAGTTGTGCACCGTGTTGTTCACGCCGGTGCCCACCGACGCCGCGAGGTACAGGAACGCGAACGCCCACACGTTGGGCGAGATCGCCATCAGCGCACCGAAGCCGGCGAAGATGAGCAGCGCGACGCCCGCCACGAGCTTGCGGCTGCCCCGGTCGGCCCACACCGCGAGCGGGACCGCCCACAGGAGCTGCGACACCTGGGCGATGAAGGCCACCGCGCCGAGCGACGCGTTCGACATGTGGAACGACGTCTGGAGGTTGTGCCCGATCAGGGTGATGCCGTTGCCGAAGGTGCCCGGCACCAGCGCCGCCGCCGTCATCAGGACGAGCGGCGCGTACCCCGAGGACTTGAGGATGCCCACCAGCGGCGGCGGCTTGCCCTCTCCGGTGCCCGGCATGACCGCGACGTCCGCCACCACGCCGGGGTCCTTGACCTGTGTCACCGCCTCTCGCAAGAGGTCCTCGGGGACCGCGAAGTCGAACAGCGGCTCGCTCGGCACTGCTGGAGGACTCTAACCTGACACCTACGTCAGGGATCGTTCAGATGCGCACCGTGGCGACCGTGAGCGGGCCCTCGGGCAGCACGGCGACGCGGGCGGAGGGGCCGAGCCCGGCCAGCGTGTCGCCGACCGCCTCGTCGAGGTCCGGGGCTGCCAACAGCTGCGCCGTCCGGATGGCTTCCCCACCGAGCCCGTCGCTGTGCATCCGGACCGCGCCGCGCGCGAGCACGCGGCCCAGCACCTGCGCCTGCCAGCGGTCCTGTTCCGGGCCGGCGGTCGAGGCGACCAGGTCGGCGGGCGTGCGCGACTCGGCCAGCAGGCGCGCGAACGCGCCGTCCTCGGGGACGCCGTCCGCGCAGGCCGCGGCCATCACCACCGTCCCACCGGGACGGCGCACCCGGTCCGCCGCCGCCATGCCCTTCACGGCCTGGTACAGGTTGCGATCGAGCGGATGCCCCCCGTTGGTCGACACGACGAGGTCGTAGGGCGCGTCCACCTCGCGCCGCGCCGAGGCGCCGACGTGCGCGCAGGCGGCGTCGTGCGTCTCCGTCAGGGGACCGGCGAACACCGCCGTGACGCGGCGGTCGCGGTTGATGGCAACGTCGAGCGACAGGTGGGGAGGAGCCAGCGCCGTCGCCGCCCGCACGAAGTCGTGCACCGGGTTGCCGTGCCGGGTGAGAAACGTGGCCCGCTCGTCCGCGATCCGGCGAGGGTGGTGCGCCTCGAGGATGGTCTCGGTGGCGGCCAGGCCAGGGCACACGGCCTTCGGGCCACCGCTGAACCCGGCGAAGAAGTGCGGCTCGACGAAGCCGGTCACGATGCGCACGTCGGCCTCGACGTACTCGTGCTGCAGCAGCACGGCGACGCCGTCCACCTCACCCACCGCCACGTGCTCGTCGCTCTCCGCGTCGTGGTCCACGACCC
>DATBCJ010000127.1:0-2017 GCA_036270565.1 Candidatus Dormiibacterota bacterium | reverse complement strand
GCGCGCGTCGCGCGCAATCTCGATCGCCGCGCGCACGTTGGCGCGCTTGGCGAGCGACACCTGCACGGGGTGCAGCCGGCCGGAATCCTTGAGCGTGCCGAGGCGATGGGCGACGAGCCGGCCCTGCACCAGGGAGGTGGCCATGGTCGCCAGCTTGGCCTGGATGAGCTGGAAGCGCGCGATCGGACCGTCGAACATCCGCCGGCTCTTGCTGTAGTCGACGGCGGCCTCGAAGCAGGCACGGCCGGCACCGAGCGCGCCCCAGGCGATCCCGTAGCGAGCCTCGTTGAGGCACGACAGCGGGCCGCGCAGGCCGGTGACGCCGGGGAGCACCGCCGCCTCTGGGAGCCGCACGGTGTCGAAGTGCAGCTCGCTGGTCACCGAGGCGCGCAGCGAGAGCTTGTGCTTGATGTCGGTGGCGGTGAAGCCCGGAGTGCCGCGCTCCACGAGGAAGCCGCGCACACCCTCGTCGGTGGCCGCCCAGACCACCGCCACGTCGGCGACCGAGCCGTTGGTGATCCACATCTTGGCGCCGTCGAGCACCCAGCCGTCGCCGTCGCGGCGGGCGGTGGTGCGCATCGAGCCGGGGTCGCTGCCCGCGTCGGCCTCGGTCAGCCCGAAGCACCCGATCATCGCTCCTGCTGCCATCTCTGGCAGAAACTTGCGCTTCTGCTCCTCGCTGCCGTAGGCGTGGATGGGGAACATCGCCAGCGATCCCTGCACCGACACGAAGGAGCGCAACCCGCTGTCGCCGGCCTCGAGCTCCTCGCACGCGACCCCATACGCGACGGCCGTGGCGCCGGCGCACCCGTAGCCGCTCAGGTGCATGCCCAGAAGGCCGAGGCCGGCCACCTCGCCGACCAGCTCGCGGGGGAAGGTGGCGGCTTCGTAGTGGTCGGCGATGACCGGGAGCACGCGCTCACGCACCAGCGCCCGCACGGTGTCGCGGATCAGCCGCTCGTCGTCGCTGAGCAGGCCGTCGACGTCGTAGAGGTCACTCGCCGCGGGCAGCGCCGAGCCGGCGCGCGCTGCGTGTGTGGTTGTCACCGCGCGATTGAAGCACGCAGCCCGACCGCGCCGTGGCCTACGCGACCTCCTCGCGCGCCGCGCCGGCGCGGGCCGCCTCCACCTGGGTGCGCAGGATTGTCTCGCCGGCAAACCCGGCGTTGAGCGCGCTCACCCGTCCGGCGGGGTCGAGGATGACCGTCGTCGGCAGGGCCATCACCCTGTAGGCGCGGGCCGCCTCTGGATCTGCGGCGACGTCGATCTCGGTCACCTGCAGGTCGGGCACGGTGTCGTGCAGGCGGCGGAGCGCCGGCCGCTGGGCAACGTGGCAGATGGTGCAGTTCTCACCGGTGAAGTAGAGGATGTCCGCGGGCGCGCCGCGTGCAAGCGGGGCCTGCCGACCCACGAGGCGGTGCTGCGAGGAACGCTGCAGCCGGAGGACCCCGGCGACCACGGCGATCACCAGCAGGGCAGCCACCGGGGCGAGCAGCACGGACGTCATGGTCAGCCGGTGACGACGCGCCGGCGCGACAGGGGGAAGAGCCCCACCCGCACCAGCTGGGCGTACACGATGCAGCCCACGCAGATGTCGAATGCGAAGTTGAGGAAGGCCAGGGCGATCACGATCCAGCCCAGGGTCCAGGCCACGGTAAGCTGACCGGCGAGCGCCATGAGGCTCGCCGCCACCAGGAAGGTCCCGCCCACCAGCTGGGCAAATCGGTGCGGGGCGGGGTCCTCGACGCGGACTCGGGGTCGCACCAGTCCACGGGGCTGAAGAAAGCCAACGTATAGGGCCCGCGGCAGGCTGGTCGCCGGCGAGAGCGCGCCGCCGAGGAGCATCAGCGCGAAGATGGGCAGCGCCACCGCTGCGGCTGGACGGGCCAGCGCCACCAGCCAGGCGACCAGCAGCCCGGTGATCAGGATCACCTGGCCCACCTTGAGGGCGCTGCGGTCGAAGCGCACATTGGCCATCAGGCCCGAAATCATACCGAAACGGTCGGATTTATCGAGG
>DATBCJ010000126.1:0-16231 GCA_036270565.1 Candidatus Dormiibacterota bacterium | reverse complement strand
GTCATGTCCACGCCGATGGTCCAGGCGCAGGCGGTGCACAAGAGCTTCGGCCGCCTCGAGGTTCTCCGCGGCATCGACCTCGAGGTGGCTCCCAGGGAGGTGATGTGCATCATCGGGCCCTCCGGCTCGGGGAAGAGCACGATGCTGCGCTGCATCAACCACCTCGAAAAGATCGACGCCGGCAGGCTTTCCGTCGACGGCGAATTGGTCGGATACGCCGAGCGCGGCGACAAGCTCTACGAGCTGCCCGATCGCGAGGTGTGCCGCAAGAGGTCGGAGATCGGCATGGTCTTCCAGAGCTTCAACCTCTTCCCCCACATGACCACTCTCGCGAACCTGATCGAGGCCCCGATGCGCGTGAAGGGCGAATCGAGGGCAATGGCCGAGGAGCGCGCCAAGAAGCTTCTCGACCGCGTCGGCCTCGCCGACAAGGTCGACACCTACCCCAGGCAGCTGTCCGGAGGTCAGCAGCAGCGCGTCGCGATCGCGCGCGCCCTGGCGATGCAGCCCAAGCTGATGCTCTTCGACGAGCCGACCTCCGCGCTCGACCCGGAGCTGGTGGGTGAGGTGCTCGACGTCATGCGCGGCCTCGCCCAGGACGGCATGACCATGGTCGTGGTCACCCACGAGATCGGGTTCGCGCGTGAGGTCGGTGACGCCCTGGTGTTCATGGATGGCGGTGTCATCGTCGAGGCCGGTGCCCCCCGCGACATCCTGGCCAACCCCCAGCACGAACGGACCCAGACGTTCCTCGCGACGGTGTTGTAGCGACGTGGCCGGCACAGCAGTCGTGTGCGGTGCCAGCGGTGGGCTCGGGCCCGCGGTGCTCGCCGCGCTCGCCGCTCGCCACTCACGAGTGGTCGGGGTGGCGTCACCGCGCAGGTCGCCCGCCGAGCTCGAGGCGATCTCGCCGACGACGCACTGGGAGCACGCGGACCTCACCGATCCCGCCGCGGTCGATGACCTGTGGCATCGCCTGGATGAGCTCGACGGCGAGGTCGACAGCGTGGTCAATGTGACCGGTGGCTTTCGTGGCGGCAGCGTGATCGCGTCGACGCCCGATGACGTGCGCGCCATGTTCTCGCTCAACCTCGAGGCGACGTGGTGGTCGTGCCGCGCCGCGGCCACGAGGATGAGCCGCAGCGGCGGCGGCAGCATCGTCAACGTGTCGTCACGCTCCGCCCTGGTCGGCGGCGACGGCAGTGCGGCGTACGCTGTGGCCAAGTCGGCGGTGCTCCGCCTGACGCAGGTGCTCAGCCTGGAGCTGAAGAAGGACGGAGTGCGCGTCAATGCGATCGTGCCCGCGGTGATCGACACGCCCGAGAATCGAACCTGGATGAAGGACGCCGACCTGGCCAGGGCGGTGGCGCCGGAGCAGCTGGCGGCGGTCATCGCGTTTCTCTGCAGCGATGATGCCGGCGCGATCACCGGAGCGGCGGTGCCGGCGTATGGCAGATTCTGAGCGGGCAGCGGCGATCACATCGGAGGATGCGCGGCGCGCCCTCAAGCTGCATCCCAGCTGGGTGGTCGAGCGCGATCGCCTGCGCCGCGATTTTCGACTCGCCTCGTTCAAGGACGCGATGCAGTTGATCAACCGAGTGGCCACGGTCGCCGAGGCCCAGAGGCACCATCCCAACATCCGGCTGCACGAGTGGTGCTTCGTGGAGCTCGAGGTGTACTCGCACGTCACCGGTGGCCTGACCACCAGGGACGTTGACCTCGCCACCGCCATCGACGCCGCGCTGGACGGCGACGCGCCGGCGTGAGCGCGGCTGCGCAGCAGGTGCGCGCGCGGCGCGTCCCGGTGCTGTTGGTGACCGTGGCCATCGCCCTGGCGCTGCGGGTCGTGGCCGGAGCGCCCGTCCCGGCCGCCTCGCCGACGGCTGCGCTGCTCTTCAGCGCTGTGCTGTTGATCGGTGTCGCCGTATGCAGGGCCGACCTCGGCGACGTCAGCTGGCCGGGCGCGGCGCTGGGGGTCGCCGGCGGTGCGGCGCTGGTGATCGTGTCCCTGGTCGGGCTGCCGGCGCTCATGCTCGGACCCCGCGCCACGTCCGCGACGCTGGTGTGGTGGGTGCCGCTGGTGAGCCTGGTGGCGGTCAGCGAGGAGCTGGTTCTCCGCGGCGTGCTGTTCTCGGCCCTTCGCGCCCAGCGAGGTGACGCCGTGGCCGTGATTGTCACCACGGTGCTCTTCGCCGTCGTCCACCTGCCGCTGTACGGCGTGGGTGCGATGCCGATCGACCTCTGCGTCGGGGTGTTCCTGGGATCGTTGCGGGTGATCTCCGGCGGGGTCGTGGCGCCGGCCCTGGCGCACGTCATCGCCGACGTCGGCGCTGGCTGGGTGGCCTGAGCCTCGGCTTACCGTGCGCCGCCCACGGCTCTCCACTCGTGCAGCAGGGACGTCTCCTCGCCCGCGGTGAGGCCCGCCTGACGCGGCCGGTCCAGCCCAAGCCGGCGCTCCCACACCAGCGCGTCAGTGGCGGTCTGCTCGATGGGGCGGATGCGCAGGCCGCTGGCCAGGGAGCGGCTGACGTCCCAGCTGGCGTAGCCGGCGTACTCCGCCTCGGGCAGCCAGAGCGGCAGAGACCGCGGTCCCATCCACGGCTCCACCCCGCGACCGAGCAGGAACTCGTTGCCCACCCAGGTGAATTGGGGCGATGTCTCACATCCCGCGGCGGTGCGGGTGAGCAGCTCACCCATGGGCGTCGGCGGGCAGGTGGCGTCGTAGACGCCCACCAGGCGCTGCTCGGCGGCGAGGACGATCCAGGCGGCGAGGTCGACGACGTCGACCCACTGCACGTGCTTGGACGGATCGCCTGGGCAGAGCACCTCACCTCCTCGTGCCATGCGCGCCGGCCAGTACCCGTAGCGGTCGGACACGTCGCCGGCGCCGACGACCAGGCCCGGCCTGCAGATGAAAGCCTTCTCTCCGAGGGCGTCGAGAACGCAGCGCTCGGCGGCGACCTTGAGGTTGCCGTAGTTGGTCGGGTAGTCCTCGTCGAGTGAGCCGTCGGCTGCGTCCACGAGCTGCGCGGTTGCGTCGTGGCCCGCTGTCGCCTTCTCCGCGTACACCGAGCGCGACGACACATACGTCCAATGCGCCGCGCGCGCGCCCAGGGCGCGCACGGCGGCGCGCACCTGTGTCACCGACTGGCGAGCCACGTCGACGACGCCGTCGAACTGCTCACCCGCGAGCGGCGCCAGCGCGTCCGGCGCCGCCCGATCAATGCGCACAAAGCGCACGCCGTCGGGCGGCTCACCACTGACACCCCGCGCCACACAGGTGACGTCGTGTCCCTGGTCGCGGGCGCACAACGCCACAGTGCGGGAGAGGAACACGGTGCCACCCAGCACCAGCAACCTCACTGAAGTTGCGCCCTGAAGCACTTGGTCACGTAGGGCAGCTCGAGCTTCTCGCGTCCCGCGAGGTCGGGGTGGCTGGCGAGCAGGTGGCGCACCTCGGCGAGCACGGCGACGCGGTCGTCGGCCGGCAGCGTGATCACGTAGCTGCGCGACGACACCATGTCGAGGAGCGCTTCCGGCGCCAGGCGGTACCGCCAGGCAACGTCGTGGCGCTCGAGCGGGCCGAACGGCGGCCCCACCAGCGGGTGCGGGTCATCGTTGTTGTCGTCGCCGTGACGGTGCATGATCCGGCCCAGCTCAGTGACCCAACCGTGGCTGTCGTCGCGGATGTTCCAGAGCAGGCCGAGCCATCCGCCCGGCACCAGGACACGCGCCACCTCCGGCAGAGCGCGTTCGGCGTGGACCCAATGCCACGCCTGGGCGACGAGAACCGCGTCGACGCTGCCGTCATCGAGCGGGATATGCTCGGCGGTACCGGCGAGCAGCTGTGCCTCCGGCACCGCAAGGGCCAGCTGCTCGCGCATCCCCGCGGACGGTTCCACCGCCACCACGTGTAGCCCACGGTCGCACAGGTGACGAGTCAGCTTCCCCGTTCCCGCGCCGAGGTCGAGCACCCGGCGTGCGCTGCGGTCGAGGATCCAGTCAACCGCTGCGGCAGGGTAGGGGGGACGCCCCCGCTGGTAGGCGGCTGCGGCGACGCCGAAGGAATTTGCCCGTGCGCCACGGCGTGCGTCCCGGTCCACTCAGTCGCGGTGCCGGAAGAACCGCATCGCGATGCCCAGCATCACCGCGCCGAACGCGATCAGTATGCCCACATCAGCAAGCACAGGGACCGCCTGGCCGGCGATGGTCACCGCGCTGACGCGGTCCACGAACGCCTGAGGCAGGCCCGTGCCACCGAGCACCGCCGAGCGCACCGGCGCGATCCCGTACGCCACCGGGTCGAAGCGGGTCAGCACCGTCATCCACGCGGGCAGCCCACGCAGCGGGAACAGCGAACCGCTGAGGAAGAACATCGGCATCATCAGGAAGTTCATCATCACCTGGAACCCCTGCAGGGTTCGCATGCGCGCCGAGACGGCCACACCGAAACACGACAGCGAGAAGGCAAGCACGAACAGAAGCGGGACCAGCTCGACGACAGAGAGCACCGTCAGGTGCACGCCGATGAGCGGCGCGAAGATGAGCATGACCACCCCCTGGATGGTCGCCTGGGTGGCGCCCCCCAGGGCCTTGCCGAGCGCCACCGCGGAGCGGCTGATCGGCGCCACCAGGATCTCGCGCATGAACCCGAACTCGCGGTCCCACACCACCGACATGGCGCTGAAGATGGCGGTGAAGAGCACCGCCATCCCGATGATGCCCGGGTACATGAACTGGATGTAGTTGAAGGATGCGGGCACATCGCTGCCGCCCAGCGCGCCCCTGCCGAGGGCGGAGCTGAGACCGACGCCGAAGATGAGCAGGTACAGAAGGGGCTGCGCCAGCGATGTGACCAGCCGGGTGCGGTCGCGCCAGTAGCGGAGCACGTCGCGGTACCAGATGATGTACACCGCCTGGGCCGTGGACACGCGCGCGTGAGCAGGCCGCCTCGGCGTAACCGCCGCCGCCTCCGCCTCTGCCGCCACCTGGTCGGTGGCCTGGATGGCCATCGCCTATCCTCGCCGCGCGGCGAACGCGCGCATGAATGCCTGCCTGCCGTCAGCGTCGCCCTCGCGGATGGCGCGGCCGGTGAGCTTGAGGAAGACGTCGTCAAGCGATGGCCGTCGCACCGTGACCGTCTTCACGGGCAGGGACAGGGCGGTGATCAGTCGCGGCACGAATGCGGCTCCGTCGGCGACCTCGATGTGCAGCATCTCACCGTCGGGTGTGGCCACCACTCCGAGCGTGGCGGCGATCTCAGCGCTGGCGCGGACGTTGTCGTCGGTCTGCAGGACGACGACGTCACCGCCCACCTGCGACTTCAGCTCGTCAGGCGAGCCCAGCGCGACGATGCGGCCCTGGTCGATGATCGCGATGCGGTCGCACCACTCTGCCTCCTCCATGTAGTGCGTGGTCATGAAGATGGTCAGCCCCGTCGTCCGTCTGATGTCGCGCAGGTGGTCCCAGAGGCGCGCGCGTGTCTGTGGATCCAGGCCCTGGGTCGGCTCGTCGAGGAACAGGACCTCGGGCGCGTGGAGGATGCCGCGAGCAACCTCGAGGCGGCGCTTCATCCCGCCCGAGTACGTCAGCACGGTCGCATTGGCGCGGTCGGAGAGGTCGACCATCGCCAGTGCACGCTCGATCCTCTCGCGCCGCTCGCTGCGCGGCACCCCGTACACCATTGCGTGGAATGTGAGGTTCTCGCGTGCGGTGAGCTGGTTGTCGAGCGACGGGTCCTGGAACACCAGGCCGATGCGCGCGCGCACCTCGTCGGGATGGCGCGCTACGTCGATGCCGGCCACCGTCGCCGACCCCTCGGTCGCCCTGACCAGCGTGCAGAGGATGGCGATGGTCGTCGACTTGCCGGCGCCGTTGGGGCCGAGGAAGCCGAAGATCTCGCCGCGCCTCACCTCGAGGTCGATGCCGTTGACGGCGGTGACCCTGTCGTAGCGCTTGACCAGCCCGGTCACGGCGATGGCGGCGTCTGACGCCGGCGCTGTCTGCATGGTGAGCGGTGCGGCCGTGGCCATCAGCGGCGATGATGCCGGATCGCGGCCGGCGGGCCGCCGCCCGGTGGCGGGCGCCGGTGACGGGATCGAGACGGCTGTTCTATCCTGCTGATCCCCGGCTGCCGCCACGGAGGAGCACGACGTGGAGCGCATGAGCCCCCAGGACGCGATGTTCCTGCACGTCGAGGACGCCAGGAACGCCATGCACATCGGAGGCGTCAGCGTGTTCGAGGGTCCCGCGCCCCGATACGGCGACCTGCTCCGCGCCGTCGCCGCCAAATTGCCGGCGGTGCCGCGCTATCGACAGAAGGCGCGCATGGTCCCACTCGGCCTGGGTCGGCCGGTGTGGGTCGACGATCCCGACTTCCAGCTCCTCTACCACGTGCGCCAGACGGCCCTGCCCGGCCCCGGTGGTCGCGACCAGCTGCGCAACCTCGCCGGCCGCATCTTCGGCCAGACCCTCGATCGCAACAAGCCGCTCTGGGAGACGTGGCTCGTCGAAGGGCTCGAGCAGGGCCGGTGGGCGCTGGTCTCCAAGGTGCACCACGCCATGGTCGACGGCATCGCGGCGACCGACCTGCTCAGCGTCCTGCTCGACACCACGCCCGACCCGGGGCCGGTCGTCCCGAGCCCGTGGGCTCCCGACCCCGAGCCATCGGGACTGTGGCTGGTCGGCGACGCCGTCGTCGATTCGGTCGTTTCCCCGCTGGCACGGCTGCGCGGCCTGCCCGGGCTGGCCCGCCTGCCTTTCCGCGCCGGGACCAGCGTCGCTGACCTCCTGCGCCTCACTGCCACGCTGCGCCCCTGGACGGCGCGGAGCGCCGGGTCCCTCAACGGGCCGATCGGCGTGCACCGTCGCTGGAGCTGGGCCGACGTGGACCTCGCCGACGTGAAGAACATCCGGGAGGCGCTCGGCGGCACCGTCAACGACGTCGTCCTGGCCACCGTCACCCGGGGCTTTCGCGACCTGCTGCTGGCCCGGGGCGAGGACCTCGAGGGCACCGTGGTGCGCACCCTGGTGCCGGTGTCGGTGCGCGCCGAGAGCGAGCGCGGCACCTTCAACAACCGCGTTGCCGCGTTCCTCGCCAACCTCCCGGTGGGCATCTCCGACCCGGTCGATCGCCTCGCTGACGTTCGCGAACAGATGGAGGTGCTCAAGGAATCTGGTCAGGCGATGGCCGGTGACGCGCTCACCCGCCTGACGGGCTACGCGCCCCCGACGCTGCTGGCGCTGGGCGCGCGCCTGATGACCCGGACACCGCAGCGAATCGTGCAGACCGCGGTGACCAACGTCCCCGGGCCGCGGATCCCGCTCTACATGCTCGGCACACGGTTGCTCTATTCGTATCCCTACATCCCGTTGATGGGCAGCGTGCGCATCAGCGTCGGCATCTTTTCCTACGGCGGGTTGCTCGCCTACGGCATCACCGGCGACTACGACTCGGTCACCGACATCGACGTCCTTCGCGCCGGCATCGAGGCGGGCGCCGTCGAGCTGCTGGCGGCGGCCGGACACCCCTCGCGCCCTGGCCGAGCGCGCCGGCGCGCCCCCAGCCGGCAGGCCGTGGCCAGGAGGAAGCGTCCCGCCGCCGCGCGGCGCTGACCAGACCGCGAACGCGCGTCAGCCGGTTCGGGTCAGGCCGACGCTCGGCTGAGCCGGTCCAGGGTGGCGGCGACGCGCTCGTACGGGACCTCGACGGCCTGGGTGAGGACGTCGTAGCCGCGGTCCACGACCGCGTCGAGCGAGGCCACCAAGCGCTGCCTGTTGGGCAGAGCGGCGACGCTGATCGGAACCAGCAGCGAGGTGAAGCTGTGCAGGACCTCGACCGCGGCCAGGCTGATCTCCTTGTCGGCGCGCAGCCCTTCGGCGAGCGCGGCGTTGGCGTTCCTGAAGGATGGGGCTTGTGGACTCATGGGATGGCGCTCCTCGGTCCCCACGCCACCGGTGGCGGCATCTGAGCGGGGGCCGACCAGCGCTATATATACCAAGCGTGCGCACGGTATGTCAATGACTGCTCGTGCGGTTGACGCGCGGCTTGGATGCGGCCTTGGGCCGGCGCGTGGGTGGGGGAGCGGGATGGCCGACGAACCCGCGGTAGACGCCGAGCAGCGCCTCCTTCTGCGCGGTGGTGAGGTGGGGGTCGAGCCGTACCGCGCCCTCGACGTCGAGCGCGACGACGTCACCCGGCTCGGCCAGCAGGCCGGCCTGCACCAGCATGGTCTCCGTGGACATGCGCAGGCCCGCAGCGATGTTCTTGAGCACGTCGACCGAGGGACGGTACATGCCGCGCTCGAGCTGGCTCAGGTACGGGTTGGAGACCTTGGCCAGGCTGGCCAGCTGCCGCAGCGAGAGGTCACGGAGCTGCCGCTGGGCGCGGATGAAATCGCCGAGAGCCTGCCAGCGCTCGTCGTTCTCGTCCATGTTCGCGAGCATACCGCCCGCTTGGTTGACAAAGCACCGTGGCGAACATCGACCATGCGCCCCGTGGATTTCGAGTTCGACGCCAGGACCACCGAGCTGCGCGGGCGGCTGCTCGACTTCATGGACGCACATGTCTACCCCGCCGAGCCCGTGTTCGAGGAGCAGGCGGCCACCCTGGAGAACCCGTGGGATCGCCCCCCGGTCATCGACGAGCTCAAGGCCGAGGCCCGCCGCCGCGGCCTCTGGAACCTCTTCCTGCCCGACCCGAAGTTCGGAGCCGGCCTGACCAACCTGCAGTACGCACCGCTCGCGGAGATCACCGGCTGGAGCCCGATGATCGCCCCCGAGGCGATCAACTGCGCGGCGCCTGACACCGGCAACATGGAGATCCTCGCCATGTTCGGGTCGGCGGAGCAGCAGGATCAGTGGCTCCGCCCGCTGCTCGACGGCGAGATTCGCTCGGCGTTCTCCATGACCGAGCCGGACGTCGCGTCCTCGGACGCCACCAACATCTCCACCCGCATCGAGCGCGACGGCGACACCTACGTCGTCACCGGGCACAAGTGGTGGTCGAGCGGGGCGATGAGCCCCCGCTGCAAGGTCGCCATCGTCATGGGCGTCACCGATCCCGAGGCCGAACCGCATCGACGCCAGAGCATGGTGCTGGTGCCGCTTGACAGCGATGGCGTCCACGTCCGCCGCGCCACCTCGGTGTTCGGCTACACGGATGGTCCCCACGGCGGTCACGCCGACATCGACTACGAGGAGGTGCGCGTCCCGGCCGCCAACCTGCTCGGCGAGGAGGGGAGCGGGTTCGCCATCGCCCAGGCGCGCCTGGGGCCGGGGCGCATCCACCATTGCATGCGGGTGATCGGCATGGCCGCTCGTGCGCTCGACCTGATGTGCGCGCGGGTGAGCTCGCGCGCCACCTTCGGACGCGTCCTCGCGGAGCAGGGCGTCGTCCAGGAATGGATAGCCGAGTCGTATATCCGCCTCGAGCAGGCCCGGCTGCTGGTTCTCAAGGCCGCCTCGATGATGGACCGCGTCGGCAACCGCGAGGCGCGGCGCGAGATCGCCGCCATCAAGGTGGCCGCGCCGGCGGCGGCACTGTGGGTGTTGGAGCGTGCCATCCAAGCCCACGGTGGCGCCGGCGTGTCCCAGGACTTTCCGCTGGCGCAGTTCTACGCCCACGCGCGCACGCTGCAGCTTGCCGACGGCCCCGATGAGGTGCATCGTCGCGCCATCGCGCGCGACATCCTGCGACCGTACGTGGCGACCGGCGCGGCGGTGCGCTGAGGCAGCCGCCGGGTCAGTCGTCCGGCGATGCGCGCCGGCCCTCGGCGGCGCGCGAGCGGTGCGGCAGCTTCACGATCCTGGCGTCGGCGGCGGCCAGTGGAGCCCTCTCCACCCGGTCACGACCGCCGTGCTTGGCCGAGTACATGGCGCGATCCGCCGCCGCCAGCAGACCGTCCAGGTCGCGGCCGTGGGCCGGGTACACCGCGATGCCGATGGAGGCCGTCAGGCGAGGTAGGCCGCATTCCTGGGGAAGAGCGATGTCGCGCACCGCCATGCGCATCGCCTCGGCGACGACCTCGGCGCCATCACCGTCGCAGTCGTGGAGCAGAGCCACGAACTCCTCGCCGCCCAGTCGCACGATGGCGTCGGCGCCGCGCACGGTGGTGCGCAGCCGGGTCGCCACCCGCTGCAGCACCAGGTCTCCGGCCGCGTGGCCGCTGTTGTCGTTCACCGTCTTGAAGTGGTCGAGGTCGACCAGCAGAAGGGCCAGCGGCTTGCCGTCGCGAGCGGCACGCGTGATGTCGCGCTCGCCGCTGTCGCGCAGCCAGCGGCTGTTGTAGAGGTGGGTGAGCGGGTCGGTCATCACCGCGCTGAGCAGCTCTGCGTACAACTGGGCGTTGCGCCAGGCCGCGGCGGCGATATGGGCGAAGAGGGACGCTGCCTCGAGCTCGCGGTCCGTGAACTGCCCCACGCCCGTGCGCCAGCAGTTGATGATGCCCAGCTTGTGCTCGCCGGCGACCAGGGGAACGAGCAGCAGCGATTCGTTGACCACCGGTGTTCCCGGCACCTGCCGCGCCAATGGGTGCGCCGAGGTGTCGTCGATGTTCTGCGGCGTGCCCTTGCCGAAGGCCCAGCCGGTGAGGCCCGCATCCATCGAGAAGCTGTCGGCAAGAAGTTCGTCGCTGTCCGGGCCGGTCGCGATCACCGGGACGAGGCGGTGGGTTTCGTATTCGGCCATGAAGATGGCCATCTCCGACACCGGGACGACGCGGCTCATCAACTCGGACATGACGCCGAGGATGCGCATCGGATCGTGCTCGCTCTGCAGGGCGGTGGCCGCGTCGCTGAGCGCTCGCGGAAGACCCTGGCGCGGGGCGGCCACCGCCGCGGCGGCTGGGTGGGCCGTCGGAGCGGGGGCCGACAGCGCCACGGGCTCGGCAGGCGCGACACGAGTGTGCGAGACCGGCCGTCGCGCGAACCAGGCGGCGTCCACCACCTCCATCCCCCGCTGGCCGTCGATCGCCTGGGTGAGGACCGGGCGGCCAAGCAGCCAGCCCTGCCCGAACTGCACACCGAGAGAGGCGAGCACCTCCTGCTCGGCCTGGGTCTCGATGCCCTCGGCGATGAGTCGGGCACCGATGTGGCCGCTGAACGACAGCAGAGCCATCACCAGCGCGCGCCGAGCGCGGTCACTGTCGATGGCGTGGATCAGCGAGCGGTCGACCTTGATGAACTCCGGCCGCAGCTCGGCGATCACGCGCATGCTGGCGTGGCCGGCGCCGGCGTCGTCAACGGCGATACGGAAGCCGCGCGCGCGCAGCCCCGCGGCGATGCGCTGCAGCCGCGCCAGGTCGGACACCGGCTCGCGCTCACTGAACTCGAGGACGATCGAGCGCGGATCGACGCCCGCGTCGCGAACGGCATCGTCCAGCGCCGCCATCCCCCGGCGGTCGAGCAGGGTCCCGACCAGGACGTTGATGAACAGGTCCGCGTCGCCCACGCTGGGCGCCTCGGAGAGCGCGCCGCGCATACAGGCCAGGTCGACGTCGGCCTGCATGTGCAGCAGCGACGCCGCCGCGAAGAGCTCATCAGGCGAGGCCATGTGCTTCCGCGGCGAGAACCTCGCCAGGGCCTCGTAGCCGATGACGATGCGGTCGTAGAGGCGGACGATCGGCTGCACCGCGGCGGCGATGCACTCGTCACCGAGCAGCGAGTTCACCGCGGCGCGCAGCTGCTCGGTCTGCGAGGGTGAGGTGGCCAGGGTGGGGAACCGCTCGACCGCCAGCTCGCTGTCGGTCTCCCACGACCCCGCGAGCATCGTGGCCACGGCCTCGAGGGTGGGGGTGATCTCCGCCGAGCAGCCGGGTCCCCACACGGCGAGCACCGCCACCACGCGGTCGTGGAGCACCACGGGCACGGTGGTGACGGACCCCTCATCGGTCGAGTAGGGCAGCGCATGTGCCAGCGCCGAGTCGGCAGCCAGCCTCCGCAGCGTGCCCGTCGCGCCGGCGACGCCCGAGTATGGCCTCTGCAGCCGGACAGGCTGTCGCAGCGACTCGATGGCGTCCAGCGGGATCTTCAACCCAACCAGCTGTGCCCCCATCCCGCTGGACAGCCTGGTCGACACCCCGGGGGGGATGTGGACCGCCATGATCAGCCCCGTGTCGGTGTGCACCGCCACAACCGCCGCGGCGATCTCGAGCGGCGCGACGGCGCGCACCACTTCCAGCGCAGCCTCGTCCGGAGTTCGAATCCCGGGGAGGCGTTGGCCGAGGTGGGTGAGGACGCCGAGTCGCTGATCGGTCGTGCCAGGCACCCCGCAAGTGTCGCCGCACGCTGTCGCTGGGCGATCACGATACGGTCGCGTCCCCGGCTCGGAGTGTCGGCGTTGGCCGAGGCCGTCCCGGCGTATATTCCGCCAGCGATGACGCCAGGGTCGACCAACCTCGCATTTCCGGCCGCCGTGGCCGGCTCCGCCGACACGGCCGTCTTCCTGCTCCGCCGGCCCGGGCTCTTCCGGTCGGCACCCGGACGCGCCGTGGGCAGCGTCGCGTTCCTGGCGATGTGGATCACACTCGCAACGCGCACGGCGCATGAAGGGGGTGGAAAGCCGACCCCGGCCACGGTCGCGCTCTCCGGCGCCGCATTCGCCGGCAGCGTGGCCATGCTCGCGATTCACCTGCGAAATCGCGTCGCCACGCCGCGCGTCTTCCTGGGCACCGCGCTGGGTGGCGTCGCGCTGGCGGACTGCATCCGCCGCGCGCAGCGCTGAGGGCGTTCAACCCGTGGCACGCACCCCACCGATGGTCACGCATGCCTACGGTGAGAGCCCGGAATGCGTGGCCGACCTCCGCGTCCCGGGGACGCGACCGCGGGCCTGCGTGGTGCTGCTGCACGGCGGCTACTGGCGGGACCGGTACCGACGCGACCTCATGGAGCTGCTCGCCGTGGCCCTGGTAGAGGAGGGCATCGCCACCTGGAATGTCGAGTACCGCCGGGTGGGCAGCGGGGGTGGCGTGCCGCGGACCATCGACGACGTGGCAATGGCCATCGACCACCTCGCACAGCTGGCGCGGCAGCGCGAGGGGGGTCTGGGCCCGGTCATCCTGGTGGGGCATTCCGCCGGGGGACACCTCGCACTGTGCGCCGCCGGGCGGCACCGCCACCGTGGTTCGCCCTCGCTCGCGCCCGCTGCGGTGATCGCCCTCGCCGGCGTCTGCGACCTGGAGCAGGCGGCTCGCGAGGGCCTGAGCGACCGCGCCGCCGTGGATTTCGCCGGCGGCGGGCCCGACCACTGGCCGCTCCTCTACGCAGAGGCGTCGCCACCGCGCCTGCTGCCATTGGGCGTCCCCTACCTCCTGCTGCACGGCACCGCGGACGACTCGGTGCCCTGGCAGCTCAGCGCCGACTTCCATGGGCAGGCAGCCGCGGCCGGCGACCGTGGCGACCTGCTGCTTCTCGAGCACGTCGGCCATTTCGAGCCCATCGACCCGGCCACGCCGGCCTGGCAGGCCGCACTGACCTGGATCGACGAGCTGGTCTCGGTTGGGGAGCGACCGGGGTAGGATCGGTGGCGTGGCGGTAGGAGACGCGGCGCGGTCGTGGTTCGCTGCCCTGTCGACCCCGGTCGCCGGCGGCGGCCGGCTGCGCTCCTTCATCGGGCGACACGCCGTGGCGTTGCTGGTGCTGGGCTTCGCCGCGGTCTCCGCCATCGGCGCCGTCTGGATCCAATCGGCCGTCTCGGAGTTCAGTGGCCCGATCACCCCGTCCGGCCATCACGACTTCTTCGCGTTCTACTCAGCCGCGACGCTGATCCACGGTGGACATGCCCCGGCGCTGTACGACGCCGGGACACTGACCGCGCTGCAGCGCCAGCTGTATCCCCACCCGGTGGGCTACGCCGGCTACATGCCCTTCATCAACCCGCCCGCAGCGGCGGCGCTGCTGTCGCCCCTGGCCGCGATGCCGGAGTCGACGGCGCGGCTTGTGTGGCTGCTCATCAGTGTCGCGCTTGCCGTCGCGTGCGCGATGGTGCTCTCGGCCGGCCGGGACATCCGCATCCGCGGCCTCGCGATCCTCGTCGTCCTGGCCACGTTCCCCGCGTACCAGACATTCACCGAGGGACAGTGGTCGTTCGTCCTCCTGCTCGGCTGCCTCGGCGCGCTGGTCGCGGCGCGCCGCAACCAGCCGTTGCTTGCGGGGATCGCGCTGAGCGTGTTGTGGCTCAAGCCCCCACTCCTCGTCCTGGTGCTCGTGTGGTTGCTGCTGACCCGACACTGGCGAGTTGCGGCAGCCATGGCGGGCGGCGTCGTCGCGATCACGGTGGCGGCTCTGCCCTGGACCGGGCTCGAGTCCAACCTCAACTACGTCCGCTACCTCGGCGACGTCGTGGCCGCGCATGCCGGTGGCGCCGGGGCGGCCGGACAGACGGCGTGGGAGGGCGCGCTGCCCAACATGGAGGGGTTGATCGGGCTGGCGGCGACGCTGTTCGGCCAGCAGAATGCGCTGGCCGTGGACGCGGCCACCGCGCTGCTGGCGGCGATCCTTGTCGGCTTCTACGCGTGGGCGATGCGCACCCACTGGCGCGACCGGCCGATGCGCCTCGGCCATGTGCTCGCCGCAGTCTGTCTCGGCCTGCTCCTCGACCCCCACCTCTACGCGCAGGACTGCGCGCTCGTCATCGTGCTGGTGGCGCTGGTGCTGGGCCGTGCACAGACCGAGCCGATGCCGCGCCGGCGCGGTGACCCGGGACCTGACTCAATCCGCGCCCAGGCCGCCATCCTGCTCGCCGGCGCCGTGCTTCTCGACCTCTCGGCCATCGACACATACTGGGTGCAGGGGCTGGTGTTCAAGCCTCTGCACATCTTCACGTTCGTGTTGATCGCGGGGGTGGTGATCGCTGCCTGGCCACGGCGGGCTTCCGCCCCCGCTGTTCGCCACCCTGACCTGGGGTTGCGCACGGTGATTCCGGAACCGCGGTAGCAGCACACAGATGCCGGTTTGACGGCGGCAACCCGGGGCCGCCATTCTCAGGGTATGAGGATCGCCACCTGGAACGTGAACTCCCTCGCCGCACGGATGCCGCGCGTCATCGATTGGTTGGCCACGACACGGCCGGACGTGCTCTGCCTGCAGGAGACCAAGATCTCTGACGCGGCATTCGCTCGAGACGAGTTCTCTGCGCTGGGGTACGACGTCGCCACCCATGGCATCGGCCAGTGGAACGGCGTGGCCGTGGTGTCATCCGTGGGGCTGGAGGACGTCAGCCGCGGTTTTGCGGGTGAGCCGGGATTTCCCGATGTGGAGGCACGTGCGATCGCCGCAACCTGTGGCGGGGTGAGGGTGTGGTCGCTGTACGTGCCCAACGGGCGCGCGCTCAACAGCCCGCACCTGACCTACAAGCTGGCGTGGTTGGCGGCGCTGCGCGGGGCCCTGACGACAGACCTGGCAGGCGGTCGGCCGACGGCGGTGTGTGGCGACTTCAACATTGCACCGGGTGACGACGACGTGTGGGACCCGGCTGCGTTCGTCGAGTCGACCCACACCAGCCCGCCCGAACGTGCAGCGCTGAGCGCACTGCTCGACCTCGGGCTGCACGACGTCGTGCCGCGCGCGCTCAAGGGGGCGCCGTTCACGTACTGGGACTACCGCGCCGGCAATTTCCACAAGGGCATGGGCATGCGCATCGACCTGGTGCTGCTGGGCAATGGCCTGGCGGCGCGCATCAAGGACGCGTACATCGACCGCGAGGCTCGCAAGGGAAAGCTGCCGTCGGACCACGCTCCCGTGGTGGTAGACGTCGACGGACCGGCAGACTGACCGCGGGCGCTGGGTTCGACAGCCTGGTCGCAGGGCGCCTTCCATTGCCTACCATGCACGACGTGACCGAGGAGCTTGCCGCGCGCCCTGCCTCCACGCCCGCGACCGGTGCGAAGCCGGCCGCGCGAGCTGTCCACGCAACCAAGGTGTTCGGCCGCGCAGATGCGGCGGTGCGCGCGCTTGACGACCTGACGGTCGAGTTCGCCGCCGGCCATTTCACCGCCATCATGGGTCCATCAGGGTCGGGGAAGTCCACGTTGCTGCACTGCCTCGCCGGGCTCGACGCGCTCACGTCCGGCCAGGTGTTCATCGGTGATACCGAGCTCGGCGCGCTCAGGGACACCGAGCTGACGCTCCTGCGCCGCCGTCGTGTCGGCTTCATCTTCCAGAGCTTCAACCTGGTACCAACCCTCAATGCACTCGACAACATCACGTTGCCCCTGGCGATTGCTGGGATCTCGCC
>DATBCJ010000125.1:0-8362 GCA_036270565.1 Candidatus Dormiibacterota bacterium | reverse complement strand
GGGACTCAACGACGCGCTGACGCTTCGCGGCGACGTGCTCGAACGGTTCGAACGGGCCGCCGAGTGCGCCGACGAGCGCGAGCGCCGCCGCCTGCTGACCTTCGTCATCGCCGGCGCCGGGCCGACCGGCGTGGAGTTCGCGGGCGCGCTCAGCGAGCTGTTCTCCCACCTCCTGCCCAAGGACTTCCCGCGGCTGGACTTCGCGCCGGTGCGGGTGATCCTCGTCGAGGGCCGCTCCCGCGTGCTCGAGGCCTTCCGCCCGCGGCTGGCCGCCAAGGCCGCCGACGTGCTCCGCCGTCGCGGCGTCGAGCTGGTGTTCGGCCGTACGGTGGTGGGAGCCGACGAGCGCGGCATCAGGCTCGACGACGGCACCCGCATCGAGAGCGCGACGGTGATCTGGACCGCGGGGGTGCGCGCATCGTGGCTCGGTGAACAGCTCACAGAGAAGGTGGGCCGGCTGGGCCGGGTGGCGGTGCGACCCACCCTGCAGTTGGCGGGCCACAATGAGGTGCAGGTGATCGGCGACATGGCCGAACTGGTCGACCGCGGGCACACGCTGCCGATGCTCGCCCCGGTCGCCATCCAGCAGGGAACGCACGCCGGGCGCAATGTCATCGCCCAGCTGGGCGGCGGCGCGGCCACGCCCTTCCGCTACCGTGACAAGGGCACCATGGCGACGGTGGGCCGCAACCACGCGGTGGTGCAGCTGGGGCCGATCCGGCTTTCCGGTTTCATCGGTTGGCTGATGTGGCTGTTCGTTCACCTCCTGTACATCATCACCTTCCGCAGCAAGGCGGTCGTGCTGCTCAACTGGGCCTGGAACTACATCTTCTACGACCGCCCGGCGCGACTCATCACCGAGATCTCGCCGGACACCGGCACGGATACCAGCAACGAGGAGGCAAGCAGGTGAAGCGACGCAAGCTCAGGGATCTCGAGGTGTCGGCGATCGGACTTGGGTGCATGGGCATGTCCGACTTCTACGGCACCGCCGCCGACCGCGACGACAACCAGGGTATCGCCACCATCCATCGAGCGCTCGACCTGGGCATCGATCTTCTCGACACCGCCGACATGTACGGGCCGTTCACCAACGAGCAGCTGGTGGGCCGAGCCATCGCCGGCCGCCGTGACCGCGTGGTGCTCGCCACCAAGTTCGGCTTTGAGCGGCTGGCCGATGGCACCCAGGCCATCAACGGGTCGCCGGAGCACGTGCACCGCGCCTGTGACGCCAGCCTGCAGCGGCTGGGCACCGACCACATCGACCTCTACTACCAGCATCGGGTCGACAGCCGAGTCCCCATCGAAGAAACCGTCGGCGCCATGGCCGAGCTGGTGGCCGCCGGCAAGGTGCGCTTCCTCGGGCTCTCCGAAGCGGCGCCGTCGACGATTCGCCGCGCCGACGCCGTCCACCCCATCACCGCGGTGCAGAGCGAGTACTCGCTGTTCGCGCGCGACATGGAGGACGAGGTGCTGCCGGCGCTGGATGAGCTGGGCATTGGCTTCGTGGCCTACAGCCCGCTGGGACGGGGCCTCCTCACCGGCACCATCTCGGGCGCGGAGTCGATGGCCGCCGAGGACACCCGCCGCGCCAGGTTTCCCCGCTTCGCGCAGGCCAACATCGACGCCAACGTCGCGCTGGCGCAGCGGGTGACCGAGGTCGCCCGCGAACGCGGACACACGCCGGCTCAGCTCGCCCTGGCGTGGCTGTTGCACCGGGGCGACCACATCGTGCCCATCCCGGGGACAACCAAGCCGTCACGCGTGGAGGAGAACGTCGCGGCCGCGGACATCGAGCTGACCGCCGACGAGATCGCCCGGCTGGAGGCGGCGGTGCCGCGCGACGCCGTCCGGGGCCAGCGCCACTGGGACATGGCCGCCGTCAACCGCTGAGCGTCGTCATCCCCCGTCCTTTCGGCACACCGCGAAGGTGTTCAAGCCGAACTTGTGGCGGAAGCAGCGGATGCTGTCGGGGCGGAAGCCGGCGCGACGGAGCAGTGGCCAGAGGTCGCGTGGATCGAAGTAGGTCTTGTGGTCATTCATCTCATCGGGGGGGCTGACCCCGAGCCGGAACGCGGCCAGCTCGAGGAACCACTTGCCTCGCCAGCTGGGCACGTTGATGAGCAGGACGCCGTTGGCGGCGGTGATGCGCGCCAGCTCGGTGATCGTCTCCTGCGGCGTCCAGAGGTGCTCGATGACCGAGTTGCACATGACCACCTCGAGAGAGCCACTCGGAATCTCCGCAAGCGCCTCCGGCAGCCGGCCTTCGATCGGCTGCACCTTTGGTTTCGCCCGGACGTCCGGCGCCAGCGCGACGTCGACGAGCACCAGGGCCGTCACCGTGGGCAGCAGCGTGCGCGCGAAGGTGGCGTGGTATCCGCAGCCGACGTCGGCGACTCGCTTTCCATCGAAGCCGCCACTGGCTCGGTGCATCCGCCGAGCTGACAGCCAGACGCCGAATCGATCCACGGCCGTCGGGGTGTGGTCCTGCCCGAAGGCGCGCGAGCGGAGGTCGCGGTCCACGGTCAACGGACACCCTCGCGCAGGTGATCCTCGAGCTCACGGAGCCCGGTCGGCGAACCGATCTCGTAAAAGCGGTCGGCCACCTCGTACCCGGCGAGCCTGCCGTCGACGCTGAGCTGATGGAACAGGTCGGCGAGGTCCGCGTGGTCGCCGGGCCGGAGCCAGCCCGCGATCACGTCCGACGATGTCGCGGACAACCCGTAGTCGATCCACTCCATCGCCGCACGCGCCTCAGCGCTGGCGCGTTTGTCGTAGAACACGCGACCATCGGTGAAGGTGGCATTGCTGCTGTCCCACCGGTTGTTGTTGCGCATCACCGTCATGATCGCGGGCAAGCCTGAGGCGTGCCAGGTTCTCTCCACGTCTGTGAACGGCACGCTCAGGTACGAGTCGCCGTTGAGGACGAAGAACCGGGGGGGAAGCACCCCGGCGTCGAGCGCCAGGCGGAGCGCCCCGCCGGAGCCACGCAGGTCATCCCCCTCGTCGACGTAGTCGACACGCACACCGAAGCGGTCGCCGGTCCCGACGACGTCACGCACCTGGCCGCCCTCGAAGCCGATGCTGTAGATGACCCGCTCCACACCCGCGCGCGCCAGCCATTCCAGCTGGAGCTCGGCGAACGGTCTCCCCAGCACGGGCAACAACGACTTGGGCAGCGAATCCGTGGCCGGACGCATGCGCGTGCCGAGCCCGCCGGCAAGCACCACGCAGGGAAGCACGTCAGCCTCGGGCGACCATCGTCGAACCGTCGAAATCGAAGTGGAAGCGCACCTCGGCGAGGCGCTCGCGCGCCAGCGCCGCGCGCAGCCGCGCCGGCTCGGGCGCGTAGAACATCAGGAAACCACCTGCGCCCGCGCCCACCAGCTTGCCGCCGAGCGCCCCGTTGGCCATGGCCAGGTCGTACCAGCGGTCGGTGTCAGAGCTGGTCATACCCGCTGTCCTGTCGCGTTTCAACTGCCAGTGCTCGTGCATCAGTGCCGCGAAGCCGCGCGTGTCGCCCAGCTCGAGCGCGGCCTTGATACGCCGGCCGATGTCGGCGATGCCGGCGAGATTGTCGATCATCGTGGTGTCGCCCGCCTCCGTCCGCTTCCGCTGGTCGGCCAGCATCACGTCAGCGTCGCGTGCGTACCCCGTGAAGAAGAGCAGCAGGTGCTCCTCGAGGTCGTGCAGGGTGTCCTGCGAGATCAGCAGCGGCGAAACCTGCACGCGCCCGTCGCGGCAGAACTCGAAGCACGTGACCCCGCCGAAGGCGGCGATGTACTGGTCCTGCTTGCCACCCGAGCGACCCAGCCGGTCGATCTCGATGTGGCAGGCCTGTTCGGCGAGCGTGTTGGCGGAGACGTGCTCACGCTTGAACGCGTAGAGCGCGCGGAGCAGGCCGACGGTGAACGCCCCGGACGAGCCCAGCCCTGTGCCGGCCGGGATGTCGGCCAGGCTGACCAGCTCGAGCCCGGGACCGACCTCGTGCAGTTGCAGCGCCTCGCGCACCAGCGGATGCCTGATCTCGGCGACCGACGCCGTCCTCTCCAGCTCCGAGTACTTGATGAAGTAGTCGTTGGTGAAGGTGCGGTTGATGGCGATGAAGATGTACTTGTCGATCGCCGCCGACACCACCACGCCGCCGTGCTCGAGGTAGTACGAGGGCAGGTCGGTGCCGCCGCCGCCGAGGGAGATGCGCAGCGGTGTGCGGGTGATCAGCACGGTGCGGTGCCGACGCCGGCGGTCAGAGCGACAACCCCGCGCCGGCGGCGTCGCGGTGGAACATGCGCACGGTGTCCAGCGAGTAGTCGTCGAGGTCGGTGCCCAGGATCGACAGCTTCTTGAGAAGGTCGTGCGTGACGGTGATGACGTGGCAGCCGATGCGGTCGGCCTGCACGATGTTGAGGATCTCGCGCGGGCTTGCCCAGATCAGCTTGAGGTGCGGATGCGGCGCCATCACGGTCAGGCTGTCGACCATGATCGGGATGGGGTCGCGGCCTGTGTCAGCGACACGACCAGCGAACACCGAGATGAAACCGGGCGGGCCACCCGCGAGCGCGTCGGCGACCCAGCGCACCTGCTCCACCGTCATCAAGGCGGTCACGTTGAGGCGCACGCCGGTCTCGCTGAGCGCGTTGATCACGGCCCGCGTCGGTGTGCCCGTGGTGTCGGTGACCGGGATCTTCGCGTAGACGTTGTCGCCCCATTCCGCAATGCGGCGCGCCTGGCGCTCCATGCCGTCGAAATCGTCGGCGAACACCTCGAACGACAGCGGCATCGTGGGCACAGCTGCGACCACCTCGCGCGCGAAGCGCTCGTAGTCGGTGACCCCGGCGGCGCGCATCAGCGTGGGGTTGGTGGTGAAGCCCTTGATCAATGGGTTGGCCGCCAGGGCAACGATGGAGGCGACGTCGGCGCCGTCGGCAAAGATCTCGACGGTGAGGTCCGCAGCGTTGACGGTGCCGGCTGCCTCGCGATCGATTGGGGGCGGCATCGTGATCCTCAGTATCGCCGGCACCACCTCATCGAGCCCGCCGGCTGTGATATCCGGGTGATCCGGTCGTCGCTCATGGTATCCGTTGTCGATGAAGATGGTCGCGCAACCGGCACGCCGTCCCGCTTCGACGTCTCGCCAGCGGTCACCGACCATGACACTCCGGGCCAGGTCGATGCCGAGGGTGTCGGCGGCTCTGATCAGCAGGCCGGGCCGTGGTTTGCGGCAGTCGCAGTCATCGGCGTCATCGTGGGGGCACACCAGGATGGCGTGCAGTCCGAGCCGTGCCTGCAGCTCCGCGTTGGCCGCGTTGACCGACTCCACGCGGACCGTGCCGCGGGCGATGTCGGGTTGATTGGTCACGCACACCAGCAGCAGACCGTCGGCGCGCAACTGCCGGCAGGCCTCCTCCACACCGGGCCGCAGCTCCAACGCGCCGCGCTGTGTGGATGGCGTCGGCACACCGTCAACCTCTGTGGCCTCGACGAGCACCCCGTCGCGGTCCAGAAACACGGCCGGCACCCGAGCGCTCACCCGAGTGCGCCCGACCGCGCCAGCGGCAGCATCGCGCGCATCGATTCGTCGAGCGCCTGCCGCGAGGTGCGGGCGTTGCTCCAGCCCAGCGAGCGGATCCGCGACGTGTCCATGCGGACGATCGGCACATCGCCCTTCCAGCCCCGGCTGCCACCGCTGTACTCGAACTCGGTGGCGGCCGCAGCGCCGACAACGTCCACCGCGAGACGAGCGATCTCGGTGACGGTGATGTAATCACCCGTGCCCACGTTGTAGGCGCGGAAGGGCTGCGACTGGTCGGCGGCGCCGAGCAGGACCGCGCTGACCACGTCCTCCACATCGACATACGACTTGCTCTGGGTGCCGTCGCCGAGGATGCGCAGCCGCGTGGGATCGGCGAGCAGGCGGCGCACGAAGTCGAAGCCGACGCCGTGGGTCTGGCGCGGACCGACGACGTTGCCGAACCTGAAGACGCGGCCGCGCAGGCCGAACATGTAGCAATACGAGGCGATCAGCGCTTCACCGGCGAGCTTGCTGGCGCCGTACGTCGAGACGGGGATCAGCGGCCCCATGTCCTCGTGCGCCTCGGCGTCCCCGATGTCACCGTACACCCCGCTTCCGGAGGCGTAGAGAATCGTACCCACCCCGGCGACGCGCATCGCCTCGACGATGTCGTGCGTGAGAACCGTGCCCTCGTAGAAGTCCACGGTGGGCTCGGTCATCGCCCTGGCGATGTCCGGATTCGAGGCCAGGTGGATCACCGTGTCGTGGCCGCGCATGGCGCCGGCGAGGGCCTCGCGGTCGGCGATCTCGGCGCGCACCACCGTCAGTCGCGCGTCGCCCGCATGCGGCTCGATGTGCCACTCGCGGCCGGAGCTGAAGTTGTCGTAGACGGTGACCCCGGCGGTGGCGACGTCGCCGAGCAGGCGGTCGACAAAATAGCTCCCGATGAAGCCGGCGCCCCCGGCGATGAGGACACGTCCCAGCGCGGGAGTCGTCATCCGGGTACCTGGGTCACGGATTCCCACTTGGTCGCCGCCACGCAGAGGGCCGGGTGAGTGACCAGAAGGTGCCAGACGACCGCGCACAGCCCTTCGGTGTGCGGGGTGACCCGATCGGGATACGCCGGCGGGATGACCACGCACGCGTCGGCCACAGTGCGGGTGAATCCACCGTCGCGGCCCACCACCCCGTAGACCGCGGCTCCCCGCTCGCGGGCCAGCTCCAGGGCCCTGACCAGGTTGACGGACACACCGCGTTCGCGGTTGCCGCCCCCCACAGAGAAGACCAACACCGCGTCGTGGCCGGTCAGCCTCGAGCCCCTGAGCCATTCGACGAAGCTGGTGTCCCAGCCGTCGTCGTTGATCCGGGCGGTCAGCTCCGAGACGTTGTCGGTGGGTGTGTAGGCCTCGAACTCGCAGATCTTGCGGAAGTCGTTGACCGCATGGCTGGCATGGCCCGCCGAACCGCCGACGCCGAGGATGAAGAGCCGGCCGCCGCGGTCGCGGACCCCCCCGAGCCCGACGGCCATGGCCTCGATCTCGGCGCTGTCGACGGCTTGCAGGATGGCGATCGACTCGCCGATGAACTGGTCCGCAAAGCTGGTCATGTGGTCCCCGTCACCGGCCGTCCGCGTCCGACCGGGGATGGCGCAGGGCGGCGGCGTGGATGAGAAGAGTCGCCGAGAACGTCATGAAGCTGGTCATCACCAGGAGCAGACCGGTGATCGCCAGATAGATCTGGTGGGTGTGACTCAACGACAGCCGCAGACCGGAGCCGACATAGTCGACGATGAGCCCGACGGCGAGGCCGACGCCAACGATGAACATCGCGGCAACCACGCCCATGGTTCGCGTGTACCGAAAGACCGAGAGCCAGTGACGCGTGGCCTCGCCGGTGTAGTCATGCAACACCTGGACGATGCAGCCCAGGTAGAAGCTCTGCAGCCCAAGGACGGTCAGCGTCACGCCGAAGAGCATCGAATACAACGAGAGGGTCAAGGGCCCGACCGTGACCGGACCGAATGTGAGGGGCACGACGATGATCAGCCCGAGCATGGTCAGGGTGAAACCCGGCTTGAGCAGGAAGAAGTCGGCGCCGTATATGAACATGGCCCGCAGGTTGATCCATGCCGCCTGGAAGGGCGAGAACCAGCCCAGGCGCTTGTGATGGCTGACCCGTCCGTTGCGGTCCTTGAGGAAGCGCACGGGGACCTCGGTGGTGCGGAGCTTCATGTGCACCGATTTCAGCACCATCTCCGACGCGTATTCCCAGGACTGGGACTGCAGGCGCATGCGCTGGAGAGCGTCGCGTGTGATGCCGCGCATGCCGCAGTGGATGTCCGAGAAGCGGCTTCTGAACAGGGTGTTGAGGACCTTGGTGGTGAACGGAGTGCCGACGTAGCGGTGCAGGAACGGCATCGAGCCCTCCTCGATGCTGCCCTTCCACCGCGATCCCATGACAAACTCGTACCCGAGCCTGAAGCGTTCGATGAAGGGCGCAAGCTCGCGGAAGTCGTAGGTGCAGTCGGCGTCGCCCATGATCACCCAGCGTCCGCGAATGAAGGGAACGGCGTCGAGGTACGCTCGTCCCAGGCCGCGCTTGGGCACACAGAGGACCCGCGCTCCGGCCCCGACGGCAAGCTGCGCGGTGCGGTCGGTGGAGCTGTCCACGATGAGGATCTCTCCAGCCACCCCGGCGCCTTCGAGGCCGGCGCGACACCACTCAACAAAGTCGCTGATGGTCAACTCCTCGTTCATCGCGGGAACGACGATCGAGACCACGGGATCCGAGACGTCAACGGCGGGAAGGAGCAGACGCGGCGACTCGGCCGCCCCGCCACGTGGCTGGGCA
>DATBCJ010000124.1:0-2098 GCA_036270565.1 Candidatus Dormiibacterota bacterium | reverse complement strand
CTCGCACGAGGCCGCCGCCATCGGCGACGGGCCGGTCGACGCGGCCTACCGGGCCATCCACTCGCTCTGCCAGGTCGAGGGTGAGCTCGAGGAGTTCGCCGTGCAGGCTGTCACAGCGGGCATCGACGCCATCGGCGAGGTGAGCGTACGGCTGCGCCGCGACGACGTCCGGGCCGCGGGGCACGGCGCCGACACCGACATCATCGTGGCCGCGGCCAGGGCGTACGTGCACGCCATCAACCGCATGGCCGACGGGGTCACGCGTGGCGCGCGGCCCACCCCGGAGACCGCCGGGTCGGCGGCGGCTGACGGCCGATGACGGCACGCACCCTGTTCGACAAGGTGTGGGATGCGCACACCGTGCTCGCCGACGCGGACGGGCCGTCGGTGCTGTACATCGACCTCCACCTCGTCCACGAGGTCACCTCGCCCCAGGCGTTCGAGGGCCTGCGCATCGCCGGTCGCACCGTGCGCCGCCCCGACCTGACGGTGGCGACGATGGACCACAACGTGCCCACCATCGACCAGCTGGCGCCGATCAAAGACCCGATCAGCGCGGCGCAGGTCGAGGCCCTGCGCCGCAACTGCGCCGACTTCGGCATCGTGTGCTACGGCGTCGGCCACCGCTGGCAGGGCATCGTGCACGTCATCGGTCCCGAGCTGGGCCTCACGCTGCCCGGAACCACGATCGTGTGCGGCGACAGCCACACCGCCACCCACGGAGCCTTCGGCGCGCTGGCGTTCGGCATCGGTACCACCGACGTCGAGCACGTGCTGGCCACGCAGACGCTGCGCGCCGCACGCCCGCGTTCCATGGAGGTGCGGCTGAACGGTGAGCTTCCGCCCTGGGTGACCGCGAAGGACGTGGCCCTCGGCGTGGTTCGCAGCATCGGCACCGCGGGCGCGCAGGGCCACGTCGTCGAGTACACCGGCGCGGTGGTTCGCGGCATGTCGATGGAGCAGCGCATGACGCTGTGCAACCTCACCATCGAGGCCGGTGGTCGCGCCGGCATGATCGCCCCCGACGACACCACCGTCGCCTACCTGCGAGACCGCCCGTTCGCACCGCGGGGCGACGCGTTGGAGGAGGCGCTGGCCGCGTGGAACACGCTGCGCACCGATCCCGGCGCCGGCTACGACCGCCAGGTCGAGGTCGACGCCGCGCTGCTGGCTCCATCGGTGACCTGGGGCACCACGCCTGCGCAGTCGGTGGCGGTCACCGACAGCATCCCGCATCCCGACAGCTTCGCGACCGCGGCGGAGCGCGAGTCCGCAGCCCGCGCGCTGGAGTACATGGGGCTGCGGCCGGGGACGCCCATGCAGGAGGTGGCCATCGACACGGTGTTCATCGGTTCCTGCACCAACGCGCGCATCGAGGACCTTCGCAGCGCCGCCGAGGTGATGGCGGGCCGGCGCGTCGCCGCCGGGGTGCGTGCGCTCGTGGTGCCGGGCTCGCAGCTGGTCAAGCGACAGGCCGAGCACGAGGGACTCGACGACGTCTTCCGCAGCGCCGGTGCTGAATGGCGCGACGCCGGCTGCTCCATGTGCCTGGGCATGAACCCCGACATCCTCCAGCCGGGGGAGAGATGTGCGAGCACCAGCAACCGTAACTTCGAGGGCCGCCAGGGGCGCGGTGGGCGGACCCACCTGGTGTCGCCGCCGATGGCCGCCGCCGCCGCCGTCGAGGGACGAATCACCGACGTACGCCGCTTCACCGCCCGCGTCGCCGAGGCGGTGTCGTGAAGCCCTTCCGCTGCGAGCACGGCACCCTGGTGCCACTCGATCGCTCCGACGTCGACACCGACCAGATCATCCCCAAGCAGTTCCTCAAGCGCATCGAGCGCACCGGGTACGGGGCGTTCCTCTTCAACGAATGGCGGTACGACGAGAGTGGCGCCGAGCGCGCCTCGTTCGTGCTCAACGTCGACGCCTACCGAGGGGGCACCGTGCTGCTCGCCGGGCGCAACTTCGGCTGCGGATCCTCGCGCGAGCACGCTGTGTGGGCGCTGCAGGACCACGGATTCCGCGCCGTGATCGCGCCGTCGTTCGCCGACATCTTCCACGGCAACGCACTCAGCTGCGGGCTGTTGCCGGTCAC
>DATBCJ010000123.1:0-20869 GCA_036270565.1 Candidatus Dormiibacterota bacterium | reverse complement strand
CCAGCGCTCGGCCGAGGTCAGACGAGCTGGAGATCTCGCCCCCGCCGGCGGTCTTGGTCATGTTGCCGAAGTACCACTCGTGCAGGACCATGCCGTTGTATTCGAAGCCGAGCCGCCGGGTCATCTCCGCGTACGAGAGCGTGCCCACCTTGCCGCCCTGAGCGAGCTCGACGAGCTGCTCGTTGAGCGTGTTCGTGTTTTTGACATATCCGGCATAAAGTCCGAAGTGCGTCTCCAGCGTCTTGTCGGATATCCCCACCAGGCCTGAGAGATCGAACTCTCGCGCCTTGTACGGCGTCTGGGTCAGCAGTGCCATTGTGTCCCCTCGCTCCTGACGTGATGCTGCGGGGCCCGGCCGGGCCGAAGCACTATTGTGGCAGCGCGTCACCCCGGCACGTCAGCCGCGCTGGCCGGCCCATCCCGCGCGTCCGGGCCCGCAGCCCGGGCGCCGGGACGGCCGCGGCGCCTCGCCCGGCCCCAACTGTCAACGATCCGCGACTGTGACAGAGACTGCCGTCCGTATAATCACGCCGCGTGCAGCCTGGTCCTCTCGACGACATCGACAGGCCGCCCCCCGAGCCGGTGCCGCTGCCGCGGCGTCGTCACCACGGCCTGGTGCGCGACGTGCTCGAGGTTCTGATCATCGCGGTGGTGCTCTACATCGCCATCTGGAGCGCGCTGCAGACGGTGCGCGTCGACGGCGACAGCATGGTGAACACGCTGCAGAACAACGATCTTCTCCTCGCCAGCAAGGTCTCGTACTACTTCGGCGACCCCGCGCGCGGCGACATCGTGGTGCTGATCCCGCCGAGCGACCCGACCAAGGACTTCATCAAGCGGGTGATCGGACTCCCCGGCGACACGATCGAGATCGACGGCAACCGCAATCCCACCGCGGTGATGATCAAGCCCGCGGGCAAGGGTCCCTGGCAGGTCCTGCAGGAGCCGTACCTTCCCCAGAAGTGGGACACCATGAACTTCTGCTGCCAGCCCAACGGGACGGCATCGACCGTGGCCACGCCGCTCGCCATCCCGACCGGCGAGTACTTCGTGATGGGTGACAACCGCAACTTCTCGAGTGACTCGCGGATGTTCGGCCTGGTTCCACGCAAGAACATCCTCGCCAAGGCCTTCATCCGGGTGCTCCCGTTCGCGCATTTCGGCCTCGGGGTCGGGCCCACCCTGGTCCCTGGTCCCGCCGGCCTGCTGCTGACGCCGGTGACTCCGTCGGTCGTGGTGGCGCTGCCACTCGCCGGCGCGCTGTCGGCGCGGCGCCGGCGCCGCGCCCGCCGCTCCGCGGTTGCGCGGTCGCGCAGCGTCTAGTCCTCGGCGACCACCCACGGCGCGCTGCTGCTGCTCCAGTCGAGCAGCTCATCGTCGGAGAAGAAGATGGCAACCTCGCGCGCGGCGCTCTCCGGGGAGTCGCTGCCGTGGACGGCGTTCATCGCCAGGCTGACGGCGAGGTCGCCGCGGATCGTGCCCGGGGCGGAGCTGGCCGGGTTGGTGGCGCCCATCATCGAGCGCACAATGGCGACCGCGCCCGGCCCTTCCCAGACCATCGCCAGCAGGGGCGACGAGGTGATGAAGTCCACGAGGCCGTCGTAGAACGGCTTGCCGCGGTGTTCGTCGTAGTGGCGTGCGGCGACGTCGCCGCTCACCTGCATCAGCTTGATCGCCACCGGGTGGAGGCCGCGCCGTTCGAAGCGGCTGATGATCTCGCCCATCAATCCGCGTTGCACCGCATCGGGTTTGACGAGCACGAGCGTTCGTTCTGACTGCATGGTCATCCTTTCACTGTGTGGCGCTGAGCACCTCGAGGAACGGCTCCGCCTTGCGGAACGGACCGATCACCGCGGCGCGCAGGCCGGCGTCGAGGATCTCGGCGGCGAGCTCACGCAGCTCCTCGGGTCGCACCGCGAGGAGCCGCTCGCCGATGGCGGCGGCGGAAAGGATCTCGCCGGTGAGCAGCTCCTGCTGGCCGAGGTGGTTGCAGAGCGCCGAGGTGCTCTCGAGCTGCACCTCGAGCCTGCCGCGCGCGTACTCCTTGGCCCGTTCGAGCTCGGCGTCGGGAACGAGCTCGTCCGCCAGCCGGCGCAGCTCGGCGATTGCCGCGCGCATGGCCACCAGCGCGCGCCCGGGTTCGCAGCCCAGCGAGATCCCCAGCGCGCCGCTGTCGACGACGCGGCTGAGGAAGGAGTGGACGTCGTAGGCCAGGCCACGCTCCTCGCGGAGCTCGAGGAAGAGGCGGCTTGACATCCCCTCGCCGAGCACGATGTTGAGCAGGTCCGCGGTGAAGCGGCGCTCGTCGCGGTACGAGGGCGCCCTCGCCCCGAGGATGACGTTGGCCTGGCCGGTACGCCGGTCGAGCAGGCTCAGTGGCGACCCGGCCGGCGGGGTGGCGGGCGCTGCCGGGCCGGGGGGGGCACCATCGGACTGGCTCCAGCGCTCCAGGGCGGCGCTGACCAGCTCGGCGACACGGTCGGGAGCCAGTGAGCCGGCAACCGAGATCACCAGGTCGTCGCGGCGGTAACGACGCCCGAGGTGGCGACGGCAGTCGGCCGCGGTGAAGCTGCGCACCGTGGCCTCGGTGCCGGCGACGTCCCAGCCGAGAGGATGGTCGGGCCACATCACCGCGTCGAACAGGGTTTGGACGTGGTCCTGCGGGCTGTCCTCGTACATCCGCAGCTCCTCGACCACCACCTGCCGCTCGCGTTCGACGTCCTCGTCGAGGAGGCGCGGGCAGAAGAGCATGTCGCCGAGCACGTCGATCCCGACGGCGAGGCGGTCGGCCGGGACCTTGGCCCAGAAGACGGTGGCCTCGCGGTCGGTGGAGGCGTTGAGCGCGCCCCCGACGCCCTCGACCGCCTGGCTGATCAGCTTGGCCGTCGGGTAGCGGTCGCCCCCCTTGAACACCATGTGTTCGATGAAGTGGGCCAGGCCACACTCAGCTGGGCTCTCCACGCGCGAGCCGGTGCCGAACATGAAGGCGACGCTGACCGAGGCGCGCTCGCGCATCGGCGCGGCGAGGAGCCGTACCCCGCCGTCGAGAACCGTCCGCACGTGGCTGGTGTCGGTGTGCAGAGGGGGGGCCTGCTCCCCCTTCGCTGCTACCAGCGCGCGCGACCCCGGTCCGGACGGGCGGGTGGGCCGCCCTGCGCCGGACCCGTGGGGTGGATGACCACGCGGCGCGCGGGCTCGTGCCCGCTGCTCTCGGTCCGGACACCGGGATCGTCCTGGAGGGTGAGGTGGATGATGCGACGCTCGTACGCGTGCATGGGGTCGAGGGTGTAGCGCTCGCCGCTGGCCTTCACCCGGTCGGCCAGGCGCTGGGCGAGCTCACGGACCTGCTCCTCGCGGCGGGCGCGGTACCGCTCGACGTCGAGGATCAGCCGGCGGCTGGGGGCGGTGAGCTCGTCGTCGCCCATCATCAGGTTGACCGTGGTCTGCAGCGCGCGCAGGGTCTCGCCGCGCCATCCGATCAGCAGGCCGAGGTCGTCACCGGAGACCTCGAGGATCATCGGGGCCTCCGTCTCGCCCGCCCGCGGGCTTGTGCCCCGCCGCACCGAGACGCGCGCCGGGATCTCCATCTCCGCGAGGAGCGCCGCCAGCAGCTCGCGGCCGCGGGCGGTGTGCTCGTCGACGCGGCTGACCCGGACCCTGGCCTGGCTGGAGGTGAGGTGTTCGCCGGGGACCGGGCGCGCACCACCCCGGGCGAGCACCTCGACGACCACGTCGTCGCGGCCGGCGCCGAGCCGTTCCAGCGCCTGTGCGGTCGCCTCCTCCACGGTGCTGCCGCTGCCTTCGACAGCGGCCGATACGGCCGGGGCGAGTTCTGTCGCCCCCTCGTCTGCTTCGGTCAATTCAGTCTCTCCTCGCCGCGCCGGCCGGCCCGCGCTAGCGACGTCGTTTGTTGTTGCGTCGTTTGGGAACGCGCGCCGGGGGCGCGTTGACAGCGCCGGTGGCCAGCGCGGCGGCCGGCTTGCGGCCGTCGGCGGTCGGCTTGCGGCCGTTGCCGTCGGGAACGATCGCGGCCTGGGTCGCGGGCCGCGAAGCGGCGGTCGGCGTCCGGGGCTGCGCTGTGGGGTACGACAGTGCGGTGGTGCGACTGGCGCCGGGCACCCACGCCGGCACCTTCAGCGATCCCCAGCCGACCAGGTGGTACTGCTGGAGGACCATGAACAGCGTCCCGGTGACCCAGTAGAGCGCCAGCCCCTGCGGGAAGTTCAGGCTGAGCACGAAGATGATCACCGGGAAGATGACCGACATCTGCTTGGTGACATTGGCCATGGTGCGTTCCTGGTCGGTCATGTCGGGACGCGGTGGCGGCATCATCATCCGCGACTGCGCGAAGGTGAGGATCGCCGCCAGCAGCGGCAGGATGAGCACCGTCGGTTGACTGAGCACCAGCGACCAGTCGGTGCTCGAGCTGCCCGCCTTGACGCAGCACGCATGCGACGCTGACTGGGACACGTCGCCAACCCAGAGGAACCCGTGGCCGACTGAATTGCCGAGGTGCGAGGTGGCGTTGGTGATGCCGCGGTAAAGCCCCACCAGCACCGGCATCTGCACCAGCGCCGGCAGGCACCCGGAGAGGCTGCTGAACGGCGAGACCTGGTGCTCGGCGTAGAGCTTCTTCATCTCCTCGCTGAGCTTCTGCGGCTCGCGCTTGTACTTCTTGCGGATCTCGGTGAGCTGCGGCGCGATCAGCCGCTGCTCAGACTGGATGCGCCTGCTGGTGCGCAGCTGCCACCCGAAGATGGGGAAGAGCGCTCCGCGGATGATGATCGTGGTGACCACGATGGCCAGGCCGAAGGCCCCGATGGTGTTGAGGGGCCCCACCTGCTTGAAGATGTTGGTGAAGAGCTCGAGGCAGTACTGGAAGGGCACCCCGAGGGCGTCGAAGATGGTGGCGCCCAGCATCAGACGTGACCCTCCGACAGCACCGCGCGCTTGCGCCGGCGGACCTCGCGCCAGCTGGCGTACTGCTCGGGCACCGGGTCGTGGCCGCCCTCGTGGAACGGATGGCAGCGGCCGATCCGGCGCAGCGCCAGCCACCAGCCGCGGCGCCAGCCGAAGCGCGCGATGGCGTCGTAGCCGTACTGCGAGCACGTCGGCTGGTAGCGGCAGCTGCTCATGGCCGCGAAGACCGGGCCGATGGTGACCCGGTAGACACGGATCAGCAGCAGGCTGAGACGGGTCACCGTCGCGGCTCCATTGACGGGATCATGGAACCATTGTCTGCTGTCGAGGCCACCGGGGCGCGTCGCGAGCGCTCCAGGGCGCGGCTGCTGGCGTCGGCCACCGCCTCGCGCAGAGCCGCGAAGGGGAGCTCCAGCGCCTCCCCCCCGGCGACGAGCACGAGGTCGTGGCCGCGGAGCCCGGGGAGCAGCGGGCTGACGGCGGCGCGCAGGCGGCGGCGGAGAAGGTTGCGGCGAACCGCCGAGCGCAGACCGACCAGCGCAAACCCGACGCGGGCCACGTCGAGCTCGTTGGCGGACAGCTGCGCGCGCACGCCGTGTGAGGAAGCACGCAGGCCCTGGCTCCTGACCGCGGCGAAGCGACGTCGCCCACGCAGGCGATGTCGCGGGATCACCGTGGAGGCGCGGGGGTGAGGCGCTTGCGCCCCTTGCGACGACGCGCCTTGAGAACCTGGCGTCCACCGGGCGTGGACATGCGGATACGGAACCCGTGCGTCTTGCGCCGGTACTTCTTCTTGGGTTGATAGGTCCGCTTGATGTCCGTCGCTCCGCAGAGATGTAATCGGCGACCGGTGGAAGTGAGCGCGCCGAATGCGGCGGCATGGGGCTCCGGTCGCTGGAGTGGCCGGCGGAGTATAGCAGCGAATCCGCGGCACCCGCCTTTGGGAGCGGCGCGGTGCGCCCCGTTGTGGGCGCCCTGTCGCGTTGCTAGACTGCTCGATGCTCCGGCGGGCGACGTTCACACAACATCGCCGCCGCCATCGTTTCCGTCGGCGCGGCCATGCTCGGTTATCCACGTCTGTGCACATCCTGTGCAAAAGCGACTCGCGAGCACGGCCTGGGTCGGCGATCCACCAGGGGAGACATCTTGTCGGCTACGGGCATTCCCCGCGCGGTGGAGGTGATCTCGCCCGGCGACGCCGAGACTCGAACCGCACCCGGCGCGGACGCCCAGCAGATCTGGCAGGCCGCGCAGGAGGAATTGCGCTTCCAGCTGGCCCGCCCCGGGTACGAGACCTGGCTGGCCAACGCTGTGCTCGTCGACAGCGACGGCCGCACCTTCACCATCGGCGTGCCCACCCGCCTGGCGCGGGACTGGGTCACCGAGCGCTACGTCGCCGTCATCCGCGAGATCCTCAGCGGGTTGCTCGCCAGCGAGTGCGAGGTGGTGATCACCGTTGATCCCGCCGCGGTGCCGCCTCCCGACGAGCCGGCGCCCTTCGCCGATGTCCCCGAACCCGTCTACGGGATCGTCGGTGAAACTGCCATTGATGGCAGTAACGCCACCCGGCTCAACCCCAACTTCACCTTCTCAACGTTCGTGGTCGGCAACAGCAGCCGCTTCGCACACGCTGCCTGCCGGGCCGTCGCCGATGCCCCGGGCAAGGCGTATAACCCCCTGTTCCTGTACGGCGGGGTCGGCTTGGGCAAGACCCACCTGATGCATGCGATCGGCCATGCGGTCCGCGCCGGCCATCGCCGGCCGCCCAAGGTGGCCTACATCACCTCCGAGAAGTTCATGAACGAGATGATCGGCTCCATCCAGGAGAACCGGACGTCCGACTTCCGGATGCGCTACCGCACCGTCGACGTCCTGCTCATCGACGACATCCAGTTCCTGGCCGGCAAGGACCGCACCCAGGAGGAGTTCTTTCACACCTTCAACGCGCTCCACGAGATCCAGAAGCAGATCGTGGTCAGCAGCGACCGGCCGCCCAAGGACATCCCCACCCTCGAGGACCGGCTGCGCAGCCGCTTCGAGGGCGGCCTGATGGCCGACATCCAGCCCCCCGACTTCGAGACGCGCCTGGCCATCCTCAACACCAAGCTGGGAGTCCACGGCTCCCTCGTGCCCGACGAGGTCTGCAGCTTCATCGCCCACAAGATCCAGAAGAACATCCGTGAGCTCGAGGGTGCGCTCATCCGCGTTCTCGCCCACGCCTCGATCAACGGACACGCCGTCACCCTCGCGGCAGCCCAGACGATCCTCCGCGACATCATCCCGGTCGGCGACAGCAGCCCGGTGAGCATCGACCTCATCCAGGAGACGGTGGCCAACTACTTCAACATCTCGGTCGAGGAGATGAAGGGCAAGCGGCGCGACAAGCACATCGTGTTCCCCCGCCAGGTGGCCATGTACATCGTGCGCGAGGAGACGGAATCGTCGCTCCCTGTGATCGGCTCCGCGTTTGGCGGCCGCGACCACACCACTGCGCTGCACGCCATCGAGAAGATCACCGACCTGGTTCTCGAGGATGCGCGCCTGCAGAGTGACCTGCGCCACATCCGACAGCGGCTTCACGAGCACTGATGGACGCGGGGGAGAGGGCTGTGGATATCCGCGCCGAAACCTGTGCATCAGCCCGGGGTGCCCACCCTGCGGTGGGAAAGTGTTGGTGAGGGCCTCGGTTGTGCACAGCTTGCTGGACTCGATCTCCCCATTCGCACAAGGGATTCGTGCGCTTATCCACCGAACCGCCGCTACTACGTACTACGGCTGTTCTAAGACTCGTATCGCACTCTTAAGAATGTCTGGGGACAACCCAGAAACCGTGAGGTCCTTGGCAGCATGAAGTGCTCCGTCTCTCCCTCCGCGCTGAGCTCAGCGCTCTCGCTCGCCTCGCGAGCCGTCTCACCGCGCTCCACCCTGCCGGTGCTCGGCAACGTGCTCCTCGAGACCACTGACGGGGGCCTGCGCGTCACCGCAACCAACCTCGATCTCACCATCGCCGCCACCGTCCCCGCCGAGGTGGAGGCGGACGGGCGAACCACCGTGCCCGCACGGTTGCTCGCCGAGTACGTCGCGTCGCTCGCTGAGGCGCCGTGCACCATGGAGCTCGACCCCGGCACGCAGGTGCTGCGCCTCAGCTGCGGTGTCCATCGCACCAATCTTCATGGCATCGACGCCGTCGAGTTCCCGCCGCTGCCGTCGCGTGACGCGGACGCGTCCATCGAGCTCGACGCCCCGGTGTTCGCCAACGCGGTGACGCAGACTGCGATGGCGGCGAGCGCTGACGAGGCGTCCCCGGTCCTCACCGGCGTTCTCTTCCAGGTGGATGGCGAGCGGCTGACACTGGCCGCGACCGATCGCCACCGCCTTGCGGTCAAGACGCTTGACGTCGATCCTCGAGGCGAGAAGCCTTTCTCGGGCGGGGTGATCGTGCCGTCGCGCCATCTCAGTGAGGTGGCTCGTGCCGTCAACCCCACCCGGCCGACCGTCTCGATCAGCTTCAGTGACCAGCGCAACCAGGTGTTCTTCAGCCTCAAGGACGTGGAGATCTCGTCGCGGCTGATCGAGGGCAACTACCCCAACTACGCGCAGGTCATCCCCGGCGAGTCGACGACCACGGTCGAACTGTCCACCGCCTCTCTGCTCCGTGAGGCCAAGACCGCCTCCGTGCTGGCGCGGGATGCGGCCAACCCCGTGAGGCTTCGTGTCGGCGACAACACCCTGACCCTCGTCGCGCAGACGGCCGAGGTGGGCGACGACGAGGCGCCACTGAGCGCCAGCGTCAAGGGCGACGACGTGCAGATCGCCTTCAACGCCCGCTACATGCTCGACGCGCTCAGCGTGCTCGACTCCGACGATGTGCAGCTCAGCTTCAACGGCTCGTTGCAGCCCGGCGTGATCCGCCCCTCGGGTCGCGACGACTACCTCTGCATCATCATGCCGGTGCGCGTCCCCTAGGTCACACGCCGGCGGTGCTGATCTTGGCCACCTGGCTGCGGGCGACCGCCTCCACCACAGCCGGGTCGACCGTGGTGTTGGACGACACCATGGTGACCACCCCGATCACCGAGCACTGCACAAACGACAGCGAGACGATGCTGCGCGACGTGCTGTCGGACCCGGCGAACTCGTTGGCCCGCGTCCCGATCCGCGGTGTCGTCGACGTCGACTCCCTGGCAACCTGCTTGGCGGCGGCGGTCATGTAGGCGACGTAGTCGGTCGCCGCGGCACTCTTGTCGGTGTCGGCGGCAAGGTCGACCTCGGCGCGGGTCTGGCCGTCGGCGCTGGCGAACACGCGGGCGTCCGTCCCGGGCGTGCTGCCGAGCAGCCCGTCGCCGGTCTGTTTGAAGGCGAAGGCGGTCGGCGGGAGGTCGGCGGCGGCGAGCGCCACGGTCAGCGCGGCATTGGTCCCGGATCTCGGCCCTGAACAGGTGGCCGCCGTCGTGGCGGCTCGCGGGGTCGCGGAGGCGGAGGGACCGGCCGAGCCGGCGCAGGCGGCGAGCGGCGCTGCCACCGCCAGCGCGGTCGCCGCCGCGGTCAGTTGGAAACGGGCGCGCATAGAAATCCTCGTGATGGGAGCTGGCAATCGCGCCGGCGTGCAGCGCAGCGGCGCTGGTCGTCAACCATGGTACCGATCGTGCACCGCGGAGCGACCTCTGTCGACGGACCCGTCCGTTACCCTCCGTGGGTGCGCGCGGTCACCATCGTCGAACCAGACCGCCTGGAGGTCGCCGATCGCCCCGACCCTCAGCCCAGCCGCGGTGAGGTGCTGGTCCGCGTGCACGCCGCCGGCATCAACAACGCCGACCTCCACCAGCTCAAAGGACTGTACCCCGCCCCGCCGGGGAGCCCACCGGACATCCCCGGCCTCGAGTTCTCCGGCGAGGTGGTGGCGCTGGGGCCTGCCGCGGAGCGCTTTGCGATCGGCGACCGGGTCATGGCGGTGGTCGGCGGCGGCGGCCAGGCGGAGCTGATCACGGCCCACGAGCGCGCGCTCATGCCCGTGCCCGATGGCGTCGACTGGGTCGAGGCGGGCGGGTTCCCGGAGACGTTCGTCACGGCCCACGACGCGCTGTTCACCCAGGCCGGCTTGCGCATGGGCGAGCGGGTGCTCATCCACGGCGCGGCCGGGGGCGTGGGCGTCGCCGCCGTCCAGCTGGCGGCTCGAGCCGGCGCGCGGGTCACGGCGACGGTCCGGTCGGAACGGCTGCGCGAGCAGGTGCGCGCGCTGGGCGCGGAGTCGGTGATCGGCCCCGACGAGTTCGCCGATGCGGATCCCTTTGACGTCATCCTCGAGCTGGTGGGAGCGCCCAACATGACCGGGAACGTCGCCGTGCTCGCCACCCGGGGCCGCATCGTGGTGATCGGTATCGGGGCCGGCGCCACCGCGGAGCTCAACCTGTACCAGCTGATGGCCAGTCGCGGAGCCATCATGTCGTCGATGCTGCGGGCCCGGCCGCTCGAGGAGAAGGCGCTGTGCGCACGCCGCGTCGAGGCCGAGGTGCTGCCCTGGCTGGGCGCCGGCCACCTCCACGTGCCGGTGGCGGCGACCTTCCCGCTCGCCGACGCGGCGCGCGCCTACCAGCGCTTCGCCGCCGGGGAGAAGTTCGGCAAGGTGGTCATCGAGGTGGTGCCCTCGGACTGATGGAAGCCGCTGAGGTGTCATGCTCGATGTCGAACCGACCTGACACACAAGGCTGAACCGGCATGGGCATGCACATGGGAATGGGCGGCTGGGGCCTGATGCGCTCCATGCGGCGCGACGAGTCGATGCGGCAGCACAAGCTGACCGCCGGAATCGTCCGTCGTATCGCGGCGTTCGCCAGACCCTACCGCGGCGCCCTGGCGGTGTTCCTGCTGCTGATCATCATCGACGCCGTGGTCGGCGCGGCCAACCCGCTGATCTACAGGTCGATCATCGACAACGGCATCCTCGGCCACAACGTCAACCTGGTCATCGTCCTGGCCGGGGCGGTGGCGGCGCTGGCCATCTTCGACGCCGCGCTCGGCCTGGCCCAGCGCTGGATCTCGTCGCGCGTCGGCGAGGGACTCATCTTCGACATGCGCACGAGGGTGTTCGGCCACATCAACGAGATGCCGATCTCGTTCTTCACGCGCACCCAGACGGGCGCGCTGATCTCGCGCCTCAACAACGACGTGCTCGGCGCGCAGCAGGCGTTCACCGACACGTTCTCGTCGGTGGTCGGCAACGTCATCGGGGTGACCATCACGCTGGTGGCGATGTTCTTCCTGTCCTGGCAGATCACCCTGCTGTCGCTGGTGCTCCTGCCCATCTTCCTGCTGCCCGCGCGTTGGGTGGGCCGCCGTCTCGCCGGTATCACCCGCGAGGCCTACAACCTCAACGCCCAGATGAACACGACCATGAGCGAGCGCTTCAACGTCTCCGGCGCCCTGCTGGTCAAGCTGTTCGGCCACCCCTCCCAGGAGGTGGACGCGTTTGCCGCCAAGGCACGTCGGGTGCGCGACATCGGTGTGCTGCAGGCCATGTACGCGCGCGTGTTCATGACCGCGCTGCTGCTCACCGCGTCGCTCGCCACCGCGCTGGTGTACGGCGTCGGCGGCGTGTTCGCGGCGCAGGGGACCCTGATGGTCGGCACGGTGGTGGCGCTGACCGCGTACCTGGCGCGGCTCTACGGACCGCTGACGGCGCTCTCCAACGTGCAGGTCGACATCATGACCGCGCTGGTCAGCTTCGACCGTGTCTTCGAGGTGCTCGACCTGGCGCCGATGATCGCGGAGAAGCCCGACGCGGTGGCCATTCCCCGTGGTCCTGCGACCATCGAGTTCGATCACGTGGACTTTCGCTACCCCGCCGCCGAGGAGGTCTCGCTGGCCTCGCTGGAGTCGGTTGCGGTCCTGGAGCGCAGCAACAACCAGCAGGTGCTGTTCGACGTCAGCTTCACCGCCAAGCCCGGCGAGCTGGTGGCGCTGGTGGGGCCGTCGGGTGCCGGCAAGACCACCCTCAGCCACCTGGTGCCGCGTCTCTACGACGTGCGCTCCGGGGCGGTGCGCATCAATGGCGTCGACGTGCGCGACGCCACCCTTGCGTCGATCCGGGCGATCACCGGGGTGGTGACCCAGGACGCGCACCTCTTCCACGAGACGATCCGCTCCAACCTGCTCTATGCCAAGCCCGACGCCACCGACGCAGAGCTCTTCGAGGCGCTTCGCAACGCGCAGATCCTCGGGCTCGTCGACACCCTCCCGGATGGGCTGGACACGCTCGTCGGCGACCGCGGCTATCGCCTCTCCGGCGGGGAGAAGCAACGCATCGCCCTGGCCCGCCTCCTGCTCAAGGCGCCCGACATCGTGGTGCTCGACGAGGCCACCGCGCACCTCGATTCGGAGTCGGAGGCCGCGGTGCAGGAGGCGCTCCGTCGCGCCCTGGCGGGGCGCACATCCCTGGTGATCGCCCATCGCCTCTCGACGGTCCGCGAGGCCGACGTCATCCTGGTCATCGACCAGGGCCGCATCGTCGAGCAGGGGACGCACGCCACCCTCCTCGCCGGCGGTGGCCTGTACGCCGAGCTCTATCGCACCCAGTTCGAGGGCCAGGCCGAGCACGACGCCCCCGAGGACGCCATCACCACGGCGGGCGACCCGACCGGCGTTGCCTAGGCCTACGCCGGTCCGGTCGCGACCGGCGCCGTCGACGCCGCAGCCGCTGCGGCCGGCCTCGGCACCGCGCCGTACAGGCCGGTTGGGCTGGGCAGCACGAACACCATCAGGAACACCAGCGCGAAGACGGTGAGCTCGAAGTAGAGGGCAT
The DNA here is from genome assembly GCA_036270565.1 of Candidatus Dormiibacterota bacterium. Taxonomy (GTDB): domain Bacteria; phylum Chloroflexota; class Dormibacteria; order Aeolococcales; family Aeolococcaceae; genus Aeolococcus. The sequence continues at coordinate 8,151 of DATBCJ010000123.1, read as the reverse complement.
CGCGGAAGGCGTTGTCGAAGTTCGCGGCCACCGCTTCCTGTGCCACGGCGGGGAGGATCCGGGCGACGGCGCAGCCCTGGGGTGGACCCAGGCAGGGCGTTGCCGCAGACGAGTCGGACAGGCTCGGGCACCCGGGCAGCGTGGCCGTGGGATCGTTGCTCGTCGAGCGCTCGATGAAGCAGCGGCTGAACACCCGCGTGGTGCTGGTGACCAGCGACGGGGGCAGCCCGGCCGCGGTGAGCTGGGCCGAGAGCTGCTGCGCGGAGCTCTGGGCAACGACGGGCGCGTAGCTGCTCACCTGCCCGAAGAAGATGATCCCGATCACCGCAACGCCGAGCGCGCCGCCGATCTGCTGCACCGTGGTCAGCACGCCCGACGCCGAACCGGCGAAGCCGGACTGGATTCCGGCCAGGATGATGTTGATCAGCGGCGCCACCACCAGCCCGAGGCCCACACCTCCCAGCGCCAGGGCGGGGATCATCTCGTAGCTGTTGACGGCGGTCCCTGCTGTCTTGACGGTGAGCCAGAGCGCGGCTATGCCAATCACGAGCGCGATGCAACCCAGGCTGAGAATCCGTTTGCCCAGCCTGGGCGCGAGCCTGATGGAGATCCCCGACGCGATGGCGGCGGCCAGCGCCCAGGGCAGCGTGGTGAGCCCGGCGTGCAGCGCGCTGAACCCGAGGCCGATCTGGATGTAGAGAGAGAAGGTCAGGAAGAAGGCGGGGATTCCCGCGAAGAACACCATCGCGATCGCTGAACCCACCACGAACGCGCGGTCACCGAAGAGCCTGGGCTCAACCAGGGGATGGCCTCCGCGCCGTGCACAGGATCGGATGTAGCGGCCGAAGATGGCCATAACGGCGACGCCCCCGACGATCATGAGGTACGTCCACGGGGCCCAGCCGGCGTCGCGGCCCTCGACCAGCGGGAAGGCGATGAGGAAGAGGCCGGCGGTGGCCAGCACGGTGCCGGGGATGTCGAGACGGGGTGCGTCGGGGGCGCGCGACTCGCGCAGGTAGACGCTGGCGGCGATGACGGCGCCGATGCCGATCGGCAAATTGACAAGGAAGATCGGCCGCCAGAGAAGAGCGATGTTGGCGATGTGCACGTCGGCGCTGATGAGCAAGCCGCCGAGCAGCGGCCCGGAGATGGCGGCGATGCCGATGATGCCGCCGAAGATGCCGAAGGCGGTGCCGCGCTCGCGGGGTGGGAAGCCCACCTGGATCACGGAGAGCACCTGCGGGTACATCAGCGCCGCCATCAGGCCCTGCACGATGCGCGACGCCACCAACATGACCGGGTTCTGTGCCAGCCCGCACAGAGCCGACGCCAGCGTGAAGCCGCTGACACCGATGATGAAGAGCCGCTTGCGGCCGAAGATGTCGCCGAGCCGTCCACCTGTGATCAGCACCACCGCATACGCCAGCTGATAGCCGGCGAGCACCCACTGGATCTCCGCGTAGGTCGCGCCCAGGTCACGCTGGATGCTCGGGATTGCCACGTTCACGATGGAGATGTCGAGCAGGATCATGAAGGTCGCGATCAGCACCACGGCGAGCGCCTTCCAGCGCCGTGGATCGGCCACCTGCGTCGGGGCCGCCGCCCCCTGCTGCGCGGTCACGACTCGAGGGTAGTGAATCGCAGGCGTCGGACAGCCTGCGCACCCAGTCGCTCGTTGAGGGCGGCGACCAGCCGAACCGAGTCGAGGTGGAGCTGATGGCTCAGCGCGGTGTTGGCAACGCCGACCAGGAGCACGCCCCGCTCCAGGCTGACCGCGCGGCACATCGGCGCCAGCGCCGGGCCGACGACCGCCGCGAAGACGTCGCGAACCTGGACCTCGCGGACGCGGCCGCGCACGCCCAGCCCGCGCAGCGCGGGGTCGATGAGGTCGGAAAGCCGGTCCATCAGCTCTCGGCCACGGCCTCGACGTGCCCGGCCGACACCTCGAAACGACGTGTGCCCGACGGCAGCGAGTCGGGGAGCGGCTCGCTGCTCGTGATCAGCGTCTGCAGGCCTGCGGCGGCCAGGCTGGCCAGGAGGTCGCGTCGCCGCACGGGGTCGAGCTCGCTGAGCACGTCGTCGAGCAGGAGGACGGGCATGACGCCGGCGCGCGAGGCGATGTGCCGCACCTCGGCAAGTTTGAGCGCGAGCACGATGCTTCGTTGCTGCCCCTGCGATGCCGCGGTGCGGGCCGGGCGGTCGCCGATGAGCAGCTCGAGGTCGTCGCGGTGGGTGCCCGCCAGCGTGACGCCACGCGCGATCTCCTCGTCGCGCCGCAGCACGAGGGTGCGGCGGAGTGCCTCGGCAGCCGCCTGGCGGCCGCCGTCCGGCTCCATGCCGCCGTCGGCAAGGTAGCGCAGGCCGAGCTCCTCGCCGCCGCCGATCTGGGCGAGGGCTTCGCGGCCGTGGGGCACGAGCTCGCGCACCAGCTCGGCCCGCGCCACCTGGATGCGCGCCCCGCTCTCCACCAGCTCATGGGTGAAGCCATCGAGCGTGCCCTGCGGTGCCGTCCCGGCGCGCACCTGGCGCAGCAGGGTGTTGCGCTGTTCCAGGACGTGGCGGTAGCGCAGCAGGTCGGCCGCCGCGCGGTGGTCGAGCTGCGACAGCACGACGTCGAGGAGCCGGCGCCGCCCGTCGGGCCCCGCCTTGACCAGCTGCAGGTCCTCGGGCCAGAACAGCACCACCGGGCAGAGACCGAGCAGGTCGCGGGCAGGGCGGGGGCTGCCATCGACCGTCGCCGTGCGGGTCACCCGGCCGGAGGCGGCATCGCGGCGAAAGCGCACCGCCAGGGTGCGGTCGGCGGCGGGCCGGAGCACGCGCGCCTCGACGAGCGCCTCGTCGCTTCCCCAGGACACCACGTCGGCGGACGTCGACGCCCGCGGCGACCGGGTCAGCAGCAGCGTTGCCACCGCTTCGAGGAGGTTGGTCTTGCCCTGGGCGTTGCGCCCCCCGACCACGTTGATGCCCCGACCGAACTCCACGGACTGCTCGGCGTAGTTGCGAAAGCGATGGATGCGCAGCCGTTCCAGGCTGCAGGCGCCGTCGGCGACCGCCGCGAGGACCAGCGCGCTCACGGCACCGTCCGCGTGGCGGTGGCCATCGCGGTGACCAGCCCGGCGATCCGCTCGGTGGCATCGGGTCGAGCCGAGGCGGCCACCGCCGACCGCATCGCGGCCAGTCCCGGCGACCCCGGCGTGGACAGCTCCGCCACGGCATCGACCAGCTGGCGCATCCCCGGGACGTACCGCCCCGCGCCGCTGTCGACCAGCCATTCGAGGTTGCCGCGCTCCTGGCCGGGCACGTACCAGGTCAGCAGCATGGGCAGCCCTGAACAGAGTGCTTCGACGATGGTCCCCGGGCCGGCCTTGGTGACCACGAGGTCGGCGGCGCGCATCCAGTCGGCCATGTTGTCGACGAAACCGTGCACGGGGATGGGCCGCCCCGTGGCGTCGACAATTCCCTGCAGCCGGCGCCGCGCGCGCTCGTTGCGACCGCAGATCACCGCCAGGCCGACGTCGAGGCCGGCGTCCGCGATCGCACGGGCGCGGCGATCGAGGCTGCCCGAGCCGTCGGCGCCGCCGCAGACCAGGACGGTGAAGCGATCCTCGGCGAGGCCGAGCCTCGCCCGGAGCGCGCGCCGCTCGGCCTCGCTGGGCAGTGGTCGTGTGAACGCGGCATCGACGGGCAGGCCGAGCTGGTGACAGCGACTTGCCGGGATGCCGGCGCGGCGGCAGCGGTCGAGCCCACCCGGCGAGGGAATCACCACCGCGTTGACGTCGCGGCAGGCCCAGCCCGCGTGCACGTCGACGAGGTCGGTGATCACCGTGAGCACCGGTGTTCGGGGCGACGATCCCGCGTGCACGGCCGCGGCGGCGAGGTGGTTGAGCAGCGGATGGAACGAGACCACGGCGGCGGGTTGAAGCGAGCTGAGCAGGGCGGCGACCGTGTGACGCACCGGCAGCAACGCGGACCTGCGCAGCAGGCTCAGCGCGGCGCGCGAGTTGGTGGCGTGGTACATCCCCGCCCACAGCCAGCTGGCGTGCTGGATCAGGGGTCCATAGAGCTCGGCGGTGCGGCCCAGGACCGCGGGGGAGCCGGTGGCGACTGGGTCGACGATGCGGATGTCGAACTCGCCGGGGCGGTCGGACTCGATGCGGCGGGCGACCGCGGTGGCCCCGGCGCGGTGGCCGCCGCCGGTGTCGGCGATGAGGAAGAGAAGGGTGACGGCCACGCGCAGCAGCCTACTCAAACCGCGTCGGCGGCCAGGTCAGTCGGCGAAGTCGATGGTCTGCGCCTGGAGGCCCGCACCGGGCAGAAAACGTGTGGTGGCCAGCGCTCCGCTGCCATCGGCGTTGGCCACGAACGCCTGGGTGGTGCCAGCGGCGTCGACCCCGAGATAGACCACCCGGCGCCCGTCGGGACCCACCCGCACCGTGGAGAGATCGACGAGTCCCGGGGAGAGGCTCACCGTCGTGGTGTCGCCGCCGGCCACGCTGACGCGGACCAGCTGGTTGCTGACCGGGCTGACGGCGATCAGCGTTCCCTCGCCGGCGAAGCCGACGGCATCGAGCTGGCCGGGCAGGGGCTGCGCCGTCCCCGACGCGCCGGCCGCCGGCGCCACCAGGATGGTGCCGCTGGGCGCGGCGATGGCCAGGCGTGTCCCCGCCGGGGACACGGCGGCAGCCGTCGAGCCGGCGGGAACGCCGGGCAGCGAGTAGCGCGCACCGACGAGCAGGTTGACCAGCTCCACCGCGGCGGGCGCCGACCCCGTCGGCGCGGTGCTGAGCACCAGGGTCGACGAGCCCGACCACAGCGGGGGCGCGCGCAGCCCGATCCCAGTGTCGACGACGGTCACGACCCCTGATGAGACATCGAGCACCTCGACCTCCGAGCCGCTCACAAGGGCGAGCTCGGATCCGTCGGGGGACCACGACGGTCGCACCCCGCCGGGCACCCTGGTGAGCGTGGTGTTGTGGACGGTGTCGACCACGTCGAGCTCGGCCGAGCCCGTGACGGCGTCGTCGACGACGACCGCGATGTGGGTGCCGTCCGGTGCCACGGCCGCGGCTTCGTAGGTCGACAGGGGCGCCTGGGCCGCCACCACCCCACACCCGTCCGTGGCCGTGCAGAGTGGCGCTCGCATCAGCACCGGCGCCGCCACCGGGTCGCCGCTGGCCGCCGGGGCGAGCGCCGGGAGCAGCACCTCGGTGGCGTTGGCCGCGGGGGCGCCGGCGAGGACGACGGCGTGGGGCGCACCCAGCCGCGCACCGGTGGTGAACTCGATCGCGCTCGCTGCGGCGAGGACCTGTTCGTCCTCACCGCGGGCGGTGCCGTCGACGTTGATCCTGTAGACGACACCGGGGTCGAGCAGCTGGCCCGGCAGGATGGCGAAACGCGTGTGGTCAAGAGAGTTGCGCACCACCCGCGTCCCCGGCACGGCCGGCGTCAGGCTGACCGCCGCGGCGGTCGAGGGGGCGTCCATGGGCGCCGAGAATGACACCGCCATGGGCGCGTCGACCGCGACGTCGACGGAGTTGTTCGCCGGGGCCGTGGCGGTGATGCGCGGCGCGGGGGCGCTGGTCAGGTCCCAGTGGTGGTCGAGGCCGTTGCGGTCGCCCTGGGGATCGCTGAAACCGCCGGCCAGCGTGAACGTGTACTTGGTCAGCGGTGCGAACACCGCCCCCGCATGGAGCAGCTCGAACCCTGGTTGGGGGTCGAGCCAGTGGATCCAGCAGGGCGCGGTGGACGGCGCCGCGAACGCTGCGCCCAGGTCGCACCCCGGGATGGTGTGGTCGACGGTGAAGCGCCCGACGATGCTGGTGTGGAGCACGGGGCGGTCGAACATCACCCGCACGGGGGCGTCGGCCGGGACGCCGGTCGAGCCCCGGTTGGGTTCCAACGAGATGATCTGCGGAGGAGCCGAGAAGCAGCCGCTGAGAGCAACGGCAAGGGCTCCGGCGCCGATGCACCCGACCAGGCCGCGGGCGGTGCGGCGGAGACGTCTCCCCCGGTGAGGCCCCAGGTCAGTGGGGCCGGGACAGGGCCGCCTCGACGTCGATGCCACTGCGCGACCTGTCATCGCCGCGGACCTCGATGATCGCCGTGCGCTCCGCCGCCAGAGCCTCGACGGCCTCGGTGGCGGTCAGCGGGGCGCGCTCATCGGCTGTGTAGGCGGCGAGCACGCCGCCGGAGCTGAGCAGGATCACCCCGGCCTGGGAGCCGCCGGCCACGATCACCGAGCCGTCGACCTTCTCTTCGGCCAGGTATTCCAGCAGAGCCGGGAAGTTGACGAAGCGGCCCAGCAGACCGGTGAAGAGAGCCGGCCCGGTGAGCAGGCGGGCGACCGCGCTGACGGTGTCGCTGTCGAGGTCGATGACGTCGATGACGCCCTCGCCGGTGTCCATCTGGCGGCGGAAGATGATGAACGCCTCCTCGCCGTGCGCGACACCGTCGTCCCCGGCCTCGGCCTCGACAAGCTCGCCGTCGCGGAGCAGGAGCACGCCGGTCGCGGCGCCGCTGAGGAGCCGGATGTAGCCGGTGTGCCGCTCGCCTCGCAGGGTGCGGAGCAGGCGCGGGAAGTCGACGAAGGCGCTCTTCAGGCCCTCGTACTGGACCTTGCCCGCCGGGATCGGCAGCGATCCGACGAAGCCGCCGGCGGTGCTACCGGCTCTGACTGCGGGCAGCCCGCCCGTGGCGGCCTCCCCGGCGGCCGGGCGCTGCGCTGGGGCCTCGGTGGGTGCCGGTGTGACGGGCGCGTATTCGGACGGCGTGTACGCCGGGGCTGTCCAGTTGCCCTGGGCGGCTGACGCCGGTTCTGCCGCCGGCAGGCTGGCAGCCGGTTTCCAGTCGGACGCCTCGCTGGCGGGGGCATGTACAGGCTCGGCCTCCGCCCCGGCCTCGCCGTCGATGGCGGTGAGGGTCGGCGTGGCGCCGGCGCGGTCACCATTCTGCCCGGGAGCGGCCTGGGAGGCTCCCTCCGCGGCGGCGATCAACTCGGCCGGCGAGGACTTGATGGTCTCCTCGGCGGGGAGCTTGGCGCGGGGGTCGAAGCGAAAGTTCCCAGCGTGCCAACCCAGCGCCGTGACCACGACGGGCTCGCCCTCGCCGCCGGGACCGGAGGCGTGGAAGAGGTGCCCGAACAGGAAGTAGAGGGCCGCCTGGTCGCCGCCGTCCTCGAGTGTCAGCGTGCCTGTGGCCCGCTCTGACTGCATTGTCTGCAGCAGCGATGCGAGGTCGGACTCCTGCAGCGAACCCGTGGTCTGCACTGAGGTGGCTCCTGTGATTGGCGGTCGCAAACATGCCCAGAGGCAGGCGGCGCCCCCGAAATCGGCCCGTATGGTATCAGCCCCAACTCGTGACCGACTCCGACAGCCTTCCCGGCACAGTGTGCGGGTCGCCCCTAGAATCGTGCTGGGGTCAAGAGTTGTGAAGGATGCTCCAGTGGAACGTCGGCAGACGACGATCCTCGTCGTCGATGACGACAGCCTCGTCCGCAAGGCAGTCAGGCTGACCTGCGAGGGCGAGGGCTACGACGTCACCGAGGTCGAGCGGGGCGCCGAGGCCCTGGGCGCCGTCGAGGCCGTTCACCCCGACATCGTGCTCCTCGACCTGATGATGCCCGACCTCTCCGGCTTCGACATCTGCCGCGACATCCGCCGTGCCGGGCACCGCATGCCCGTGGTCATCCTCTCGGCGAAGAGTGAGGAGATCGACGTGGTGCTGGGGCTCGAGATCGGCGCCGACGACTACATCCAGAAGCCGTTTCGGCCGCGCGAGCTGCTGGCCCGCATCGCCGCTCACCTGCGCAAGGTCAACGAGACCACGTCGCGCAACGGCGAGGGGCGCCGGCTCGTCTTCCGCGGCCTGGTCATCGACACCGCTGAGCGCCGCGTGGCCCGGGACGACGACGACATCACGCTGACCCACACCGAGTTCGACCTGCTCGCGTTCCTGGCGGGCAACGCCGGCGAGGTGCTCTCGCGCGACCGCATCCTCGCCGCGGTGTGGGGGTACGAGCGGCCCATCGAGACGCGGGTCATCGACGTCCATGTGCGCAACCTGCGCCGCAAGATCGAGCCCGACCCCTCGCAACCGCGCTACATCCTCGCCGTGCCCGGCATCGGCTACCGCTTCACCAATACGCGCCCGGAG
>DATBCJ010000122.1:0-2512 GCA_036270565.1 Candidatus Dormiibacterota bacterium | reverse complement strand
GACAAGCGGGATGCCGTGGCGAGCCGCCAGCGCCGCGCTGGCCAGCGACGTGGCCACCGCGGTCACGTGCAGTCCCGCTGACACGCGGCTGCCGACCGCCTCGATGAACCACCGTGCGGTGGTCCCCGTGCCGAGACCGAGCGTCATCCCCTCCTCGACGAGCGCGGCCGCCGCCTCACCGGTTGCGCGCTTGGCGACCTCGAGGTCCATCGCCGCGGGAGCCTAGCAGGCAGCCGCGGCAGGGGTGGCTAGGCGATCCGCCGGCGCAGGTCCTCGAGGATGAGCAGCTCGCTGGCGCCGTCCGGCTGGCGCATGAAGGCCTCCTGCACACCGAAAATGGCTTCGATGAGCTCGGCCGGATTGACCCCCGGGCGCGCCATCACGCCACGCCGGCGCAGGGCGATGAGGACACGACTCGGCACCGCGCCGCCGCGGAGGTTGACCTCCTCGAGTTGCGTGAGCAGCCCGTCGAGTTCGCAGAGCACGTCGCGACGATGCGACCGAACACCCTCCTCCTCATCGGCCCAGGTCAGTTGATTGAGCACCCGGTTGCGGACGAAGGTTGCCATCCAGGGATCCCTTGGGAAGCGCGCCCATCTCGGGGGGTGGAAGTACGTTGGAGTGCGAAACCGAGCGGGTGGGCGATCCTGGATCGGCATGGTAGCGGTATTGAGAGCGCTTGAACAGGGGTTTGTGGGTTTGCATCGGCTTGTTGGCGAGAATCTCATGTTCCCCGCGCAAATCCGCAACCCTGTATGAGTTGTGGCGCGCCCTTCAGACCGCGACAGATGCGGCCTGCGCGATCACCCCGCGGACGGCGTCGCCGGCCCGGCACGGCCGGCGCCCGATCGCCTCGGCGAACGCCGCTGCAAACTGTGACGCCACCTGGTGGAGGCGCGGCAGCGGCGCGACACCCAGGGTGGCCAGCGACGCCACCCCGGCCCCGGCGATCCCGCAGGGGATCACCTCCGCGAACCACGCCAGGTCCGTGCTCACGTTCAGCGCCGCCCCATGGGTGGTGACCCCGGATGCCAGCTTGACGCCGATGGCGGCCAGCTTCTCCTCGCCCACCCAGATGCCCGTGAACGGTGGGCGCCGGCTCGCGGCCACACCGTACAGCGCCACCGTGGCGATGAGCGCCTCCTCGAGCGCCCGCAGGTGGGCGATGACGTCGCCCAGCCGGGGCTCGCCCGGGAGCGGGAACGCCCCGGCGATGTCCAGGATCGGGTAGGCGACCAGTTGCCCGGGGCCGTGGAAGGTCACCGACCCCCCGCGGTCCACCTCGACGTACTCGGCGCCCCGCGCCACCAGGTGCTCAGGGCCGCCCAGGAGATGCTCACTGCAGCCGTTCCGCCCCATGGTGAACACGGGCGGGTGCTCGACCATCAGCATCACGTCGCCGATCTCGCCGGTCGCCCGGGCGGTCGCCAGCCGGCGCTGCAGGCCCCAGGCATCGCGGTACGGGATTCGCCCCAGCCAGACGTGCTCGAGCGTGGCCAACGATCAGACGGCGCTCGCCGCCACCGCCTGCTCGTGGGCGTGGTACGAGCTGCGCACCAGCGGACCGCTCTCCACGTGGCTGAACCCGAGTGCCAACCCGAAGGACTTGAGCTCGGCGAACTCCTCCGGCGTCCAGAAGCGGATCAGGGGGTGGTGCCTGAGCGAGGGGCGCAGGTATTGCCCGATGGTCACGATCTCGACGTCGTGAGCACGGAGGTCGACGAGGAGCTGTTTCACCTCATCCATCTCCTCGCCGAGGCCCACCATCAGCCCGCTCTTGGTGCGACTCCGCGGCTCCAGCCGCTTGGCCTCCTCGAGCAGGGTCAGGGACTGCTGATACCCAGCCTTGGGCCGCACCCGCCCGTAGAGCCGCGCAATCGTTTCCAGGTTGTGGTTGAAGATCTCGGGCACGGTCGCCATCACCACGCGGAGCGACGCGATGCTGCCGTTGAAGTCCGGCGTCAACACCTCGATGGTGGTCCCCGGCGACTGCCGGCGGATCTCCCGTATGGTGTCGGCGAAGAGCGCTGCGCCGAAGTCAGGCAGGTCGTCGCGGTCCACCGACGTCACGACGGCGTGCGCGAGCCCCATCTTCGCGACCGCGGCGCCGACACGGCGCGGCTCGTCCGCATCGATGTCACCGCCACGCTTGCCACTTGTCACTGCGCAGAACGCACACGCGCGGGTGCAGACCTCGCCGAGGATCATGAACGTGGCGGTGCCGTGACCCCAGCACTCCGCGATGTTCGGACAGCGGGCCTCCTCGCACACCGTGACCAGGTCGAGTCCGCGCATCAGGCTCCTGACCTGTGCGTAACCGTCGCCGGCGGGCAGCTTCACCGTCAGCCACTCGGGACGACGGTCCACGCCCTCGGGGAGGAGTCGCTGGTGCAGTGGACGGGTGTCCTCCACCCGGCCGGCGCGCTGGGTCGGTGTCAATGGGATGTCGCGCATGCCGCGACCAACTCTACCGCGCCTCGCCGCGGCCGCGACCCAGCCGTAACCGGTGCCC
>DATBCJ010000121.1:0-32348 GCA_036270565.1 Candidatus Dormiibacterota bacterium | reverse complement strand
CTCGGCGATGGCGCGGTCGAAGCGGAGGTGGACATCGTCCTGCCCGGGTGCCTGCCAGATGCCCCACGAGCCACTGACCACGGCGTCGATGTCGAAGTCGTCCGGGACCGCGAACGTCTCGGTCAGCAGCCTGGCGTCGAGGACGCGGTCGATGCGGAAGGGCCGGACCTCGTCGGAGAGATCGTCATGGGCGAAGTTGTAGAGCGTCCGGCTCTCTGCGCGCGGCTCGAGAAAGTACGGTCGCAACACGCGCCGCGTCGCGCGGCCCTCGGCATCGCGATAGCTCACCTCGACGGAGCGGCGCAGCACGAAGCCGTCGACGACGACTCGTTCGATGTCATGGCGCTCCCCACCGGCGGGGCGCCGTTCCGCCGCCGCGATCAGCCCCTGCAGGTACCGCGTCACCACGGGCACGCTCAATGCGCGCGCCAGCTGTGCCAGCGCGCCGATCAGCGCGGGCTCCTGCTCGGAGCGCATCTGCTGCATGGCGCGCACCGCCAGGAGGAGCTCGGTCGCCTGGTAGTGGTCGAGCTGCATGGCGGGCAGGCGGCTGCGTGAGCCGAGGCGAAAGCGGCCGGCCACTTCCTCGATGTCGATGCCAGCGCTGTCGCGCAGCGTGCTGAGGTAGCGCTGCACGGTCCGGGTGGTCACCTCGAGCTGGTCGGCAAGCTGGCGCGTGGTGAGCCCGGTCTGCGTGTCGGACAGCCGCTGGAACAGCTGGATCACGCGGAGGAACTTCTCGCCGCTCTCGTAGCGCTGGCTCATCTGCTCAGGTGAGGATGTTGACCGCGCGCCCCGCCACCAGCGCGACCGTGAGCAGAGAGGCGAGCGACTGCACGCCCATGAGGACCTTGGCGAGGTGCGTCAAGGGCATCGTGTCGGTGGGGCTGAACGCCGTGGCGTTGGTGAGCGACACGTAGAGGTAGTCGAGGAAGTGAGGGCGCCAGCCGTGCGGCGCGCGGTCGGCGTTGACCAGCTGCGGGAACAGAAAGTCGGGCGGCCGGGGGTTGGCGCCGAGCCGCCGCGCCGGTCCACCACCGTCGAGCTCCCAGAACCAGAGGCCGAAGATGATCACGTTGGTCAGGTAGATCTGGATGGCCGCGAACAACAGCGTGCGTCCCGTGATCTCGCCGCGGTGGATGAGCAGGTCGTGCACCAGGAGAACGAGTGAGCCGACGTTGCCGACATTGGCGAGCGCGATGAGCACGATCGCGGCGATCCGGCTGGCGCCGGCCTCCCCGGCATGCCGATGCGGTCGGGTCGCGATGAGCGGCACCAGGATCGCGCCTTCGAGCGCGGGCAGGACCCAGCTTGGTCCGAGGAGCAGCGAGGCGGGCAGCGTGACGTAGAGCGCCATGGCCGCCACGACCGCCAGCGTCGCCGGCCAGCGGGACTCGAGCAGCGGCCGCCCGTCGACCGTCGTGGGCGCGGCGCTGTCGGGCATCGACGGGACGATACGCCCCGTACCGCCTACGCGCCCGGGCAACCGCCCGCGGACCCGCCATTGGGAAGCCGGGCGAGGATGTTCTCGCAGATCCGCCGCAAGTGGGCGGCGTCCTCCGTGGACAGGCCGTCGAAGAAGTGGGCGCGCAGATGCTCCACGTGCCGCGGCGCCGTGGCCAGCAGGGCAGCGTGACCGGCGTCCGTGAGCACCGCCAGCCAGCCGCGGCGATCACTCGGGCAACTGGTGCGCTCGACCCAGCCGAGGTCGACCAACCGCTCCACCGCGTGGGTGATCCGGCTCGGGGAGCTCAGGGTCGCCTCCGCGAGCTCATTCATCCGCATGGCCCCATCGGGCGCCTCGGCGAGGATGACGAGCAGCTCGTAGGTCCCCGGTGCCATGCCGGCGTCGCGCGACAGGTCGCGGTCGAGCTGGGCGAAGAGGAGCCGGGCGGAACGGGCGAAGGCCCGCCAGGTGCGCAGCTCCCCGTGGGAGAGCGAGGTCGGGGCGGTCGCGGTAGCCATGGTCACATTGTACCCCTGAAAAGTTTGACATCTCAACTACCTGGTGATAGTGTCCTCAGCAATAGTTGAGCGTTCAAGCTCTGAAGGAGACCAGATGACCAGCACCGCCGCCCCGACCAGCACCGAGATTCCCGGGTACATCGCCGGCCGGTGGACCATCGACCAGGTGCATTCCGACCTCTCGTTCACGGCCCGCCACATGATGGTGAGCAAGGTCCGCGGGCACTTCCGCGACTTCGAAGGCGAGATCGTGACGGGCGAGGATCCTCGGGACTCGCAGGTGAACGCCACCATCCAGGTGACGTCGGTCGACACCAACAGCGAGATGCGTGACAACCACGTCCGCTCGGGCGACTTCTTCGACGTCGCCAACCACCCGACCGCGACCTACCGGTCGACGGCGGTGCGCATCGAGGACGGGCAGCACACCGTCGACGGCGAGCTGACCCTGCGAGGTGTCACCAAGCAGGTGCCGCTGACCCTCGAGATCAACGGCTTCGGACCTGACATCCAGGGCGGAACCCGCGCCGGGTTCACCGCGCGCGGCCGCATCAACCGCAACGACTTCGGTGTCAGCTTCGGCTCCGTGGTCGACGGCTTCGCGGTGGTTGGTGACGCCATCGACCTGACCCTCGAGATCGAAGCGGTCCTCCAGCCTCAGAGCTGACGAAACCCTCCTCACACCAGGGCCGGCGGCGACACACTGTTGTCGCCGGCCCCCTGGATCATCAGCGCATGACCCGCGAGGCCTGCGCTTCCGTCGACCGACCCGCGCCCGGGCACTACCAGGTCCGGCTCTCGGCCATCCTCAGCAGCCTGCCAGCGTGGCTGCCCCCGCCTCCCGCTCCCGCCTCGCGCACGGCCGAGCGGCGCTGGACCGCCACCGGCTCAGCACGCAGATCCGGCCAGCTCGCTCTGCCGCTGCAGCCGCCCTGACCGTCGCGTGGGGGATCATCTGGGCGTGGACGCGATGAGCCTCTTCTCGGCGGCGGCGCAGCGGTGGTTCGCTGACGCACTCGGGGACCCAACCGAGGTGCAGAAGCGCGGCTGGCCGGAGATCGCCGCCGGCCGCCACGCCCTGCTCTGCGCACCCACCGGCAGCGGCAAGACGCTGGCCGCGTTCATGTGGTTCGTCGACAGCCTGGGTCGCGCCCCGGTTCCGCTCGAGGCTGAGCGCTGCCGCGTCCTCTACATCTCTCCCCTCAAGGCGCTGACGGTGGACGTCGAACGCAACCTGCGCGCCCCGCTGGCGGGCATCGCGCTGGAGGCGCAGCGCCGGGGCGGCTCATTTCATGAAGCGCGCACCGCGGTGCGCAGCGGGGACACGTCGGCGGGCGAGCGGCGCGACCTCGTGCGCCACCCGCCTGACATCCTGATCACCACCCCGGAATCGCTGTTCCTGATGCTCACCAGCGCCGCCCGCGAGACCCTGCGCAGCGTCCGCACCGTCATCGTGGACGAGATCCACGCGCTGGCGGGCACCAAGCGCGGCGCGCACCTGGCGCTGAGCCTGGAGCGGCTCACCGCCCTGTGCGCAACCGACCCGCAGCGGCTCGGGCTGTCGGCCACCCAACGGCCGCTCAGCGAGGTGGCGCGCTTCCTCGGCGGCCGCGAGCGTGAGGTGGTCATCGTCGACGCCGGCATGCGCAAACCCATGGAGCTGCGCATCGAGGTACCGGTGGACGACATGACCGACCTCGACCGGGGCGCCGAGCGCGACCTCGACACCTCGGCGGTGAGACCCCCGCGCCGGAGCATCTGGCCGGCGATCGCGCCCCGTCTGCTCGAGCTGATCAGGTCGCATCGGTCCACCATCGTGTTCGTCAATTCCCGCCGTCTTGCCGAGCGCCTCAGCGGCCAGCTCAACGACCTCGCCGGGGAGGACCTGGTGAGGCCGCACCACGGGTCCATCGCTCGCGAGCAGCGCACCGTCGTCGAGGAGATGCTCAAGGAGGGCCGGCTGCCCGCGATCATCGCCACCTCCTCGTTGGAGCTGGGCATCGACATGGGCGCCGTCGACCTGGTGGTGCAGGTCGGCTCGCCGCAGACCGTGGCTGCCGGCATGCAGCGCATCGGCCGGGCCGGTCACGGTGTTGGCCAGGTGTCGCGGGGCACCATCTTCCCCACCCACCGCGGTGACCTGGTCGAGGCGGCGGCCATCGCCGAGCGCATGCTCGACGGCGCCATCGAGGAGACGCGCGTACCGCGCAACCCACTCGACGTGCTCGCCCAGCAGATCGTGGCCATGGCAGCGCTCGACACGTGGGACGTCGCCGAGCTGCGCCGCACGGTGACGCGCGCCCACCCGTTCGCCGACCTCGGTGAACGAGCCTTCGAGGCCACGCTCGACATGCTCGACGGGCGCTACCCGTCAGAGGAGTTCGGTGAGCTGCGCGCGCGCATCGTGTGGGACCGCGTCGCCGGCACCGTCCGCGGCCGGGCCGGTGCCCAGACGCTGGCGGTGACGAGCGGGGGAACCATTCCCGATCGCGGCCTCTACAGCGTGAACATCTTCGAGGACGGCAGGCGGGTCGGCGAGCTCGACGAGGAGATGGTCTACGAGCTGCGCCCCGGCGAGACGTTCATCCTCGGCGCCAGCACGTGGCGGTGCGTGGACATCACCCCGCAGCAGGTGCTGGTGCTCCCCGCTCCGGGCGAGCCCGGCAAGATCGCGTTCTGGCACGGCGACTCGGTCGGCCGTCCCTATGAGGTGGGCGCCGCTCTCGGGGCGATGGTCCGCGAGCTCGGCGCGCTCTCCGACGCGGACGCGCTGGAGCGCCTGCGCAGCCGCGCGGGACTCGACGAGCGTGCGGCGCGCAACCTGGTCGATCACCTCGCCGACCAGGCGGCAGCAACCGGGGTGATGCCCGACGACCGCACCATCGTCGTCGAGCGCTTCCGTGACCAGCTCGGCGACTGGCGATTGTGCGTGCTCACTCCCTTCGGCGCGCGTGTCCATGCACCCTGGGCGCTGGTGGCGGCGCAGCGCTTGCGCGACGAGGTCGGTTCCGACGTGCAGGCGATTCACAGCGACGACGGCTTCGCGCTGCGCATCGCCGACATCGATCGCATGCCAGACGCCGCGACGCTCTTCCTCGACGCCGACGAGGTCATCACCGCCGTCACCGACCAGCTCGATGGGAGCTCGCTGTTTGCGTCACGGTTCCGCGAGAACGCGGCGCGCGCGCTGCTGCTGCCCCGACGCCGTCCCGGACAGCGCACCCCGCTGTGGCAGCAACGCCAGCGCAGCGCGGGCCTGCTCCAGGTGGTCAGCCGTCATCCGTCGTTCCCCATCCTGGTCGAGACCTACCGCGAGTGCCTTCGGGACGTCTTCGACCTCGAGTCGCTGGCCGCGATCATGCGGGCTGTGCGTGCGCGTCAGATCCGTGTCGTCGAGGCAGAGACCGCGCAGCCATCACCGGTGGCGAGCTCGCTTCTCTTCGAATACGTCGCGCAATACATGTACGACGGGGACGCACCGGTCGCGGAGCGCCGCGCCGCGGCGCTCAGCCTGGATCGCGAGCTTCTCGCCGAGCTGCTCGGCAGCGACGACCTCCGCGAACTGCTCGACGCCGACGCCATCGATGCCACCGAGCTGGAGCTGCAACGCCTCGACGAGGCGTCGCGCCCCCGCGACGCCGACGCCGCGCTGGACGTCCTGCGCGCGGTCGGCGACCTCGCTGCCGACGAAGCCGCACCCCGCGGCGTGACGCCGGAATGGGTCGATGAGCTGGTCGCCGCTCGTCGTGCACTCTGGGTGCGGCTCGCCGGGGGGGTGCGCGTCATCGCCGCTGACGACGCCGGCCGCTACCGCGATGCGCTCGGCGTCGCGCTCCCACCGGGGCTGGCTGCCACGCATGTCGCCGCGACGCCCGATGCTCTCGCTGCGCTGATCCGCAGGTACGCTCGCACCCACGTCCCATTCGTCGCCGGCGACGTGGCCACGCGCTGGGCGATCCCGATGGGGAACGTCGTGGCCGCGCTGAGCGCCCTGGTGACCGCGGGTGACCTCATCGCCGGGCACTTCCGTCCCGGCGGCGATGACCGCGAGTACTGCCATCCCGAGGTGCTCCAGAGGCTTCGCCGCCGCTCGCTGGCGGCCCTTCGCCGTGAGGTGGAGGCCGTCCCCGGCGACACCTTCGCGCGATTCCTGCTCGCCTGGCAGGGCGTCGGGTCGAAGGCGCGCGGCCTCGAACGTCTCCTCGAGGTGATCACGCAGCTCCAGGGGCTGCCGGTTGCCCTCTCCGTCCTGGAGCGCGACCTGCTGCCGGGGCGCATGGGCTATGACGGGCGGCTGCTCGACGAGCTGATCGCCGCCGGCGAGGTGGTATGGCAGGGGCGGGGCGCCATCGGTCGCGACGACGGCCGCATCGCGCTCTTCCTGCGCGGCGACGCCGCCGAGCTGCTGGCGACCCCGGCCGATCCTCCCCACTCCGACCTGCACGATGCCATCCGACGCCGGCTCGGCAACGGCGGACCGGCCTTCGTACGCGACCTCCTCGACGCCTGTCCGGGTGTCCCGCTCGATGAGGTCGTCGACGCCCTGTACGACCTGGTCTGGTCGGGGGAGGTGTCCAACGACACGCTGCAACCGCTCCGCTTCCTGGGGCCGGTGCGGCGTCATCCCCGGCGGCCGCTGATGCGCCTGGTCCCGCCCCGCGCCCAGGGCCGCTGGTCGCTGACCGGAGCGGGGACGGCGACCGTCGGGGCCACCGAGCGGGGCATCGCGCTGGCCACCAGCCTGCTGCAGCGCCACGGCGTGCTCACCCGCGAAGCGGTGTCGGGCGAGGGCGTCGGCGGTGGGTTCGCAGCGCTCTATCCCGTGCTCCGGGCCATGGAGGAGGCCGGGCGGATCAGGCGCGGCTACTTCGTCGAGGGATGCGGAGCCGCCCAGTTCGCGCTGCCCGGCGCGGTCGACGCACTGCGCAGTCACGGGGGCGCGGCGCCGGCCGCCGCTCTTGTCGCCGCGGTGGATCCCGCCAACCCCTTCGGCGCGGTGCTGCCGTGGCCCCAGCTGGCGGGCAGGGCGGCCCGCGCCGGCGGCGCCTACACCATCCTCCATGGCGGCGAGCTGCGCTTCTTCGTGGAGCGGGGCGGCCGTTCGATGCTCACCAGCGGCGAGCCCGACGACACCGACATCGACCTGCTCGCCGAGGTGGCCGCGCGCATGGGCAGGCTGGACCTGCAGGCCATCGACGGCGAAGCTGCATCGGGCCACGCGCTCGCCGCCAGGCTGCGCTCCGCCGGGTTCGTCTCCAGTCCGCGAGGACTCGTCCTCTACCCGCCCCGGCCGGCGCCGATGCACGCGAGGGCCGGCACCCGGCGGTGACGGGGCCGCGCCGGTCTCAGCCCGCGGGGTTGACCCAGTGCGTGATCGCAAGCCACTGCAGCACCGCCGCGGCGATGACCAGCGAATGGAAGATCTCGTGGAAGCCGAATGTGCGCGGCCACGGGTCGGGCCAGCGCCGCGCGTAGATGATCGCCCCGGCGACGTAGACCGCCCATCCCAGGGCGAGCAGCCCTACTCCGACGGGCCCGACGCTTGCAAGGAGCCGGGGGATGATGACGACGCCGAAGCCGCCGATGGCGATGTAGGGCCCGACCTCGATCACGACGGGGGCGTCGATCCAGAAGAGGTTGAGCAGACTGCCGAGGATTGCGCCACCCCACACCACGGCAAGGGTGGCCACGCTCATCCAGCCGGTGAGCGCGATGACCGCGATCGGGGTGAAGGTGCCGGCGACGAGCATGAAGATGGTGGCGTGGTCGAGGCGGCGGAGCCACCGCCGCACCGTCACCGACCAGTGGCCGCGGTGGTACAGCGCGCTGACCCCGAGGCAGGCGCTCAGGGTGGCGGCGTAGATGGCCGTCGAGGTGCGCGCGCCGCCCGCCGGCGCGTGCAGGATCGCGAACGCGCCCGCGATCAACGAGATCGGAAAGGCGCATTCGTGCAGGACGCCGCGCAGGCGCGGCTTGACGAAGGCGACGGCCGCGCGCGCCGCATCGCCCGCGTCATCGACCGCAATCGCCAGCGGGGTGAGGCTTTCCACGCGCACCACCTTACCCGGCGGGGGCGATGGCGTCTGCAGTGTCCAATACCGGGTCACCTACGATCGGGCCTCGTGACTGATGTCGAGATCACCGGCACCGCGCAGCGGCAGGCCTGGCGCGACGGCGTTCTTCCGGCGGTCGAGGAAGTGCGGCCCCAGCTCTGGTCGGTGCCGGTCCCCATCCCGGACAACCCGCTGCGCTACGTCATCGTGCACCTGCTCGAACTCGACGACGGCGTGGCCGTGGTCGACACCGGCTGGAACACCGAGACAGCGTGGACGGCCCTGGTCGACGGCCTCGCGGTGGCAGGGTATGCGGTCGAAGACGTTCGAGCCGCGCTGATCACGCACATCCACCCCGACCACTACGGGCTCGCAGGACGGCTGCGTGAGGCCAGCGGCGCGTGGGTGGCTCTCCACCCCGCCGACGCCCAGCTGCTTCCCGGCCGCTACGGGGCCGGCGTGGACGCGGTGGTCGCCCAGATGCGCCTGCTCCTGGCCAACTGCGGTGTCCCGGCCGACGTCGTGGCCGAGCTCAGCGAGGCGTCGATGGGCGTGCGCGAGTTCGTCAGCCAGGGCCAGCCGGACGTGCTCCTCGAACACGGCAAGCCCCTGCCGTTGCCCGGCTGGAACATGGTGCCGCTGCACACCCCGGGGCACTCACCCGGTCACGTCTGCTTCCTGGAGCCCGGCCGGCGCGTCCTGCTCAGCGGCGACCACGTTCTGCCGAGGATCAGTCCCAACATCTCCGTCCACGCGCAGCAGCCGGGGAATCCCCTGGCCGACTTCCTGGAGTCGCTCCGCGCCGTCCGTGACCTCGACGTCGACGAGGTGCTGCCCGCGCACGAGTGGCGTTTCGCGCCGCTGGCGGCCCGGGTCGATGAGCTGCTCGACCATCATGCCGACCGGCTCCGGGTCGTAGAGCAGGCGATCGCCGACCATCCCGGCGCGACCTGCTGGGAGACCACGCGCCGGTTGCCGTGGTCGCGCGCGTGGGACCAGGTGCGCGGCCACATGCGGCGCGCCGCGGTGGGGGAGACACTCGCTCACCTCGTGCTGCTCGAAGCCCGCGGAGCCATCCGCCGCGAGCCGTCGGCCCCGTGGCGATGGCAGTGCACAGAGCATCGGTAGACTGCCGCCGGTGAGCGTCGCAACCGCCGCGACCGCCGAGGGTCGCCGCCTCGCGGAAGCGGACGGCGGGGCGGTGCGCTGGCGGCGCTGGGGTCCCTACCTCAGCGAGCGCGCCTGGGGCACCGTCCGCGAGGACTACAGCGCCGACGGGGACGCCTGGAACTTCTTTCCGTACGAGCAGTCGCGGTCGCGCGCCTACCGATGGAACGAGGACGGGCTCGGTGGGATCTGCGACATCGACCAGCGCCTCTGCCTCGCGCTGGCGTTCTGGAACGGCGTCGACGCGACCCTCAAGGAGCGCTTCTTCGGGCTCACCAACACGGAGGGCCACCACGGCGAGGACGTCAAGGAGTACTGGTGGTTTCTCGACTCCACACCGACGCACTCATGGATGCGCTGGCTCTACCACTATCCCCAGGTCGCGTTTCCCTACGACCAGTTGATCCAGGAGAGCTCGCGTCGCGACCGTTTCCAGCCGGAGTACGAGCTCCTGGACACGGGCGTGTTCGACGACGACCGCTACTGGCAGATCACCGCCGAGTACGCCAAGGACGGGGCCGAGGACGTGGTGGTGCGCATCAGCGCCCGCAACGCCGGTCCGGCCGCGGCCACGCTGCATGTCCTCCCCACCCTCTGGTTCCGCAACACCTGGTCGTGGCAGGCCGGCGCCACGCGTCCGCGCATCCACGTGCAGGACGGCGCCATCGTCGCCGACGACGTGGTGCTGGGGACGCGCCGGCTCACCTCGGCAACCGCTGCGCCGGTGCTGGTCTGCGACAACGACAGCAACACCCAGCGTCTGTGGGGCCGGGCCGGGCCCGCGTTCCCCAAAGACGGCATCAACGACCACGTGGTGAGCGGCGCCGCGACGGTGAACCCCGCGCAGGAGGGGACCAAAGCGGCGTTCCACCACGTGCGGGAGGTGGCGCCCGGAGAGACGTGGACGGTGACGCTGCGCCTCTCCGACGCGGCAACGTCAACCGGCGACGTGGACGGGCTGGTCGCGCTGCGTCGCGCCGAGGCGGACGCGTTCTACGCGGCGCTGACGCCGCCCGACGCCGGCCCTGACGAGGCTTCCGTGATGCGCCAGGCGTTCGCCGGCATGCTCTGGGGCAAGCAGTTCTATCACTACGACGTCGCCACGTGGCTCGACGGAGATCCCGGTCAACCGCCGCCGCCGCCTGCCCGGGGCGCGATTCGCAACGGTGACTGGCGCCACTTCGATGCCCGCGACGTCATCTCCATGCCAGATGCCTGGGAGTACCCCTGGTTCGCAGCCTGGGACCTCGGCTTCCACTGCGTGGCGCTCGCGCACGTCGACGCCCAGTTCGCCAAGCGGCAGCTCATCCTCCTGCTCCGGGAGTGGTACACGCATCCCAACGGGCAGCTGCCCGCGTACGAGTGGTCGTTCGACGACGTCAATCCCCCGGTGCACGCATGGGCAGCGCTGCGTGTGTTCGAGATCGATGGGGCGCGCGACCTCGACTTCCTCGAGCGCGTGTTCCACAAGCTGCTCATCAACTTCACGTGGTGGGTCAACCGCAAGGACACCGAGGGCAACAACATCTTCGAGGGCGGGTTCCTGGGCCTGGACAACATCGGTGTCTTCAACCGGTCCACCTTTCCGCCGCAGGCGGGCCGCCTCGAGCAGTCGGATGGCACCGCCTGGATGGCCATGTACTGCCTGAACCTCCTGGAGATGGCCATGGTCCTGGCCCGTCACGACAGCGCCTACGAGGACGTCGCCACCAAGTTCTTCGAGCACTTCGCGCTGATCGCCAACGCCATGGACGTCCAGGGTCTGTGGGATGAGGGAGACGGTTGGTACTACGACGTGGTGCGTGCGTCGGACGGCAACCGGATCCCGATACGCGCTCACTCGGCTGTCGGCCTGATCGCGCTGTGCGCGGTGACGATCATGGAGCCCGGGGTGAGGACCGAGCTGCCCGCGTTCGTGCGCAGGATGGACTGGTTCATGGACAACAGGCCGCAGTCCGGCCGGGTGATCGCCCACGTCGAGGTTGAGTCGCCGCAGAGCCGCCGGCTCCTCAGCCCGGTGGACCCGGTGCGCCTGCGGCGGATGCTGACCCGCGTCCTCGACGAGGCCGAGTTCCTTTCCCCGCACGGGCTGCGGGCGCTGTCGCGGTATCACCTCGACCACCCGCTGGAGATCGAGATCGGCGGGGTGACGATGCGGCTCGACTACGAGCCGGGAGAGTCCACGTCCAACCTCTACGGCGGCAACTCCAACTGGCGCGGACCGGTGTGGTTTCCCATCAACCACCTGGTCGTCGAGGCGTTGCGCCGGTACCACCTCTTTGTCGGCGACGAGTTCACTGTTGAATTTCCCACTGGGTCAGGGGAGCTGCACAACCTCGGCGAGGTTGCCGCGAAGATCTCGGCGCGGCTCGTATCGCTGTTCACCGAGGGCGACGACGGCAGCCGCCCGGTGTTCGGCACCGACCAGCGACTGCAGACGGATCCCGCCTGGCATGGCCACATCCCGTTCCACGAGTACTTCCACGGCGACACCGGCGCGGGCCTCGGGGCGTCGCACCAGACCGGCTGGACGGGGGTCGTCGCCGACCTTATCGCGTCGCGTGCAGCTCCAACCCCGCTGCCCATGGAGGGGCGTCGCCCGTCGATCGGCGACTGACCGCGCACCGTGGCGCGGGCGATGACGCACCATTGCGTCATGCCCAGCGTGTCCACCTTCGAACTGTTCGCGGTTGCGTCGCTTGCGCTGCTGGTCATCCCCGGTCCGGCGGTGCTGTACATCGTCACCCGCAGCGTCGACGAGGGCCGCGCCGCCGGGCTCGCCTCGGTGGCGGGGGTTCACCTCGGAACGGCCGTCCACGTCAGCGCGGCGGCTCTCGGTATCTCCGCGCTGCTGGCTTCGTCGGCAACAGCGTTCACCGTGGTGAAGGTGGTCGGAGCCGCCTACCTGATCGCGATCGGGATCCGTCGCATGATGGTCCGTTCGCGCGGGGATGACGCCGGCCGGGCGCCGGCCCCGTTGCGGCGCGTGGTCGCCACAGGTGTGCTCGTCAACGTCCTCAATCCCAAGACGGCGCTCTTCTTCCTCGCCTTCCTGCCGCAGTTCGTCAATCCCGCCCAGGGCGCCGTGGCGCTGCAGGTGCTCGCGCTCGGTGGCGTGTTCATCGCGCTCGGCCTGGTCAGTGACGGCACCTACGCGCTGGTCGGGTCAGCCGCCGGGGGCTGGCTGCGCAGACGGCTGCTGCAAACGCGAGGGCGGCGCTTGGTCAGCGGCGGCGTGTACGTGACCCTGGGCGCGGCGGCCGCGTTGACCGGCACCCCGAGGCACGGCTAGCCGGTCAACACGGCGCGCGGCGGCGGCGGCCTAGGGCGAAACCGCGATTGCGACCGCGATCATCGCCCCCGCGCAGACCAGCACCACGGCCGCGTACACCGCCAGGGTCATGCGTGGCGAACGGTCCTTGACCTTCTGCACCGCGGGGAGCCAGCTCTGCTCCGGCAGGCGGTCGCGGACGTCGTAGAGGATTGAGAACTGGCGGTCGCCGAACATCCGCAGTGGGATGCGCACCGAACCCTTGGTGGCGTTGAAGCCGCCGGGCAAACGGAGCGACGGACGCGTCTGCTGCGCGCCCTCCATGGCCAGGCAGAGCCCGGCGTCGCGGCGGTAGATGAGGCCCGTCACCTGGTCCCACCCGGCGGTCAGGTGGTCTCTGCCCCTCTCGAACGTGACGCCGTCGTGGGTGAGGTTGAGGCTGCCCTTGAGCGCGACCGCGGGGATCAGCAGGAGCCCGAGGACCACGATGACAAAGGCGATCACGGTGATCGAGGTGACCGTCGAGTTGCCCAGCCAGTTGATCACCACCGTGTCGTCACCGAAGAACTCGGCGATCGCCAGCCCGATGAACGCCATGGTGATCGACGGGAGCACGGCCCAGACCACGAAGGGGTTGCGTGACACCGCGTAGCCTCGGGTCGGGTAGGTGAGGCGCAGCCGGCCGTTGACCGACTTGGTGACCGGCGCGGGGGCCACGGTTTGGACGGTGGCGGTGGGTGCCATGTCTCTCTCCTTCCCCCCCAAACAAGTTGGCACCACCTTGATACCACATCTGATACCCCGAATGGGGCCTTCGCCGCAAATGAAGCCTTCGCAGCGTGCGCCCGACGGCGCCGCCGTCCTCCACAATGACGGCCGGGCGTGCAGCCAGGAGACCAGGCAGAGGAGTGCGTTCGTGTTCCGTCGATCGAAGAGCGCCATCCGGCCCGACTCGTCGAGCGCCTCGGTCAGAGGGCGGTGCCACATGACCGGATGCCGGCGTCGCGACGGGATGCGCTGCAGCTACGTCGACAAGCGGGGCCGGAGCTGCCCCACCGCGTGGTGCGCCGACCACGCCGTGCTCGTGGGTGGGCTGCCCTTCTGCCGCCGCCACGCCTCGACGATGATCGCGCTCGACGGCGCCGAGGCGGTCGCCGGCCTGCCCGACATCGACAATCGCGCCCCATCGCTGGTCGGTTGGATGGGGAAGGAGCTGGACGCCTCGATCCGCGACCTGCTCCACAGGGTGGCACCGAACCACAACGCAGCGGTCATCACCGATCCCGTGCGGTTCGTGCTCACCCCCGGCGGTCAGTCTCGGCGCTGGGCAAAGGCGTGGAAGACGCTCGACGACACCTCGATCGTCAATCGCGTCTCGGTCGAGGTCGACGAGCGCGACGACTGCGAGGTCTGCGCACGGGTCGACGCCGCCCTGGTCGGCAAAGGCGTTCCCCCCTGGATCGAGCGCCGTCGCGCCGGTGTCAGGGTGGACGCCGCCACCGACGCGTCCGAACGACGCGAGTTCACGGAAGCGGTGGCGCGCTCTATCGAGCTGGTCGTCACCGGGCAGGAGGTGGCGAGCCGCCGTTGAGCGCGGTCAGCATCGGCTGGACGGAGGGCGCCTCCGAGCGGGAGGAGCGGGTGGATGTCATCCGTTCGGCGTGGCGATCAGCCTATTCGCACATCTTCAGCCGCGACGAGATCGACGGTATCTTCGACGGCGACCTCGAGGGCGAGGGCAGCTGGGTGGCGGCGCGGCTTGCGCCTGCCGGCACGCTCGGCGCCCGCCGCCAGGGCAGGCTGATCGGCCTGGCCTCGCTCGGGCTGCTGCGCAGCGGCGACGCCGAGCTCGCCGCGTTCTATGTCCGGCCGGAGGAGCAGGGACGCGGCGTCGGCCTGGCGCTGTGGTCGAGAGCCATCGATGAGTTCCGCGGGCGCGGCTGCACCCGGATGGAGGTGTGGACGCTGGCTCGTGCTCGGGCCTGCCGGTTCTACGAGGCTCGAGGCTGCGTTGCGTTCGGCGAGGGCAGCTTCTCGGCGGCCCGCCACGTCGAACCCGCGGTCGGCTACGCCCTCGAGCTCTCCGCGCCGTCCTCGTCGCCGCTCGGGCAGTCGATGCCCAGCCGGTAGGCCACCTCCTGGTGGCGCCGGGGGCCAGATGGCTCCGAGAACGCGTATCCGCTGTAGAGCGAGGTGGGGACGTGGCGTCCCACCAGCCGCCGCTCGGCCGCCGCGCGATTGAAGGAGTGGCGGACATGGTCGAGCCGGAGAAGGACCACAGCGGCGATCGAGGCCACCAGCGGGACGAGCGCCGCATTGACCCCGGCGGCGGCGTACATTCCCGTGCCCACGATGACCGCTGATTCGGCGAGCAGGACGAGCCGGCGGCTGCCGGTGCGCAGGGTGCCGAGTCGGAGCACGAGAAACGTCTCGAGCATCGAGCCCACCAGCACCCACACGGCCAGCGCCGCCCAGAGGGAGCCGCCGGGAAGGAGCACGGTCTGCGAAGCGGGGAGGCGCAGCGAGGTGACCGGCGCGGTGACGCCGGCAAGCAGCATCAGCCCGACGACCACGGCGATGCGGAACACCAGGCACACCTGGGCAAGGCGCACCGCGGTGGGCGCCACGAACATGCGCCGGGGCGAGCGCGGGGCACCGAGGGACGGGAAGCTGCTCGACGGAGGGGGATCCATCGAGGCCAGCGTAGGCCTCGGCACAGGCCGATTCGTGGCAAACGCGTCACGGCCGGCTCACGTTCCACCTGCGCACGGGACGCACGCAACCGTGTCGTCACCGGGTCATCTGCCGGACGCTCCGGCGCACGCGCAGTGCAAGGCGGATCCCGGCTGCTACGTTGACGCGTCGATGCACGAACCGCTCCGCGCCGTCAACGGCGCCGGCTTCGCGGCGCCCGCCGGGCTCACCGCGCTGCCGGTGGTGCTCGCGCCCGTGTCCGGACGTCTCCACGTGCTCCTGGTGCGGCGGGAGGAGGAACCCCAGGCGGGGATGTGGTCGCTGCCCGGCGGCTTCATGAGCGGGGACGAGCGCCCCGAGGAGACCGCCCAGCGCAAGCTCACCGAGAAGACCGGCGTGGGTGCTGTCTACATGGAGCAGCTCCAGACGTACGGCGATCCCCGGCGCGACCCGCGCGGCTGGATCCCGTCGGTCGCCTACCTCGGCCTCATCGATGCGGCGGTGCTGCGCGAGGACGAGTCCGCGGCGCGCTGGTTCGCCGTCGATGCCCTGCCGGCGCTGGCGTTCGACCACGCCCAGGTCATCGCGGACGCCGTCGAGCGCCTGCGCGGCAAGGTGTGGTGGTCGAACATCGCGGTGGGGCTGCTTCCTGAACGGTTCACCATGCCCCAGGCGCGGCGCGTGTTCGAGGCCATCAGCGGGGTCACCTACGAGCCGTCCAACTTCCGTCGTGGGCTGGAGCAATCCGGCCTCGTGCGCGCCACCGGCGCGGTGGCCAAGGGAGGCCCGGGGCGGCCCGCCGCGCTCTACGAGTTCGTCGACCGCCGCCCCGCCTGGAGCACCCGCCGCTCCCGCGTGCCCGCCACCGTGCGTACGCGTCAGTCCCGCTGAGGCACCCCGCGATCAGGCGCTGGGACGCTCCTCGAGGGTGGCGCGGAGCGTGATCGTCTGGTTGCCTCGGCGCACCGTGCAGGTGATCACCTCACCCACCTTGCGCGCCTGGATCAGGCCACCCAGCGTTTCTCCGTTGTCGATGGCGACGCCGTCGATGGCCACCAGGATGTCGGCCGCCTTGAACCCCGCGGATGCGGCGGGCGTCCCGGCGTTGACCTTCTTCACCAGCACGCCGGGGCCGGAGAATCCCGAGCCCTGTTCGAGGGCGTCGATGCTGCTCAGGTAGGAGATTCCCAGAAAGGGATGCTGGACCTTCTGGTGGTTGATGAGCGTCTCGGCGACGTAGCGGGCGAGGTCGGCGGGGATGCTGTAGCCGATGTTGTTGGCGTTGCCCGCGGTGGCGACGTTGACCCCGACGACATCGCCCGCCATGTCGGACAGCGGGCCGCCGCTGTTGCCGGGGTTGATCGACGCGTCGGTCTGGAGGACGTCCTCGAGCGTCTCCGTCGAGGTTCCCCCCGTGTCACCGGCGCTGATGGTCCGGTGCAGAGCGCTGATCACCCCGGAGGTCACCGACCCCTGGTTGCCCAGCGGAGAGCCGATGGCGATGACCGGCTGCCCCACCGTCAGATGGGCGGAGGTGCCAAACGTCGCCTGCGGGAGCGTCGTGCTCGGCACGCTCACCACGGCGATGTCGTCGAGGTTGTCCGCGCCCACCAGCTTGGCGACGAACTCCTGGCCGTCGGGCATCTCCACGTGCAGGCCGAGGGCGCCGCTGACCACGTGGTTGTTGGTCACCAAGTAGCTGACCGCGGCGTCGTGAGCGATGACGAACCCGCTGCCCAGGTCTGACGTTGCCGACTGGGTGGCGACGATGGTCCCGACAGCCGGGGCCAGTTGTTTGGCGACGGCAACGGTGGCGACCGTCCCGGCATCCACCGGGTTGCCGTTGACCCGCACCTCGGCGGCGACCGATCCCCCGCCCGTGCTGTGGGCGGCCGCGTAGGCCACGCCCCCGCCAACGATGAGCCCGACGAGCAGCATGGCCACGCCGAGGCGGGCGCCGCGCCGCGGCATGGCGGGCGGCAGCGCTGGAGGAGGGGGAGGGGCGCCACCCGACGCCGCGACGGGCGCGTAGGACGGCGGGGCCGCCGGGGCTGCGGGTGAGTTGGGCCACGCCGTGCCCTCAATCTCGTCGATGCCGCCTATTGTGGCCCGCGAATGCTTGCCAGCGTCCTCAGCATCGGGCGTCCATGGCCACGCTGACCTGCGCCCTGGGGCCGGACTCCGCCGGGACCCTTCTGCGTCGATTCCTGGCCTCCGCGACCACCCGCCTGGACGTCGCGGTCTACGAGGCGGGGCCTGCCTACGCCTGGGAGTTCCCGCGGGCGGTCGAACGCGGCGTCAAGGTCCGGCTGCTGCTCGACGGCCACGGCGGGGCCAACCGAGGCTGCCTGCAGGAGCTGCGGGCGGCTGCGGCGCGGGGCACGTTGGTGCCCTGCCGGCTGCACCGCCACGAGGGCTCCCGCGAGGCTCACTGGAAGCTGCTCGTCGCCGACGCAGACAGGGTCGCCGTGGGGACCGGCAACCTCATCGCGCGCGATGCCCCCGCCGACCACCACGGCCGGCTGCCGCCGGAGGCGCCGCCGCAGCCGGGCACGCGCGAATGGTGGGCGTTCGTCGACGGGGCGCCCACCCTGGCGGCGCTGGCGCGCACGCGCATTGGCTCGGTGTGGCGCCAGTCCAGCGCGCCGCCGCCGGTCTGGGCCGTGGAACCGGCAGTCGAGGTCCCGCCGGTCGGCGCGCCCCGGCCGAGCGTCCCCCCGCTGGACATCGAGGTCAGCCCGCGTGCCCTGCACCTCTCCGTTGAAGCCAGGGCGGTCCGTCTGGCCGTCGACGAGGTCCTGGAGTTGGCGGCGCGGCGATGCCTGGTGGTCATGCCCTACATCCACACCTGGGCGCACGAGGTTCGACCTCTCCTGGAGCGGCTCGCCGGGGCGCGCGGCCGGGGCCTCGATGTCCGGATCCTGCTCGGTCAGCCACCCACCGGTGGCGACGCCGCCAGCCTCCGCGAGCGGGGGCTGCCGGCCCGCGTGATGGACGCGGCCAGGTGCACCACCGGGCACGCCAAGGGACTGGTCGTCGACTCCAGGGCTGTGGTGATGTCCTCGAACTGGAGCGCCGCCGGGCTGGGAGCCTCCATCGAGTGCGGCCTCCGCATCGATCACCCCGCCGCGGCCGACTACTTCGGCGACGCGTTCGAGCGCGACTGGCAGGTGTCCGATCCGCCCTGAGCGCCGGTTGCATCGGGATTCCAGGGGTATGCTCGCCGCATGATCGAGGAGGAGGGACGGGCCGCGGGGCCGGCCGGAGCCGCGTCGGAGCGGCTCCCGGTTGTGCCGCTGCGCGACAACGTCGTCTTCCCCCATCAGCTGGCCCCGCTGGCCGCCGGTCGCCGGCGGTCCGTTGCAGCCCTGCAGGCGGCGGTCAACGCCGACGGACGCGTCATCCTCGCGGTCCAGCGCGACGCCGAACCCGACGACGTGGGCTTCGCCGATCTCCACGACATCGCCGTGATCGCCACCGTCGGTGCGCTGCGGCTCATCCCCGGGGCGGGGGCGCACGCGCTGGTGGAGGGGCAGCAGCGGGTGCGCCTGCGCTCGTTCGACGAGGAGGGCGACCACTGGTCGGCGGCGTACGTCGCCATCGACGACAACGACGTCGGCGGCACCGAGGCCGACGCCCTGGCGGGCACCGTGCGCCAGCTCTTCGCGGAATACGTCACCGCGGGCGGCCAGGTCGCTCCCGAGGTGGCGGCGGCGATGGCCCGGGCGGGCGGCGCGTCAAGGGTGGCCGACATCGCGTCCGCGGCACCCGACCTCAGCGTCGAGGAACGGGTGCACCTGCTCCAGACGCTCGACGCCGTCGAGCGTCTGCGCCGCCTCGCCCCGCTGCTTGGCCGCCAGGTCGAGGTGGCCTCGATGCGCACCCGGATCCACGAGGACGTCACTCGAACCATCAACAAGTCGCAGCGCGAGCACATCCTGCGCGAGCAGCTCCGGGCGGTGCGCAAGGAGCTCGCCGAGCTCGAGGGCGAGGGCGACGACGGCGAGGATCTCAGCGCACGCATCGAAGCCCTGGGGATGTCGCCGGCGGTCAAGGCACGGGCGCTCAAGGAGGTGTCGCGCCTCGAGCAGATCCCCAGCGCCTCGCCCGAGATGGGCATGGTGCGAACCTGGGTCGACTGGCTGCTCGACCTTCCCTGGGGGGAGCCGCCGCACGTCGACATCGACATCGACCGAGCCGCCGCCATCCTCGACGCGGACCATTACGGCCTCGCCAAGGTGAAGGACCGCATCCTCGAATGGATGGCAGTGCGCGACCGCGCGCAGCGACGCGCCGACGCCACAGCCGCGGCCGCCGCCGAGCGTGCGGCCGTGGAGCAGGCGGACGGCGCCACCGGCGACGAGCAGGCGTCGCCGGTGGCCCGTGACACCACCCGCCCGCGGGTTCTGCAGACGCCCATCCTCTGCCTGGTCGGGCCGCCGGGCGTCGGCAAGACCTCGCTGGGCCGCAGCATCGCCCGCGCCATGGACCGCAAATTCGTACGCCTGTCGCTCGGCGGCATTCGCGACGAGGCGGAGATCCGCGGTCACCGCCGCACCTACATCGGGGCTCTGCCCGGACGGATCATCCAGTCGATGAAGCAGGCGGGCACGGTCAACCCGGTGATCATGCTCGATGAAATTGACAAGGTTGGCACCGACTTCCGCGGCGACCCGTCGGCGGCGCTGCTCGAGGTCCTCGATCCCGAGCAGAACCGCGAGTTCAGCGACCACTATCTCGAGGTTCCGTACGACCTCTCCCACGTGCTCTTCATCACCACCGCCAACATCGTCGAGACCATCGGTCCGGCCCTGCGCGACCGTATGGAGCTGATCCGCATCAGCGGCTACACCGAGGTGGAGAAGATGGGCATCGCCGAGGGTCACCTGCTGCCCCGCCAGCTCGAGCAGCACGGTCTCGATGACGGCGAGCTCTCGATCGGCCACGACACGCTCCTGGCGATCCTCCGCGGCTACACCCGCGAGGCGGGCGTCCGCCAGCTCGACCGCAGCATCGCCGAGATCGCGCGCAAGGTGCCCCGGCGCCTGGCGGCGGGGTCGGAGCGCGTCGTCGTCGACCCCTCCCAGCTCAGCGAGTTCCTCGGGCCGCAGCGCTACGACTACGGCGAGGCGCAGGAGGCCGACGAGATCGGCGCCGTCACGGGGGTCGTGGTCAGCGACGTCGGCGGCGACATCGTCACCGTCGAGGCGCTCGCGGTCGCGGCGGCGCCCGGGCTGTCCTTGACGGGGCAGCTGGGCAGCGTCATGGAGGAGTCCGCCAAGGCGGCGCTCTCCTGGGCCCGCGTGCACGCGGTGGAGTACGGCGCGGCGCGCGATTTCTTCGACACCCACGCGTTGCACATCCACGTGCCTGCCGGCGCGATCCCCAAAGACGGTCCCTCCGCGGGAGTCACCATGGTCACGGCGATGGTCAGCGTCGCCTCGGGGCGCAGCGTGCGGCGCGACGTTGCCATGACCGGTGAGGTGACGCTGCGCGGCCGGGTGCTGCACATCGGCGGGGTCAAGGACAAGCTGCTCGCGGCCCATCGAAGCGGGTTGACCACGTTCATCCTGCCGCGCAAGAACATGCGCGACCTCGACGAGATTCCGCGCGACGTGCTCGAGGCCGTCGAGGTGGTGCCGGTCGACAACGTCGGCGAGGTGCTGGCTCGTGCCCTCGTCGACGCGCCCGTCCGCCGCGAGCGCCGCAGCACCGGCTTCATGCTGCCGCTGCGCGCCGACGAGGGGCAGCCTCCGACGATCACGGCCTGATGGTCGAACCGCTCGGCGACCTCGTCGACCTGCACATCGTCGTGGATCCGACGTATGACCAGAACTGCTACGTCCTGCACCGCCGGGACAGCGATGCGGCGGTGGTCATCGATCCGGGGCTGCAGCACGCTCAGACCCTGCACCTGCTCGAGGACAACGGCTGGCGCTGCGAGCGCATCCTCCTGACCCACGGCCACGGCGACCACGTCAACGGTGTCCCCGCGCTGGTGGCCGCGCACCACTGCCCGGTGGCGCTGCACCCCAGTGACCGTGAGCAGCTGGTGAGCGTGCGATTCCTGCCCGGCATTCCCGCCGACCTGCCCGACGTCGAGATCGACGACGACCTCGCCGACGGCGAGGTGATCGACTGGCGCGGCATCGACATCGGCGTGCTGCACACGCCCGGGCACACCCGGGGCTCGGTGTGCTTCGTGGCCGGACGTGACCTGCTCAGCGGCGACACGCTGTTTGCGCACGGCGTCGGACGCGCCGACCTTCCCGGGGGCGACTGGCCGCAGCTCCTGGTCAGCATCGAGGAGCGCCTCTACACACTGCCCCCGGCGACCATGGTGTACCCGGGCCACGGTTCGCGGACCAGCATCGGTGTGGAGATGGCGTCGAACCCGTTCGTGGTGCACCCACGCTACCGTTGACGGGTATCAGCTCCCACCGTGGCAGGGAATCGTCCGATCAGCTCGGCGATGATCGCCGCCGTCACCCCCCAGATGACGTCGCCGTCGACCTCATAGAAGTGCACCTCGCGTGCACGCCGCTGGTGGGTGAGGGTGCGCACCGTGTGGGGCGCGTCGATGAGAGCCTGGAGGTCGACCTCGAAGATCCGGGCCACCTCGAATTGGTCGGGGCGCATCTCGATGTCGCGGTGGCGCAGACCGATCACGGGGGTGAGCCAGTTATCCGAGGTTGCGGTCAGGAGTGGCGGCAACAGGCCGATCACCTCGACGTCATCGCCGGGGATGGCGGCCTCCTCGCCGGCCTCGCGGAGCGCCGTGGCCACGATGTCCGCGTCGACAGCCTCACTGCCCCCACCGGGGAAACCGATCTGGCCGGCGTGGTGGCGGAGGTGCGCCGTGCGTTCGATGAAGAGCAGGGGGAGACGGGGGTTGCGGGCGTCGAAGAGGAGCAGGACGCCGGCGGTGCGTCGGCTCGCCGGCGGCGCCTCCTCGTGAGCGGCGTCGAGGCGGTCGACCGAGGCTCGCAGCAGGTCCTCGAGGTGGGCCATGGAGGAACTCTACGGGACACCCGCGAGCGGGGCGCCTCAGGCGGCGGCGCGGGGCCTCACCTCGTGGCGCAGGCTCGCCTCCAGCCGCGACATGGCGTCGGCGCGGCGCACGGCGTCCTCGATCACGGTGGCGAGGATCTGCAGTCCGACGTAGCGCCCGGCGGCGTCGTCCTCGCTGGCATCGGCCAGACGCTGCAGCTCTGCGGCTTCCATGTCCTGCTCCTGCTCCGTGGTCGGTCCGGCCCGGGATGCGGGACCGGGGCTGTGGGCCGTGCTGGCAACGTACGCTTGCCGCGGCGGGTGGCGGTCACGCCGCGACCAAGCCTCGGTAAATCTGCGTGAAGGAGGTCTGAGGTCCTGCAACGCGATGTCGAATCACGCGGCCGAGATCGATCACCGCCGCGACCATGCCCGCACTGCGGCGGCGTTCTGCGCGTTTCTCATCGCGAGTACGCGGGCGCCGGCAGCAGCACAACGGTGTTGCGCTGCACATCATGCGGTCACACGGTCACCGGCTCGACTCGCGCTGACGCCGAGCGCCGATCGACCAACACGGGTCGCTCCCGGCGGCATCAGCCGGTCGACGAAGGGCCGCCGCCCAACCCCGTGCTCGACCCGGAGCTGGCGCGCAAGCTCCTCGAAGACCTCGGCGCCTAGGTCACCCGGGCCGCGCCGACGGCGCCGGCCGGGGCTCTCGCGGCCTGTCGCGAATGGGAGTCGAACCAGCCCAACACGGACTCGTTGATCTGGTCACGATCAACGTCCACGCTCATGCCGTGGCCGCTGCGCGGGAACGAGACCCTGCACACGTCCCTGCTGCACACCAGCCGGCGTTCGATCTCGACGGCGTTGTCCGGGTGGATGGTGCGGTCCCGTCCACCGTGCATCAGCAGCACGGGGGCGCGGACGGCGGCGAGCTCGTTGCGGACCAGGCCGATCAGCCGGGTGAACTCGTGGATCGACGACATGGGGCGGCGGCCATGCGAGTAGAGCTCGTCGACCCCGGCAGGGTCGTACAGGTCGATGTCATCGCCGGCCTGGTGCCATCGCACCACGTGCCGGGCGACCGGGAGCAGCCGCACCGCCACGCCTGAGAGCCACACCGCGGCGGCCAGGGTGGCCACCGCGGCGACGCGCAGGTCGGTGGCCGCCAGGTGAAGCGCGAGCGTGCCCCCCATCGACTGCCCGACGACCATCACCTCGTCGCACTCCGCAGCCAGGACGTCCAGCTCCCGCTGCGCCGACGCCATCCAGTCGGTGTGCGAGGTTGCTCCCAGGTCCCGGGGAGTCATGCCGTGCCCGGCGAGCGCTGGTCCGCGGCAGCGGTAGCCGTTGCTGGCGAGGTGCTCGCCAAGACGGCGGAGCTCGGGCGGCGTGCCCGCAAAGCCGTGGAGCAGGAGCACCCCGCGGCGGCCCGCCCCGAGCGTCCACGGACGCACCACCTCCGGGTCGAAGGGGACGAGGGTGCGTGCGGTCATGAGCGCGGCGAGTATATGCCGGGCCCTCGGATGCTACCGTCGCGCCCACGTGACCGAGGAGCTGATGCGCGCGGCCCTGAACGTGATCGTCCGCGGCGAATCGCTGGACGTCGCAACCGCGCGCGCGGTCATGGACATGGTCATGGAGGGCAGCGCGACGCCGGCGCAGATCGGCGCCCTGCTGGCAGCGCTGCGAACCAAGGGCGAATCGGTCGATGAGATCACCGGCATGGTGATGTCGATGCGCGACCACGCCACCGCTGTCGAGCTCGACCCCGGCGCGGTCGACACCTGCGGTACCGGCGGGGACGGCAGCAACACGTTCAACATCTCGACCGCGTCAGCGCTGGTGGCGGCGGGGGCCGGCTGTCGCGTCGCCAAGCACGGCAACCGCGCGGCCTCGTCCCGGTGTGGCAGCGCCGACGTCCTCGAGGAGCTGGGTGTGCGGGTTGCGCTCGACGGCGCCGGCGTCCGCCGCTGCGTCGACGAGGCCGGGATCGGCTTCATCTTCGCGCCCGCGTTCCACCCGGCGATGCGACACGCCGCCGCGCCGCGTCGCGAGCTCGGCATCCGCAACGTCTTCAACATCCTCGGGCCGATGGCCAACCCCGCACGAGTGCGTCACCAGGCGCTGGGCGTCGCCGGCAATGCGCCGGCCGCGGTGATGGCGGGGGTTCTCCATCGTCTCGGCCACGTCCACGCGCTGGTGTTCTGTGGCCCCGGGGGGTTGGACGAGCTCGGGTTGGACGGCGTCGCCACGGGGCATGAGGTCACCACAGCCGGCGTTCGCGACGTCGAGATCGACCCCCAGTCGCTGGGGCTGGCCGCGGCGCCCCGCGAGGCGCTTGCGGGGGGTGACGCCGCAACCAACGCCCGGGTCATCGTCGCCGTTCTCGACGGTGCCGAGGGGCCGGCGCGGGACGTGGTGCTGCTCAACGCTGCGGCGGCGATCGTCGCCGCGGACGCAGCCGAGGGGATGGCCGAGGGCGTCGAGCGCGCCCGCGACTCCATCGATTCCGGGGCCGCGCGGGACAGCCTCCGCCGGCTCGTCGCCGCCTCGCAGGGCGCTGGGTGAGCCGCGGCGGCGACCTGCTTCGGCTCCAGGAGATCGACGCACGCCTGGCGCACGACTCAACGCGCCTGCGTGACGCAGAAGCCGAGATCTCCGGTGACCCAGAGCTCGACCGGCGGCGGCGGGACGCACGCCGGGTGCGCCGCCAGCAGGCCACGGCCGACGCCGACCTCGCCGGCGCCGAACAGCAGGTGGACGGCCTGCGCAGGCGCGCTCGTGAGCTCGACCACCACCTCTACGACGGCTCGGTTCGCAACCCTCAGGAGCTGGTGGTCATGCAGCACGAGCTGGCCGCCCTGCGTGCACGCATCACCAGCGAGGACGACCGCCTGCTCGAGCTGATGCAGCAGGCGGAGTCGGCAGCGGGGGCGGAACGCGACGCCAACGCGGCAGTCGTCGACCTCGAACAGGAGCGCGCCGACCACGCGGGGGAGCTGCTGGAGCGCGTTGCGGCGCTTCGGGCCGCGATCGCTCAGCATGAGCGCGAGCGTGCCGATGTCATCTCCACGCTGGCCGCCGCAGACGCGTCGCTGTACGAGCGACTCAGCCGCCGCGTGCAGCCCGCGGTCGTGCGGATCACAGCGGGCAGCTGTGGTGGCTGTCACATCCCGTTCGCGAACTCCGAGGTGCGACGCATCCGCCTCGCCGCCGACCCAGTCCAGTGTCCGGGATGTGACCGCATCGTGGTGTCATGAGCGACAGGGTCATCGTCTACACGGATGGGGCGTGCTCGGGCAACCCCGGCGCCGGGGCGTGGGCATATCGCGTTGAGTGGCCCGACGGGTCTGTCGAGGAGGCCGCCGGCGCCGAGAAGTTGACCACCAACAACCGCGAAGAGCTCAAGGCGGTGCGCGAGGGCCTGCGCGCGGTCAGGGCACGCATCGGGGACGACCCCGACTGGCGGATCGTGGTGCGCACCGACAGCCTTGGTGTCATCAACTGGCTGCTCCGTCGCTGGAAGCGCAAGGCCAACCTCGATCTCTTTCCGAGCATCGACCCGCTGATCGACGGTCGCGTCGAGTTCGAGCATGTGCGTGGCCACAGCGGGGAGGCGGGCAACGAGCGCGTCGACGAGCTCGCTGTTGCGGCCGTGGCTCGCCAGCTCGCCAACGGACCGGCGGCGTCTCCGCCCCAGGGAGAGCTTCCGCTGCAATGAGGCGACCGCGGCGGCCTGAGGCGGGGAGCGTGCAAGCCGGCCTGTAAGCCGGGTTCTGTCCCCGCCGCCTTCTTTGACGACCCACGGGTCGCCGCTCCCCAGCGACGGGGGACGGCCATCCATCTACGGCGCCGATTGCCCGGCGCCTCCAGCGGCCTGACCCGGGACATGGAGCGAGCAGCTCCTGGGCGGCACGCCGCCCGTCCCTGTTCGGCCTTGCTCCGGACGGGGTTTACCTGGCCGGCCGGTCACCCGACCGCCGGTGGGCTCTTACCCCACCATTTCACCGTTGCCGCGGCTCTCGCCACGGCTGTGTCATTTCTGTGGCACTCTCCTTCGGGTCACCCCGACTGGGTGTTGCCCAGCGCCCTGCTCTGTGGAGCCCGGACTTTCCTCGGACGATGATCGCCCGCGGCCGTCCGGCCGGCTTGCCCGCCGATTCTAGGCGCGAACGATGTGAACGGATGTAAAAGCACATCTGTTCGCATTGACGCGTTGAGTTCAGACTGCTACCTTTCCGGCCACTGGTGGGGCGAAGTGGTGGAAAGTGGGGCACGAGGCAGCAAATGTGCGCAACCGGCGGCAGCGACGTGATGGACGGCTCTGAGGCGTGTTCTTCGGTAGCTTCCGCCATGCCGTCGACTCCAAGGGTCGTGTCGCTCTTCCCGCACAGTTCCGCCGCGACCTCGCCGGCGCGGTGCTCGCGCCCGGCGCGGAGAACCGTCTCGTGATCCGGCCCGCGCAGGAATGGCAGGACTACGAGCAGCGCTTCCGGCTCACGGCCGAGAGCTCCGCCGAGCAGCGCCTTTTCATGCGCCACCTCTACGCTGCCGCACGCGAGGTCGAGGTCGATGCCCAGGGCCGCATCCTGCTCACACCCGAGCACCGCAGCTTTGCCCAGATCCAGGATCGCGCCGTCTTTGTGGGGGTCTCCAACGTCGTGGAGATCGTCGGCGAGGCGGTGTGGGACGGTGAGAGTGGTGGCCTCGACGCGCAAACCTTCACCGAGCTGGGTGATCGCGTCGGTCGCCCCGGCCCGGCCGGGGCCGACGACCGTCTGTGATCGCGTCCACCCCCGCACAAGACGAAAAGAGTTTCCATGTCGATCGTGGCCGGCATGGACGACGACGCGACCGCCACGCCCGGTGGTCCGACGCCTGAGGCGACGGGTCATCGGCCGGTCCTTGTACATCCCCTCATAGAGAGCCTGCAGCCCCGGCCGGGGCAGACGTATATCGACGGCACCCTCGGTGCCGGCGGGTACGTCGCCGCGTTCCTCGACCACGTCCTCCCCGGCGGGCGCATCCTTGCGATTGACCGCGATCCCGCCGCTGTGGCGCTGGCGCGGCAACGTTTCGCAGACCGCGGCGACGCGGTGATCCCCGCGCAGGGCGACTTCGCCGACATGGAGTCGATCGCCGCCGCGCACCGCATCTCGAGGGTCGACGGCGTCGTGCTCGACCTCGGCATCAGCTCAGTGCAACTCGACGACCCGCAGCGCGGCTTCAGCTTCCGCCAGCCGGGGCCGCTCGACATGCGCATGGATCCGCGCGAGGGGGCCAGCGCAGCGGACCTCGTCAACGAGTGGCCCGAGGCTGACCTCGCCGCCCTGATCCGCACCTACGGGGACGAGCGCTTCGCCCGCGGGATCGCGGCGGCGATCGTCCGCAGCCGGGCCCAGCGTCGCATCACCAGCACCACCCAGTTGAGCCAACTCGTCGAGCGGACCATTCCGCACCGCTTCTGGCCGAAGCGGATCCACCCGGCGACGCGCACATTCCAGGCGCTCCGCATCGAGGTCAACCACGAGCTGGAGAGCCTCAACGCGGGACTGCAGGCAGCAATTCGAATCATCCGGCCCGGTGGGCGTCTTGGGGTTGTCTCCTTCCACTCTCTCGAGGACACCATTGTCAAGAACGCACTCCACGTCGCAGCACAGAACTGTCTATGTCCCCCCCAACAGACACACTGCACCTGCGCTCACCGGGCCTCTCTTCTCCTCCTCAGCCGCAAGGCGATCAAGCCCGACGCCGCCGAGCTCGCGACCAATCCGCGAGCCCGCTCCGCCCGGCTCCGCATCGCCGAGAGGCTCGACGACGCGCCCTGACCGTGCCGCCCGCTTCCGTCCGTTCCGTCATCCATCCCGCGCCTCAGCCATACGGAGATCCGGGCCTTGCCCAGAAAGTCACACCCCCACCTTCCTGCCGACGACATCGCCGGCGTACCCCTCGACGAGTCGCCGGCGCGCCGGACCCGCCTGCGCCGTGGTGGTCCGCGCACGCCGCTGCCCCTGCTGCCGCTGATCGCGGCGCTGGCCGGGGTGGGCGTCGCCTACGTCAGCCAGAGCGCGCACTCCACCTCGGCCACGTACCGGGCGGTGTCGCTGTCCGCGCAGAACCAGCAGCTGACCAGCCAGGACGCCGAGCTCGGCGACGAGCTGGCGCGCCTGCAGAGCGCCGAGCGCATCGTGGCCGCCGCCCAGCAGCTGGGCATGCGGCCGGCCGGTCACTGGTCGTACGTCAACGTTCCGCTCAAGCCGGTGCTGAACACCCCGGGCGCTCAGCTGGCCACCACGACGGGGGGAGCCGCTGACCCGCTGCAGCAGTTCGTGGCCACCGTTGGAGGGGCCTTCGGGGTGCGTTCCTCGGGCCGCGGGCCCGGCCAGTGAGCCCACGCCGGAGCGACCGACCGGCGTCGGACGTGCGTGGCTGGTTTGTCCCCGAGGCACCGGACTTCCGCCACCGCAGCGTCTGGCTGGTGCTGGCCTTCGCGGCCATGGCGGCCACGGTGTGCGTGCGCCTCTTCGACGTGCAGGTGCGCCAGCACGCCGAGCTCACGGCCAAGGCGACGGCCCTCCATCAGAAGTCGGTGGTCATCCCGGCGACCCGCGGCCGAATCCTGGACAGCACCGGACGGGTGCTGGTCAGCGACCGCACCGTCTATGACGTCTATGCTGACCCCGGCCTGATCACGGTGGCGAGTCGCGGGGAAGTCGCCCGCCGGCTGGCGCCGGTGCTCTCCGACACCGAGACCCACGTGCTGGCGCTCATCTCCGAGCCGACACGATTCGTGTACTTGGACAAGGGCGTCTCCCAGGCGGTGACCGATCAGCTTTCCGCTCTCGACCTCCCCGGCATCGTGGTCGAGCCCGCGGAGCAGCGCGTCTACGAGCCCTCGCCCGTGCCGGGCGGCTCGTTCGCCGCCAACCTCCTCGGCTACGTCGACAGCGACGGCCATGGCCAGTACGGAGTCGAGTCGTACTACGACTCCATCCTGCACGGCACCGACGGCCAGCAGTCGACGGTGCGCGACGTGGCCGGCAACTCGATCACGCTGAGCAACGACCCGGGGTCGAGCGCGCGCAACGGCCAGGACCTTCAGCTCGGGCTCGACTCCGAGTTGCAGTACTGGGCCGAGCAGGCACTGGCGCAGGGGGTGGCCACTGCACAGGCGGAGTCCGGCACGCTGATGATGATGGACACGAAGACGGGCGTCATCAAGGCCTGGGCGCAGGCGCCGACCTACGACGCCAACACCTACTGGACCTCTCCGCTCGCCAGCCTCCGCGACGTTGCCGTCTCCAATGTCTACGAACCAGGATCGGTCGAGAAGGTGATCACCTTCGCGGGCGGCCTCAACGCCCACGCGATCACCCCCTCGTACACGTTCAACGAGGGACCCACGACCATCGACGGCGCCACCATCCACGACTGGGACAACCGTGCGCACGGCACCATCAACATGCAGTACGTGCTCGACGAGTCGCTCAACAACGGTGCCATCAAGGTCGGCCAGCTGATGGGGCCCGATGCCTTCTACAGCAACCTCCTGGCGTTCGGCGTGGGGGCGCCAACCGGGGTCGACCTCTACGGTGAGCAGAATGTGCCGCTGCCCCCGCAGAGCACCCAGAGCCCCCTCGACCTCGCCGAGGCTGCGTTCGGGCAGCACATCCAGGTGACCCCGATCGAGATCCTCGCCGCCATCAACGCGGTCGCCAACGGTGGCGTGTGGGTGCAGCCGCACGCGGTGCAGGCTGTCATCGACCCCGCCACGGGCCGGTCGACGCCGGTCAAGGCCACCAGCCGCCGGGTGATCTCCACCACCGCCGCGGCCACGCTGGCGCAGATGATGACCGGCGTCGTCGAGGACCGGGGCGCCGAGGGCTCGCTCGCCAAGATCCCAGCTTTCAAAGGGGAGGTGGCCGGTAAGACCGGCACCGCCAGCGTCGCGGAGAACGGTCGCTACGGCACCAACCTGGTGGTGTCGTTCGCCGGCTTCCTCCCCGCCAAGAACCCTCAATTCACAATGCTGGTGGTGCTCAACTACCCGCACGAGACCCACGTC
Source organism: Candidatus Dormiibacterota bacterium (assembly GCA_036270565.1). Taxonomy (GTDB): domain Bacteria; phylum Chloroflexota; class Dormibacteria; order Aeolococcales; family Aeolococcaceae; genus Aeolococcus. The sequence goes on along the minus strand of DATBCJ010000121.1, from coordinate 2,137 downwards.
GAACGCTTCGGCGCCACCCTGGCTGCGCCGGTCTGGAAGCAGGTCGCCCAGGTGGCGATCGATGAGTGGCGCATCCTGCCGTGAAGCACGCCGCGCTCGTTCTCGTCCTGGCGCTGGCCGCCGGGGTCGTGCTCTACCCCTGGCTGATCGCACAGCTGGCTCGCCATGGCGCCGGTCAGCGCGTGCAGTCGTACAACCCCACCACCCACGTCGTCAAGGAGGGCACTCCGACCATGGGTGGTGTCCTCTTCTGCGTCATCGTCACCGCGGCGTGGCTGGGATTCGACCGCAGCCGGCTCGGATTCGTGATCGTCTTCGCGCTCGTCGCCGGCGCTCTCCTCGGCGTGCTCGACGACCGCGCCAACATTCACGGTCGCGGTGTTTTCGGTCTCGGGGCGCGGGAGAAGCTGGCCTTCCAGGCATTCATCGGCCTGCTCGTGGGCATCGGCCTCGACGTGGTCGGCGCCACCCGGCAGTACGTTCCCGGGCTGGGCGCACCGGACCTGCGCGGCGCCGGGGTCATCCTGGCCAGCATCATCGCTGTGGTTGCTGTGAGCAACGCGGTCAACCTCACCGACGGCGTCGACGGGCTGGCCGCCAGCTGCGCAGCTGTTGTGTTCGCCGGGCTTCTCGCTGTGGCTCTGCACCAGCATGCCCTGCCCGCGGTGGTGGTCAGCGCCGCACTGGTCGGCGGGCTGCTGGCGTTCCTGGTGTTCAACTGGTTCCCCGCCCGGGTGTTCATGGGTGACACCGGCTCGCTGGCGCTGGGTTGTGCACTGGTCGCCGTCGCCGCCGAGGTGCACCTGCTCTGGCTGCTGCCGCTGATGGGCATCGTGTTCGTCGCCGAGACCCTCAGCGTGATCATCAACGTGACCGCCGTCCGGCGGTTCCAGCGCAGGATCCTACGGGCAAGTCCGCTGCACCATCACTTCGAGGAGCTGGGGTTGCGTGAGCAGCGGCTGGTGGCGTGCTTCACGGCGGTCGCCGCGGTGGGCACATTCCTGACCGTGATCTATGCACGCTCGCGCGGAGCGGTGGCATGAGCGAGCGGGCGGTCGTGGTCGGCCTGGGCCGCAGTGGAGCTGCGTGCGCCAAGGTGCTCGCCGCGGAGGGGTACGACGTCCTGGTCGTCGATCGCGGCGACGATGGCCGGCTGCGCGAGCTGGCGGCTTCGTTGCCCGCGGCCGTGCGCGTTCAACTCGGCGGCTACCAGCCAGACGTGGTGCGGGGGGCCGCCCTGGTGTGCCCGTCGCCGGGCGTGGCGTGGACCGCGCCGGAGCTGGAGCTGGCCCGGGCGCTCGGCATCGCGGTGCGCAGCGAGATCGCGCTCGTCTTCGAACGCTGCCCGGGTCGCATTGTGGGGATCACGGGCACCAACGGCAAAACAACCACCACGAGCCTGTGTGCCGCGGTCATCGGACACGATGGTCGCGGCGTTCACCTCGGCGGCAACATCGGCGCCACCATGCTCGACCGCCTCGACGCTGTGAACAGCGACGATTGGGTGGTGCTCGAGCTGTCGTCATTCCAGCTCGAATCCGTCGAGTCACCGCGGTGCGAGATCGGGGCTGTGTTGAACATCAGCCCCGACCACCTCGACCGGCACGGAAGCCTCGACGCGTACACCGCCGCCAAGCGGCGCATCGTCGAGCACGCGGAGTCCTTCGCGGTGCTCGGCTGGGACGACCCGGTGACGCGGTCCATGGCGGCGACGGCGTCGGCGCCGGTGCGGTTCTTCGGCACCGGCTCCGGCATCGCCGACGGCGCCACCGTCGACGGCCCCGATGTCGTCATCGTCGAGGCCGGCCGCCGTCCCCAGCGGATCATGCCAGTCAGCGACATCCCGCTCTTTGGTGCGCACAACGTTCTCAACGTGCTCGCCGCCACCACGGTGGGCCACGCCGCGGGCGTCCCCGCACCGCACATCGCGGCCGCGGTACGTGAGTTCACAGCGGTGCCGCATCGCCTCGAGGTCGTCGCCGATCGCGACGGCATTCTCTGGATCAACGACAGCAAGGCGACGAACATCGACGCGGCAACACGAGCGCTCGAGTCATTCGACCGTCCCATCATCTGGATCGGTGGAGGCCACAGCAAAGGTGTGCCCGCGACGGAGCTCGCCGCCGCCGTGGCCCGT
>DATBCJ010000120.1:0-3204 GCA_036270565.1 Candidatus Dormiibacterota bacterium | reverse complement strand
TGGTGACGTGGAGAACGCGACCGGGCTGAGCCGCTCGAGCCTGTACCAGGCATTCGGGAGCAAGGAGGCGCTGTTCGACGCCGCGCTCGACGACTACGTCGCCACGTTCATGGGACCACTGCTGCGGCCCATGGAGAGCGCGTCGGCAGGGCGGGTTGATGTCGAGGCCTTCTTCGGCAACCTCGCCGAGCGCTTTCGGGGCGACCCGGACGAGGCGCGGAAGGGATGCCTGTGGGTCAACTCGCTGGCCGAGTTCTCAGGCCGGAGCGACCCCCTGGCGGTCAACGCTGACGCGTACCGGCAGCGGCTGTACGACGCGTTCGACAACGCGCTCGGCGGCCGGACGCTCGAGGGCGACGCCCGCACCGTTGCGCAACGACGCGCGCGCATGCTCGCCGCCACCGCGTTGGGGCTCTGGCTTGCCGTGCGCATCGACGCGGACGAGGCGGCAGCTCTCTGCGAGGCTGTGCGCGCCGAGGTGCGGTCCTGGTGATGCTGGCCTCCTAGGCCAGGGTGCTGGCCACTCATGGAGTGGTGCGGTCCGCATCCTTTCCGCACCGACAGGCGTCGCTGACAATCACGCGCATGCGGATCAGTGACCCAACCCTGCGGCGATCAGCCTGGCTGGTCGCCGCTCTCAGCGTGGCCATGGGCGGCGCCGCGATCGCCATCGGGTACCCCTCCCGTTCGCCCGTTCTGGGCGGCTACGGACTCGCGACGGCGCTGATGGGGGTGGTCGCCCCGCTCTGTGGTGCGCTGATCCTCACGCGCAGGCCGAGGAACGTGATCGGCTGGCTGTTCTGCTTCATCGGCTTCTGGCAGGCGCTGGAACCGTTCTCAGGCGTCTACGCCGTCCAGGCGCTCACCGTCAGTCGCGGTTCGCTGCCGTTGGGCTCCTTGATGGCGTGGCTCAGCTTCTGGACGTGGGCGCCCGGCCTCGGTGCGGCCTTCACCTTCCTGTTCCTCCTCTATCCCGACGGAAGACTGCCATCGCCCCGGTGGCGGGCGCTGGCCTGGCTCGCGGCGGCGGCGATCGTCGTGGTCACCGTACCCATGGCGGCAGCAACGTGGGGCCTGCCGGACCGGGATCTCATCGACCAGAGTTCACCCACCCGCGGCTACCGCGCCGTCATCTTTCAGATCTCCCTGGTCGGGACCGTCGCCGCACTGCCCATCGTCTTCGCCTGCGTTACGTCGTTGTGGGTCCGCATGCGCCATGCATCGGGCGAACAACGTCAGCAGATCAAGTGGTTTGCATACGGCGCGGTGATCTGGGTCGCCGGCGTTGTGGCGGACGGCTTCCTCACCGGTGGGTCGCTGCTGTCGGAACTGGTCGTTCCCGCCGTCCCGCTCGCCGCCGGCATCGCCATCCTCAAGTACCGGCTGTACGACATCGACGTCGTCATCAACCGCACCCTGGTGTACGGCACACTCGCTGCGTTCATCACGGCTGTGTACGTGGGCATCGCGGTCGGGATCGGCGCCCTCGTCGGAGGCGGGGGTAAACCCAACCTCGGTCTGTCCATCCTGGCGACGGCAATCGTGGCGGTGGGTTTCCAGCCGGTGCGAGAACTGTTGCAGAGGGTCGCCAACCGTCTCGTCTACGGGAAGCGCGCCACTCCCTACGAGGTGCTGTCGCAGTTCTCCGAACGTGTCGCTGAGAGCTACGCCGTGGATGACGTGCTGCCGCGCATGGCACGGGTTCTTGCCGAGGGCACCGGAGCGCAGCGTGCTGATGTCTGGCTGCGCAGCGGTGACACACTCCGGGCCGCCGCATCGTGGCCGGGGGATGCGACCTCGTCCCCGCCCGCCGCAGTGAGCAACGGCTCGATCTCCGCTCTGCCCAACGCCGACCGCGTCGTCGAGGTCCGCCAGCAGAACGAACTGCTCGGCGCATTGAGCGTCAGCAAGCGGGTCGGTGAATCGCTGACCCCGATCGAAGAGAAGCTGCTCGACGACCTCGCCCACCAGGCTGGCCTCGTGCTCAAGAACGTCGGCCTCAGCGCCGACCTCGCCACCCGCCTTGAGGAGCTGCGCGCTTCACGCCAACGACTCGTCGCAGCGCAGGACGATGAGCGCCGGCGACTGGAGCGCAACCTCCACGATGGTGCGCAACAGCACCTCGTCGCCTTGAAGGTGAAGCTCGGCCTCGCTGAGATGCAGGCGTTGAAGGACCCCGCCACAGCCAGGGCGACGCTGAGCGCGCTCAAGCTCGACGCTGATGAAGCACTGGAAACGCTGCGCGATCTGGCCCGGGGCATCTACCCGCCGCTGCTGGCGGACAGAGGACTCGCCGCCGCGCTCGAGTCCCATGCGCGCAAGGCGACCGTCCCGGTGACCGTGGACGCGGGCGGGATCGGCCGGTACGCCCAGGACATTGAAGCGGCCGTGTACTTCTGTGTCCTCGAGGCCTTGCAGAACGTGCAGAAGTACGCACATGCCGAGCACGTCACCGTTCGACTCGATTCCCGCGATGGTCGGCTCTGCTTCGCGGTCGAGGACGATGGGTGTGGGTTTGACGTGGCCAGCGCACAACGCGGCTCCGGGCTCACCAACATGCAGGACAGGCTCGACGCCCTCGGAGGAGCGCTCAGCGTGGTGAGCGCGTCAGGTGATGGCACACGCGTGTCCGGGGTGCTCTCAGCGGCTGCGCGGGAACCCGAGGTCAACGGTGCTGGTGCTGGGGTCGGGCCACTGGGCGGTGACCACCTTGGTTCGCGTGTAGAACTGAATGCCCTCGGGCCCGTACATGTGGGTGTCGCCGAACAGTGAGGCTTTCCAGCCGCCGAAGCTGTAGTAGGCGACGGGGACCGGGATCGGTATGTTCACCCCGACCATTCCCACCTGCACATCGAACTGGAACCGGCGCGCGGCGCCACCGTCGCGGGTGAAGATGGCGACGCCGTTGCCGTAGGGGTTGGCGTTGACCAGCTGGACCGCTTCGTCATAGGTATCGACGCGGAGCACCGAGAGCAGCGGCCCGAAGATCTCGTCGTCGTAGACGCGAGTGCCCGGCCTCACGCCGTCCACCAGCGACGGGCGCAGGAAGAACCCGTCCCCCTGGGGAACGCCGTCGCGGCCGTCCACCACGACCTCGGCGCCCTCCCGGGTTGCGTGGTCCAGGTACGACGCTACCCGGTCGCGGTGCTCGCGGGTCACCAGCGGGCCCATCTCGGACTCGGGTTGGTCGCCTGGCCCAACCTT
>DATBCJ010000119.1:0-2249 GCA_036270565.1 Candidatus Dormiibacterota bacterium | reverse complement strand
CGCTGGGCTCGCTGAACGGCGGGGCGTGAGGCGCTGGCGACGCGGCGGGGAAGCCGGTGCAGACCGGTGCGAGCGGGCCTCACGCCGGCGTGCAGGAATCGTTCGATCGGCCAGCCGCGCCGCATCGCCTCCAGTCCCAGGGCGCGATCGGGGTTGACACAAACGGGGTGACCGACCTCGCTGAGCATCGCCAGGTCGCTGACGAAGCTGTCGCCGTAGGCATACGAGACGGTGAGGTCGACGTCGTTGATGCGGGCGACCTCGCGCACCGCCGCCGCCTTGGCCTCCCCGTGGCAGAAGCGGAGGATGCGACCGGTGTAGCGCCCATCGCTCACCTCGGCGTCCGTGGCTGCGACACCGTCCGTGCCGAGAAGCCGTCCCAGCTCACTGATGAACTCGCGAGGAGAGGACGACACCAGGAACACGAGGTCGCCGCGATCCCTGTGCCAGCGGATGCGCGCCAGCGCCTCGCCGTACACACGGGGCAGTACGTGCTCGGGGATGGCCTGCTGCGCGAACGTGTGCAACCTGTCCGCCTCGATGCCCCTGACCAGGTCGCCGACCCCGCGGACCGCGTCGCGGATCTGCGCCTCGTCGAACCCGTAGAGGCTGAACCGCGCCTGCATGACCAGCGAGTGGAGCATGGCGCGGGTCGGCAGCAGACCGGCGCGGCGCATCGGCCGAGCGACGTGGAGCAGTGACGATCCGCGCAGCAGTGTGCGGTCGACGTCGAAGAACGCAGCCCCGTGACGGGCCGCCGGGGTCTGCTCGTCTACCATGCTCGGGATGTCCAGGGTTGCGAGCCGCGGTGCGGTCTCCACAACGTCCAGTCTAGGGTCCACCGGAGAAGATCTGCTTTCCTCTGCAGAGAAACGCATCTCCAGGTCGCGCAACATCGAGCACTGGCAACCCGGCCTGGCGCGATGGGACGCCGAGGTGATGCTGGCCCACGTCCTCGATGTTGAACCGGACGACGACCGCCTGGCCGAGTATGTGGTCAGCAAGTCGCAGCGACGCGCGTTCAAAGCGATGGTTGAACGCCGGCTGACAGGTGAGCCGGTCAACTACATCACCGGTCATTTCACGTTCTGCGGGCTGAAGCTGATGGTGCGGCCGGGCGTGTTCTCGCCGCGCTCGTCCAGTGAGCTGATGGTGGAGCACGCGGTGCGACGGTTGCGCAGGCGCCGCGGCCGGCGCGTGGCTGTCGACGTCGCCACCGGCTCCGGTGCGATGGCACTGGCGATCGGTGCGCAGGTGCCCGGCAGCGAGGTGTGGGCCGTGGACATCTCCGCCAAGGCCGTGAAGCTCGGCAAGGCCAACGCTCGACAGCTCGGTCTCAACAACGTGGCGTTCGCCGTCAGCGACATGCTGCTTGGCCTGCCCTCGAACCTGCGCGGCGAGGTGGGCGTGTTCACCATTCACCCGCCCTACGTGGCGCGCGGCGAGGTCCGCACGCTTCCCGTCGAGGTGCGCAAGTTCGAGCCGCGCAGCACGCTCACCGACGGGTCCGAGGATGGGCTCGGCCTGGTGCGCCGCCTCGCCGAGGACGCGCCGGCGTGGTTGCGCCCCGGTGGTTTCGTTTTCGTCGAGGTCGCACCGTACCTGGCCCGCGCCGCCGGCACCGTGCTGCGCCGGGCGGGACTGCGAGAGGTGAGGTCGAATCGCGACAGTCTCGGTGTCACGCGCGTCGTGGCTGGGCGGCTGTGAGCGAGCCGGTGACGCAGGTGGTCGGCTTACCCTGGCACCGGCCACTGCGCGGTCGCCTCGACGAGTTGGTCATCGACAGCGAAGCGCTGCGCGGCAACCCACTTGGTGACCCGCACGTCCGGCCTCTCTGGGTGTACACGCCGCCGCCTCTGCACGACGTCAGCCGGCTGCCGGCGATCTACATGATCCAGGGTTTCACCGGGCAGGTGGACATGTGGCGCAACCGCAGCCCGTACCGGGCCAACGTCATCGAGCTGATCGACGCGCTGTTCAGCGACCTCCGGGTGCCGCCCTGCCTGGTGGTGATGGTCGACTGCTGGACGTCCCTCGGTGGCAGCCAGTTCGTCGATTCACCCGGGACCGGCCGCTACCACAGCTACCTGTGTGACGAGGTGGTTGGCTTCGTCGATCAACGGTTCAACACCATCGCCGACCCCGGCCACCGCGCCATCACCGGCAAGTCCAGCGGCGGGTACGGCGCGATGATCACACCGATGCTCCGGCCCGACCTTTTCGGTGCCCTGGCGACGCACGCCGGCGAC
>DATBCJ010000118.1:0-14393 GCA_036270565.1 Candidatus Dormiibacterota bacterium | reverse complement strand
GGGGGACGTCGGCCGCGGCGACGGACCTCCGGTGCCCCCAGCCCCCACGCCGGTCCGACGCGCCACCGCGGCGATCGCGTCGCACCCGGTCGCCGTGCTCCGCGGTGTTCCCCGTCCGCCCGCGCCGCGTGAGTTGCCGCCTCCGGCGCCGGCCCGCCTCGCGCCCACGCCGCGCCCCGCCCCAGTGCAGAGCACAGCCACGGAGAAGGCGTCCCCGGCCGCCGCCACGCCGCGGACCGCCGCCACGGCCAAGCCGGCGAGCGCGCCCAGGGCCGCGGCTGCGCCGGCAAAGGCGCCGGCAAAGGCGCCGGCAAAGGCAGCGGACAAACCGCCGGACAAGGGACCGGCCAACTCACGGGCGCCGGCGCCGGGCAGGGCGGCCTCCAAGGCAACGACCAAGCCGGTGGCCAAGCCGGTCTCCAAACGTCCGACCGCGCCCGTCAAGACCGCGCCGAAGCCCGCAGCCAAGGCCGCCAAGGTGACCCGGCCGGCCACCAAGGCCGCGGCTCGACCCTCCAAGGCCGCAGCGAAGGTACGCGCCAAGCCAGCCCCGAAGAGCCCTGCCCGGCCGGCCGCCAAGGCAGCGGCGAAGAGGTCGGCCAAGCCGGCGACCCGCGGCGCACGCCCGGCCGCCAAGGCGTCCAAGCCGTCGCGAGCGCCGGCCCGCCCAGCCGCCAAGCCGGCGAAGGCCACGGGGCGCCGCGCCACCGGCAAACCAGCGGCGAAAGCCGCCGCCAAGCCGCCCACCCGGCGCACCGCGGCGCCGGCGAAGAAGGCCAAGCCGGCCGCCAGGGGGGCCAAGGCGACCACTCCTCGAAGCCGGCGCCCGCCGGCCAAGCCGGCCGCCAAGAAGCAGGCGCCGGCACGGCCCAAGCCCGCAGCCAAGTCCGCGAAGCCCGCCCGGAAGCCACAGGGTCGATCAGGCCGCCGCTGACATCAGCGCGCCGCCGGCGCCGCCTCCTCCGCGCGGGCGTACACCCCGCGACGCCAGGGCGGGAGCAGCGCGGCGACGCGCTCGGCCACCTGGTTGGCGAGGGCGACGTCGTCGTGGGCGGCGGTGAGGTCGAACGTGAACGGCTCGCCGTACCTGACCACGATCTCGCGGCGTCGCAGGATGCCGGTTTGCCCGCGGCCGTCGGTGCCCGAGATGGAGATGGGCAGGATTGGCGCGCCGCTCTTGCGCGCGAAGAAGCCGATCCCCGCTTCAGCGCGGTGCATGGTGCCGTCGCGCGACCGCGTCCCCTCAACGAACATGAGCAGACGACCGCCTCGACGCACCACGTCGAGAGCGCGGCTGACGGCCCGGCGATCCGCGCCGCCCCGGTCGACCGGGATGCAGTTGCACCCGGCGAGAAACCACGCGATCGGCCGGTTGATGAACATCTCGCGCTTGCCCATGGCGAACAGGGTGCGCGGGAAGTAGGCGCCCAGCAGCACCGGGTCGAGGTTGCTGGTGTGGTTGCACGCCACCAGCAGCGGGCCCGCCGTCGGAATGTTGTCCTCGCCCTCGATGCGCAACCGTGGCCACGAGAGCAAGCGAAGGTACTGACGTCCCAGCCACGCCGCCAGGCGATATCGCCGGGGGCGACGGTCATCGTCCCGGACTGGGAACTTGTCAGGAAAGCCTTTCACGGCGCGAGACATTGCACGATGGTGGCGCAGATCGCCCGCGGCTCGCCACCTACAATCGCGCCGGGCCCCTTTAGCTCAACGGCAGAGCAGCCGGCTTTTAACCGGTTGATGGAGGTTCGATTCCTCCAGGGGGCAGGTTTCTGTCACGAGGGATATGCGTAGCCGACACAGCTGGTTGGCGTCTGTGTCAGTGCCGCCGCGAGGCTGATCGAGGTCGGTGGGCCGGGGCGCAGCGCGGCCACCTGGGCGACGCCCCCGCCGATCGCGGTGCGTCCCTGGTAGCAGACGGCGAGCAACGTCGCCAGGCGCTGCGCGTCTGCGGACACGATGATGTTGACAGTTGGCTGCCGGGGGTCGGACACGAACGACGCACCGACCACGGTGAGCGGATTGGCCGCGGCGCTGGGAACGGCGGCGCCGGCTACCGTCGCGGTGACGGCGCCGATGTTGTCGTCGGAGGGAATCGACAGCCTGACCATCGCCGCCGTCGTCACCATGGGGGCGAGCGTCGCCAGCACGGTGTGGCCGCCCACAGGGGGCTTTCCGTTGGAGCTGGTCGCGGTTGCCGTGACGGTGACCGGGCCACGCGGTGTGCTGTCGTTGGCCACGACCACGAACACGACCGTTCCCGTTGGGGTCGGCGCGGCCGCAGTGGCCACCACGGTCGGCCCGATGGGGGTGGACGGCGTGGGCGCGAGCGTTGGGGACGGGCTGGTGAGCGCGGTCGCCGCCCCCGTGGACGTGGTCGATGTCGGTGCGGGATGTGAGGAGTCGCAGCCCGCCGCCAGCACCGCGACCGGGACAAGCAGGCCGAGCCGGGCGGACGAGCGCCCTCGTTTCAACTGACGACGGTGGCCATGTTGTTGATGTACGTGAATGACCGCGCGAAGTCCGACCACGAAAACTGCTTGCGGGTGCCCGTTGCAGGATCGTTGATGAGCACCGTCTGCCTGCCGAAGTCAACGCCGATGAGCACAAACACGTGGTTGTTGAGGATGTACTGCACGGTCCGGCCGTCCCAAGCGGTGTATGTGCGCGGCGACGCCAGCTGCATGTTGTATGAACCCTCGACCGCGGCGGGGTATCCCGAAACCACCAGGTCGAACAGCTGGTTGACCGTCCACTGCTCCTTGCCGATCGCCTGGTGGCCGAGATACTGAGCCAGCCGAACCAGGGGCGGGTAGTAGATCCCGTATCCACCGGCATTCCATTCGGAGGCGTCGACATTTCCGACAAAGCTCGTGTACGGATCGCCCCAACGCAGGATGTTCCCAGCGGCGTCGAACACTGCGGGGCGCAGGTCGGCGCCCCAGAAGTGCAGCTCCCAGTCCTGGTTGACCTGCGTTCCTCGCGCCGCCAGCACCATCTGCATGGTGCCGGCCTCACAGTCGAGTGGATGTGTCTGCCTCGCCAGCGGCACGTCGAGCATGTACAGCCCGTTGACCTCATTGGTGAAATCCTGGGCTGCCCCCGCCGACAGTGGTTGAGCCGGCGCCAGCGTGTCGACCGGGTTGATGAGCGAGACGTCACGGACGATGTTCCAACCGTTCCAGTCGGCCCACCCGGTCCACGACGGCTGCATATATCCACCCCCAAACGCGGCGACCTCGCCGTCGCGGGCAACGCTGTACCAGCCGAACTGTGTCCGATGCATCGCGGTGAACATGGGCCGCCCGCCGTAGGGTGTCGCGTCGCCCATCGCAGCGGCCCCGCCGAAGGCGTAGGTGCGTCCGACCTCGTCCATGGCCCAGCCGCCGTCAGGGGTGCCCTGGGCGTTGGTGTGGATCGCGAGTCCACGATAGATCCCGAAACCCAGCATGTAGGGTGGATCGCCGATCTGCGGCGCCCCGCCCCAGGGGTGAACGGCGCCGTACTCATCGAGCAGGTAACCGGACGCCCCGTCGGCGACTCCGTTGGCGTCGTGCGACGTCACCACGAACGAAACCGCCGCGGTGTCCATCCCGGGCCAGGCGGCCGGCACGGTGAGCCCCGGCTGGGTCCCCCAACGGTGGATGGCGCCCCACCCGTCGAGCGTCCAGCCGCCGGAGCCGTCCTCGCGGAGCTGGACAGCGCGCGCAATGTCCCAGCCGTTCCAGTACGGCGCGGCAGTGGTGTTGATGGACACATCGCCGAACGGGTGCACGCCCCCAAAGGCGTCGAGTGTGGCCCCGCCGGCGGGCTTGCCGGCGGCGGCGAAGATCGTCGACGCCCCTGCGCTCTGTGGCTGCGGCGACGGCTGCTGGTTGTCCGCTCGCAGAAGGGCGACGTCACGCTCGATGTCCCAGGTGCCCCAGTCGCCATACCCGCTCCAATAGGGCTGGAGCCCGCCCCAGGTCTGCACCGTGCCCCAGTGGCCGACCAGGTACCCGGCGTTGACGGTGCTGCTGACGGTCCCCCGGATCTTCGTCCACAGCGGCTTGCCGGACAGGGTGACCGGCGCCGGCTTGCCAGGCGCAGCGGCTGCCCCGAACGCGTGGAGGGTGCCGTCGGCGTACAGCGTCCAGCCGCCGTCCGGCGTCCCGCCTGTGTCGTATTCGATGAGAAGGCTCCTGGCCTGGTCGGTGCCCGGGTACGGTCCGTTGAACTGGGGTTGTGCGGTTCCCCATGCGTGGATTCCCCCGAGCCCGTCCAATAGGTAGCCGTGGCTCCCGTCCGGCGACGTCATCACCATGTCGCGGACGATGTCCCACCCACCCCAGTAGAAGGGTGTGGCCACCGGCGCTGCAGCTCCCCAGTTGTGGATCCCGCCGTAGCCGTCCAGGGTCCACCCGCCCGTCCCGTCGGCCCGAACAGCGACGGCGCGTGCGATGTCCCAGCCCGGCCAGTACGGTGCACCGCTGGTGGTGACGGCTGCTCCGCCGAAGGTGTGCAGGCCACCCCATCCATCGAGGATCACCCCGCCCGGCTGGGCCGTTGCACTCGCTGCGGCGGCCCTGACCGGGCAGAGCATCGCCAGGGCCAGGCCGATCAGGATCAGCCGCCGCGCCCGGACCGAACCAGGGGAGCACGCAAGGATGTGCCCCCCGGCCGCCAGCCGCACGCGGCGATCATAATCGCGGCCGGCCGAACCTCACCGTGGTGTGCCGATTCTGTGACCGCTCTAGGAGGCGTTTGCGGAGAGCGCAGCCAGCGCAGGGATCGTGCCCGACACCACGGTGCCGCGTCCCGGTCCACTGTCGAGGCGGAGACGCCCCCCGAGCGCCTCCAGACGGTCCTGCATGTTCGTCAGACCCGTGCCGAGCCGCGCCTTTGATGTATCGAAGCCGCACCCGTCGTCCTCGACGACAAACCGCAGCTGCCCGTCGCCCTCGCTGAGGTGAATCGTCACCCGCTCCGCATGCGCGTACTTCTGCACGTTCTGGAGCGCCTCGAGGATGCAGAAGTACACCGCCGCCTCGGTCTCCTGCGCATGGCGGCCGATGCCGTTTGCGTCGACGGTGACCGGAACCGTCGCACGCCGTGCCTGGGACTCGATGGCCGCCGCAAGCCCCTTGTCGGCGAGAAGCGGCGGGTAGATGCCGCGCGCCATGTCGCGCAGCGTCTCCAGCGCCTCATCCGCGTCCCTCTTCAGCTCGGCCAGCGTCGCGCGCGCCTTGTCGGGGTCCTTGAGGGCCTGCATCTCAGCCAGGCCGAGCTTCACCTTCAAGGCCACCAGGTGCTGCTGGGCGCCGTCGTGCAGGTTGCGCTCGATCCGGCGCCGCTCGCCATCCTGGGCCGCGACCAGCCGTTGCCGGGACGCGCGCAGGTCCTCCAGCCGCGCCGCCAGGTCCGCGCTGAGGCCAACGTTCTTGAGCACCAGCCCCGCCTGGTGGGCAAGGTCGTCGATGAGCTTGTCTTCGATTGGCGTGAGCGATTCCCCAGGTCGCTTCTGCACGCTCAGGGCCCCGAGCAGCTCGTCCCGCTGGCGAACCTCGACGACCCTGTCGGCGTCCGGGAGCGCGGATACCGATCCGTTGCTGAGCACGACCACCGTGTCGCCCGCGATGCCGGAGGGCCACGACGCCGCCGCACGCAGGGTGCCACCACCACGCAGCCAGACGTCAGCACGAATCGCGCCGGTGCCCTCGGCGAGCACCCGCGCCATACGCGGCAGCACCTCATGCATGGCGTAGCTCTCGGCGACCTGTTCGGAGAACTGCGAGAGCACCTCGTACGGCGTCGCCCGCTGGCCGTACACCAGGCGGTTCGCCACCCTTTGCATCCGCTCTCGCACCGGCTGAAAGCCGAGCGCGACGATCGCGGTCGCCAGGATCGAGAGCCCCAGGTTGGGCCTGCCGCCACCTCCGATCAGGGCGCCGATGCCCACGGCGATGCCGATGTACACGACGGTGATGAAGACCGCCAGCGACCCGTATACCAGTGTCCGGCTGATGACCACGTCGATGTCGTAGAGGCGGTACTTGAAAACCGCCACGGCGGCGCCGATGGGGAGGGCCGAGAACCCGACCACGGCGACGGCGCTGGCCGCCTGCTCCTCGGGACCCGTCCCGAAAGCGATCTGGCTGGCGGCGAAGAGCGCGTAGCCGAAGGCACTGAGCGCAGCGCCGTACATGAACCACTTCATCTGCTGGCGGCGCTCACCCTGGGAATGGATGGTGTTGGTGATCAGCCCGGCGGCCCCGAGCGCGAGCGTCAGGGGCGCGAGCGGGAACAGCAGGATGAACGCGCTGTACAACGCCTTGTTGGCGCAGCCGGCGCAGGCGCTGCTGAGCTGGCTCACCTGGCCGTCCAGGCCGATGCTGACGGGTGCGCCGACAACCGTCGACAGCACAAACAGCGCTTGCGCGCCCACGAACACGACGTCCAGCGCGACACAGATCCGCAGCACGACCTGCCACCTGTGCGAGCGGACACGGCCGTCGGGGAAGAGCAGCACACACGCGGGGAGGAGCGAGAGAGCTGGGCCCCACAGCGTGGAACCGAGCCATGCGGCAACGGGTCCGAGCGGCAGGTTGGTGTGCCCCGAGCGATAGACCAGCAACGCGTAGAGCTGCGCGTCGCCGAGCATCATCAGGAAGAACCCGACGGCGAGAAGGATCCATCCCACCGGGTTGCTCTGGTCGCGTCGGGCAATCAGGAAGCCCATGAGTGCGAACGCCAGGGCGCCCAGGGTGTTGCCCCCGGGGAACCCGAACACCTTGGCGCCGATGCCGCTGTCCAGGACGTAGAGGGGGACGTACGCCCCTGCCATCAGCACCACCAGGCCGAGGATGGCCACGCGTGCCCGGGCGGCCAGGGTGCGAGGCGCAGCGGGCTGGCTCGTCATGACTGAATCTTCAGCGCCCAGGGCCGGCGTGCAAAGGGTGCCCGCCGCACCATCGGGGGGTGGCCAACACCCCGCATGGGTGGCAGCGCCGGCGGCGTCGAACTCGAGCGGTAAGGTCGCTGGTCATGAGCCCGCCCACCTCGGCCTTCGAGCCCGAGCGGTTCTCCATCCGCGTCGAGGACGGAACCCTCCAGGACCTCAGGGAACGGCTGGTCAAGACGCGCTGGCCGCAGGCGGCCCCAGGCGCTGCCTGGGACCAGGGCACCGACCTCGATTACCTCAAGGCCCTGGTTGATCACTGGTTGCGGCAGTTCGACTGGCGAGCCCAGGAACGGTGGTTGAACAGCTTCGACAACCACCGGGTGCGGATCGAGGGCACATCGATCCACTTCGTGCACCAGCGCGCGCGGAACGGCCACGGGATTCCGCTGATCATCAGCCACGGCTGGCCGAGCAGTTTTGTCGAGATGCTTCCGTTGGTCGCGCTCCTCACCGATCCACAGGCGAACGGGATCGACGGCCCGAGCTTCGACGTGGTGATCCCCTCGCTGCCCGGCTACGGGCTGTCAGAGCGTCCGGCTCGCGCGGTGCGGTATCGCGACGTGGGCCGCATGTGGCACGTGTTGATGCGAGGCCTCGGCTATTCGCGGTACGGCGCCGGTGGCAGCGACTTCGGGTCGGGAGTCAGCACCTTCATGGCCCTCGATGAGCCCGAGGCGATGATCGGGCTTCACCTCACCAACCTCGAGCTGGCTCCGTACGTCGGGGCGGGTTCGCGCCCGCTGTCGGCGGCGGAACGCGGCTACCTGGAGCAGTCGAGCCGGTGGGGCCAGACCGAGGCAGGCTACACGGCGATCCAGTCGACCAGGCCGCAGACCCTGGGCTACGCGCTCAACGACTCGCCGGCCGGGCTCGCCGCCTGGATCCTCGAGAAGTGGCGTTCGTGGAGCGACTGCGACGGCGACCTCGACGCCTGCTTTTCGCGCGAATTCCTGCTCACCATGGTGACCCTCTACTGGGTGACGGAGACGATCACCCCCTCCATGCGCGACTACGTCGACAACCGCAGGTGGCAGGGAGAGCCGCGGCTGGGGCCGGGCGACCTGGTTCGCGTCCCGACCGGCGTGGCCGTCTTTCCGAACATGTTCGTGCCCGAGGGCGAGGTTCCACGCGAGTGGGCGCAGCGCCTGTACGACGTTCGCCGCTGGACGCGGATGGAGCGCGGAGGACACTTCGCTGCGGCGGAGGAGCCGGCGTTGGTGGCGCAAGACATCTGTGCGTTCTTTGCAGGTCTCTGAACGGTCTGTCTCGGCGGCGGTCAGGGAGGCGGCACCACGCCCGCCGCGGTGAGAACCAGCGCCACCACGATGAAGCCGGCGCACAGCGCGACGAACCCGACGTTGCGAGGCCTGGGCGTGTGCGGCTCTGCCACGACCGCGCTCATCACATGCCCGCTCGGACAGATCAGGCGCTGGATGCCCGCGGGGCGCGGGTAGTCCACATGACATTCCTCGCAATGGTCGAGGTAACGGTGGCTGCCACCGTGCCAGAGGTGCGGAGCCGCCCAGTCGCTCAGCGCGAGGAGCATCAGCAGGAACGCAAGGCCTGCCAGGAAGATCAGCACGGCCGGCTTCCGACGTCTGGGTGCCAGCGGAGGTCGGTCGGCCGCGACAGGCCCGCCTGCGCCAGGTAGTCGGCCAGCCCGTCGACGACGCGGTGGGCCGTGGCGGGATCGGCGAATGTGGCCGTGCCCACCTGGACGGCGTCGGCGCCGGCGACGAGGAAGTCCACGGCGTCGCCGGGGTCGCTGATGCCGCCCACGCCGATCACCGGGATGCGCACGGCGGCACGCACCGCGGCGACCGCCGCCAGCGCCAGCGGCTTGATCGCCGGTCCGCTGAGACCGCCAGTCCCGGATCGCGGCAGGACGGGACGGCGAGCGTGGCGATGGATCTTCATGCCGATGAACGTGTTCACCGCCGACACGGCGTCAGCCCCGGCGGACTCGACCGCGCTGGCCACGGCGCCGATGTCGGTGACGTTGGGGCTGAGCTTCACGACCACGCAGCGCTCGGTGACGGCACGCACCGCCGCGGTGACGCGCGCTGCCTGCTGCGGGTCGCGTCCGAGGTCGAGGCCGTGGGCGATGTTGGGACAGGAGATGTTGAGCTCGTACCCGGCGATGCCGTCGACGCGGTCGAGGATGCGCACGCAGTCCACGTACTCGTCGACGCCGGCCCCGGCGACGTTGACGACGACCGCGCAGCGCCAGCGCGAGAACAGGGGCGCGTACTCGCGTGCCACGTGGTCGACACCGGGGTTCTGAAGGCCGATGCTGTTGAGCATCCCGCCCGCGGTCTCCGCCACTCGCGGGGGCGCATTGCCGACTCGGGCAAGGCGGGTGGTTCCCTTGGTGTACAGGGCACCGAGGCCGTCGAGGTCGATCAGCTCCGCGAGCTCGAACCCGAAACCGGCCGTGCCGCTGGCGAGGCCCACCGGGTTGGCGAGCCGCAGCCCGCGGCCGAGGTCGACCTGCATGTCCGGTTTCACGCGACGTGGGCCGGGGGCAGTCGCATCAGCTCCTCCCAGTCGACGGCGTCGATGGGCATCACCGGACCGCGGCGGCAGCAGAGCGCCCACTCCGGCGCGCCCTCGCCGCTCCGTGCGGGCAGCGCGCAGCCCAGACAGGTGCCGTACCCGCAGCCCATCGGCGCCTCGAGCGAGCACTCGGCGAGCAGCGGGGGCACCGGCTCGTCGTCGAGGGTGCGCGCCAGCGCCGCGAGCATCGGGTTGGGACCGCAGGCGTACAGAGCGGTGGCGGCGTCGCACCTCCCGGGGACCGCCGCGGTCACCAGCCCACGGCGGCCGCGGCTGTCGTCGACCGTCAGCTCGATCACAGACACCCCGTCGTGACCGCGCGCAAAGCGTTCGGGCGGGTAGAGCAGCTCCGCCGTCGCCGCACCGCTGACCACGACGACCTCCTCCACCCCGCCCGCGCGCAGCGCCCTGATCAGCAGCGGGAAGGGCGCGCAGCCCAGGCCTCCGCTGACGCAGAGCGCGCGTGTTGCCGCTGGGTCGACCGTGAAACCATGACCGAGAGGTCCCAGCGCAACCAGCGGGTCGCCACAACGCAGCGACGCCAGGATGCGGGTGCCGGCGCCGACCGGAGCGAGCACGAAGGCAACGACGTCACCGTCCGTCCAGGCCACGCTGAACGGCCGGCGCAGCAGCGTGGTGATCGAGTCCCCGCAGCGCAGCTGCGCGAATTGCCCCGGCTGCGCGGTGGCGGCGAGATGCGGCAGCCTCGCACTGATCTCGACCATGCCGCCGCCGAGCGATTCAACCGCGACCACCTCGCCGTGCTCGTCGCGAACGTCGCGCAGCGACGCGCTCACGACATGGCGCCGACCGCGCCCTCACGGTAGGCGCGCACCGGCCCGATCGCGAATTGCTGCCCGGCCTGCTGGCGGCTCATCGAGTCCACCAGCGCGGCGGCGGTGTCCAGTGACGTGCAGCAGGGAATGCGTCTCTGCTAAGCGGCCAGCCGGATTCGATAGCCGTCCTTGACGGTCCTGCCGGCCGCGGCCAGCGACGCCGCGCCCGCCTCGTCGTAGTCCATCTCGTCGGTGACCAGGTGCGACACGGTGTTGATGACCAGCTGGACGCGACCATCCTCGATGACGTCGATGACGTTGGGGCGGGACTGGCCGAGCTTGCCGACCGCGACGGCGCTGATCCCAGCCTGGGACAGCGCCGCCATCGTGCCCGCCGTCGCGTACAGGGTGAAACCGAGCGCGCTCAGCTGGGCCAGGATGGGCAGGGCCTCGGCCTTGTCCTGGTCAGCGATGCTGCACAGGCAGCCACCGGACGCGGGCACCGATCCCAGCGCGGCCAGGAATGCCTTCTCGAGCGCCGCGCCGAGGTCGACGTCGATGCCCATGACCTCGCCGGTCGACTTCATCTCCGGACCGAGCACGGTGTCGACGTCGGTGAGCTTCATCGTCGAGAACACCGGGGCCTTGACGGCAACCAGCGGACGCGAGGGCACCAGGCCCGTGCTCCAGCCCAGCGAGGCCAGCGTCTGACCGCCCATCACCCGCACTGCCAGCTCGACCATCGGCACCCCGCTCACCTTGGTGAGGAAGGGCACCGTCCGCGATGCGCGCGGGTTGACCTCGATGACGTGCGCGCGTCCCCGATACACCACGAACTGGATGTTGCACAGCCCGCGCACGCGCAGGGCGAGGGCGGTGCGAACGGTGTCGGCCACGATCTGGTCGCGCACCTCCGGGTCGAGCCGCGGCGCCGGGTAGGCGGCCATGGAGTCGCCGCTGTGCACGCCGGCGCGCTCGATGTGCTCCATCAGGCCCGGGATGATCACGGTCTCGCCGTCGCAGATGGCATCGACATCGACCTCGGTGCCGAACAGGTACTTGTCGACGAGCACGGTCCCCCGCCGTTGCGAGCCCTCTTCGGGCAGCACCGCCATCGCCGCCACGAGGTAGCGCTCGAGGGCTGTGCGGCTGTGCACCACCTCCATGGCGCGTCCGCCGAGGACGTACGACGGACGGACGAGCACCGGGTAGCCGATCCGCTCGGCGATCTCGATCGCCTCGACGACATCGGTGGTGGCGGCACCGTGCGGCTGGGGGATGTCGAGCGAGCGCATCAGCGCCTCGAAGGTGCGCCGGTCCTCCGCGGAGTCGATGGTGTCCACGTCGCTTCCCAGGATGGCCACGCCGGCGGCGTGCAGCGGCCGGGCGAGGTTGACCGCGGTCTGGCCGCCGAACTGGACGACGACGCCGCGCGGCTGCTCAGCGTCGATCACCGCCAGCGCCGACTCCGCGTCGAGCGGTTCGAAGTAGAGGCGGTCACTGCAGTCGAAGTCGGTGCTCACCGTCTCGGGGTTGCTGTTGATCATCACCGCCTCGACGCCGGCGACACGCAGCGCCTGGGCCGCCTGCACGCTGCAGTAGTCGAACTCGATGCCCTGGCCGATCCGGATCGGACCGCTGCCCAGCACCACCACCGCGCCCGCCCGCGTCTTGACCTCGTCCTCGTCCTCGTAGGTGGAGTAGTAGTACGGCGTCTGCGCCTCGAACTCCGCGGCGCAGGTGTCGACGCACTTGTAGACGGGACGGAGCCCGAGCACGTGGCGAGCGCTGCGGACGGCCGCCGGCTCCTCGCCGCGAAGCTCGGCGATGCGCGCGTCGCCGATGCCGAGGTGCTTGGCGGCGGCGAACAGCTCAGCCCCCACGGCTCCCCAGCGCAGGCGTTCCTCGCACTCCACGATGGTGTGCAGCCGCTGCACGAACCAGGGCGCGATCGTCGACCGTTGCGCGATCTCCGTCACCGTCGCCCCGGCCCGCAGCGCCTCCATGACCGCGAAGACGCGACGGTCGTTGGCGCTTTCGACGAGGACCGGGTCACGAAGGGTGGCGGCGTCGGGGCGGCGCTGCTCGAGCGAGCGGACGGCCTTGTTGAAGGCCGCTTCGAAGCTGCGCTCGATGGCCATCACCTCGCCCGTCGACTTCATCTGGGTGCCCAGGCGGCGATCGGCGTCGGGGAACTTGTCGAATGGCCAGCGCGGGATCTTGACGACGCAGTAGTCGAGCGCGGGCTCGAACGCGGCGCAGGTCTTGCCGGTCACCGCGTTGGCGACCTCGTCGAGTCGCCGCCCCACCGCGATCTTGGCGGCGAGGCGCGCGATCGGGTAGCCGGTGGCCTTGGACGCCAATGCGGAGCTGCGCGACACGCGCGGGTTGACCTCGATGACGTAGTACTCGTGGCCCTGTGGGTGCATCGCGAACTGGACGTTGCAGCCACCCTTGATGTCCAGGGCCGCGATCAGACGAAGCGCTGCGCTGCGCAGCTGCTGGTGTTCGCGATCGGTCAGCGTCTGCGCCGGCGCGACCACGATCGAGTCACCGGTGTGCACGCCCATGGGGTCGAGGTTCTCCATGTTGCAGACCGTGATGCACGTCCCCGCCGCGTCGCGCATCACCTCGTACTCGAGCTCCCGCCAGCCGGCCAGCGAGCGCTCGATGAGCACCTGGCTGATCGGTGACGCCGCCAACCCGGCGGTGACGCGCTCGGCGAGGGTCTCGTCGGTCTCACAGAACCCGCCCCCGGTTCCGCCCAGCGTGTAGGCGGGGCGGACCACCAATGGCAACCCCACCTCTGCGGCGAAGGCGCGCGCCTCAGCCAGCGAGGACACGGTGCGCGAGTCGGGCGCCGGTTCCCCGATCCTCTCAAGCAGGGCCTTGAACTGTCCGCGGTCCTCGGCCATGCGAATCGACTTCAGCGAGGTGCCCAGAACCGCGAGCCCGTACCTCTC
The DNA here is from genome assembly GCA_036270565.1 of Candidatus Dormiibacterota bacterium. GTDB lineage: Bacteria > Chloroflexota > Dormibacteria > Aeolococcales > Aeolococcaceae > Aeolococcus. Next base: position 1,158 of record DATBCJ010000118.1, on the reverse strand, counting down.
GATGATCCCCGCGTCGTCGAGCGCAACCGCGAGGTTGAGCCCCGTCTGCCCCCCCAGCGTGGCCAGCAGCGCGTCCGGTCGTTCCGCCGCGATGATCCGCTCGAGCACACCGACGGTGAGCGGCTCGACGTAGACGACGTCGGCAACATCGTCGTCGGTCATGATCGTCGCCGGGTTGCTGTTGACCAGCACCACCCGAACCCCTTCCTCACGCAGCGACTTGCAAGCCTGCGTCCCCGCGTAGTCAAACTCAGCAGCCTGCCCAATCACCACCGGCCCGCTGCCAATCACAAGAACACAGCGAGGCCGAGAAAAACTCGTCGCGCCCGAGAGTATTTCAGCCGAAGCGCCGTCCTCCATCGACGAGCGGTCCGCAGAAGTACCGTTCTCGCCGAGCGAAGCGACGGCGAGGGGCAGCGCCGTGGCGGCGAGTTCTGCAGGCGCCGAAGGAGCGTGGGAAGACGCCAGTGGCGTTTTCCCACCCGACGCCAACGGCGCCGAAGCCTGTCTGAGCAAGCCGCGGTGCTGCCCCTCGCCGTCGCCCCTCCGCACCAGCGTGTCGCCCCGGCACATCCGCAGAAACTCGTCGAACACCTCAGCGCGGTCCTGAGGGCCAGGCGCCCCTTCTGGGTGGTACTGCACCGTGAACGCCGGAAGCGTGCGATGCCGGAGCCCCTCGACGCTGTTGTCGTTGAGGTTGCGCTCGCTGACGTACCAGCCGCTGCCGGACGGGATGCTGTCCCCGTCGACCTGGAACTCGTGGTTGTGCGACGTGACATGCACGGTGCCGAGCTCCTCATCACGCACAGGGTGGTTGCCCCCGTGGTGGCCGAACGGGAGTCGCGAGGTGGTGGCGCCGATGGTGCGGCCGACCACCTGGTGGCCGAGGCAGATGCCCAGCAGCGGGATGCGGCGCTCCAGCAGCGCGCGGGTCAAGGCCACCGCACCGTCGAGACGCACGGGGTCGCCGGGACCATTGGAGAGCAGCACTCCGTCCGGCTTCTGGGCGAGCACGTGGTCGAGCGAGGAGTCGTGGCGAAGCACCACGACCTCGACGCCGCGGCTGCGAAGCGCGCGCAGCTGGTTGTACTTCACGCCCAGGTCGAGCACGGCGATCCGCAGCCCGGCGAACGCGCCGCGCGTGCCGGCCAGCTCGAC
>DATBCJ010000117.1:0-1570 GCA_036270565.1 Candidatus Dormiibacterota bacterium | reverse complement strand
CAGCGGAAGCGAGATGGCCGGCTGGCCCGTGACGTTGAACGGTGGGGTGAACGGCACGTAGTCAGCGGCACGAAACAGCCCTGTCAGCGGCTCGCCGGGCGGCGAGTCGAAGGTGCCGAGAGGGGCGGGTGGCTGGGCCAGCGTCGGCGTGATCAGAACGTCGATGCCCTCGAAGTACTGGGCCACATGGCGCGAGATCTTCTGCAGCTCCTGCACCGACGTCAGGTACTGGGCGCCGTTGATCGACCGGCCCAGCTGAATGAGCGCCCAGCTCAACGGCTCCACTTCGGGCTCGGTGACCGCGCGCCCGAGCCGCGACTCCCAGTCGGCGATGGCCCAGGCGTTGCCGCAGGCCCACATGTTGACGAAGTGCGTCGTGAAGGCGTTGCCGTCGACGTCAAGGGTGGCGCCCTCGACCTGGTGCCCGAGCGACTCGCAGAGGTTGGCCGCCTCCCCTACGGCGGCCACGCAGGCCGGCTCCACCTTGCTGCCCGTCGGTGACGCCGTCATCACGGCTATGCGCAGCCGCGGCGGCGCGCTGGCGGCTGCAGCGGCAAAGGAGGGCCCGCGTCGCGGCGGAGCCCAGTAGGGGTCTCCCGCCACCGGGCCCGCAGTGGCATCGAGGATCGCCGCGCTGTCACGCACCGAGCGCGTCACGACGTGCTCGCAGACCAAGCCACCCATCAGGTCGCCGTAGTTCGGCGCTAATGAGTTGCGCCCCCGTGTTGGCTTCAACCCCACCAGGCCGCAGCAGGACGCAGGGATGCGGATGGAACCACCGCCGTCATTCGCGTGGGCGACAGGCACCATGCCCGACGCCACCGCCGCGGCCGAGCCGCCCGAAGATCCGCCCGTTGAGTAATCGGTGTTCCAGGGGTTACGAGACGCGCCGAAACGCCGGGGTTCGGCCGTCGGCAGGATGCCGAGCTCGGGGGTGTTCGTTTTTCCGCAGATTACGAAGCCGGCGTCGAGGTAGCGCTGGGTCAGCTCTTGAGTCACCGTGGACGCGTAATCGCCGGAGAACGCGAGCCCCTCGTTGAATGGCGTGCCGGCCAGCTCGGCGCCGAGGTCCTTCAGGAGGAACGGCACCCCGCGGAACGGGCCGGCCGGCAGCGATCCAGCCGATGCATCCCGCGCCCGGTCGAACAATTCGTGGATGACCGCGTTCAGTTGCGGGTTCAGTTTCTCGATCCGCGCGATCGCCTCGGTCACCAATTCGTTTGGCGAGACCTCTTTCTTGCGGACCAGCTCCGCCTGCCCCGTCGCGTCCAGCCATGTGGTGTCGTCGCTCATGGACGCACCGTACCGAGATGCGATGCGGCGCGCCCGCCCGTGCGCCCCGCCGGCCTCAGACCGCGGCGACGGCCTCCGCACCGGGACGGGTCGCGCCCGTGCGGATGGCAACAGCCTCGTGCACCGAGACGTCCGCGCCGCACGCCAGGCAGCGGCGACGGTCGTCGAGCTCCCCGCCGCAGCCTCGATGCTGCAGGATCGTCGGCCGCTCCCCTTCCAGCCCGTAGCGGTCGCCCCACTGCAACAGCGCGACCAGCACCGGCCACAGGTCCGCACC
>DATBCJ010000116.1:0-6395 GCA_036270565.1 Candidatus Dormiibacterota bacterium | reverse complement strand
CGCTCTGGAGATAGCCGCGGCCGGTGGCCACAACCTGCTCATGGTCGGGCCGCCGGGGAGCGGCAAGACCATGCTGGCGCGCGCGTTCTGCTCGCTGCTCCCCGAGCTCGACAACGACGAGTCGCTCGAGGTCGCGGCGATCTACTCGCTGCGCGGTGCCCTGCGCGAGCGGCCCCCGACGGCAACGCGCCCCCCGTTCCGCTCGCCGCACCACTCCATCTCGCGCGCCGGTCTGATCGGCGGCGGCAGCGGGCTGGCCCGCCCCGGCGAGATCAGCCTCGCCCACCGCGGCGTGCTCTTCCTCGACGAGGTGTGCGAGCTGCCCCGCAGCCACCTCGAGGCCTTGCGCCAACCGCTCGAGGAGCGCGAGGTGAGCGTCGCACGCGCCCGGGGCTCGGTGCAGTTCCCGGCCGACTTCGTGCTGGTCGCCGCGGCCAACCCCTGCCCGTGCGGCCACCTCGGTGATGAGACCGGTTGCACCTGCACCACGCGCGCGCTGACCGAGTACTCAGCACGGCTGAGCGGCCCCATCCGTGACCGCATCGACCTGGTCATCGACGTGCCCCGACAACGGTTTCACGACCTCTTCGACGGCGCTGTCGCCGAGGGCTCGGCGGCGGTGCGCGGGCGCGTGGAGGCGGCACGGGCGCTGCAGTGGGAACGAAACGGCGCCACCGCGCGCGGGCGTGTGCGCAACGCGGCGCTGGACGGCGCGGCGCTCCAGGAGGTGGCCGGCGCGACCGCAGCCGCCACGCGACTGCTGGCCATCGCCGGCGAGCGGATGCGACTGAGCGCGCGTGGTTTCTTCCGTGTGCTGCGCGTGGCCCGCACCATCGCCGACCTCCGCGAATCGAACGCCGTCGACGAGGCCGACGTGGCCGAGGCTCTGAGATTTCGCGGCGAATCGGTGGGGTCGTGAGCGACGTTGCTCGCGAGGTGGTGCGCGGCGCAGCCGGCTGGCCCGCTCGCCTCGAGCAGCTCGACAAGCCTCCGCAGTCGCTATGGGTGCGCGGCACCCTGCCGCCCCCGGACGCGCCATGCGCTGCGGTGGTGGGGTCACGCCGTCCGTCGCCCGGCGGCCTGCTCATCGCCCGGGACATCGGGGCAGAGCTGGCGATGGCCGGGATCGTGGTGGTCAGCGGGATGGCGCGTGGGGTCGACGGGGCGGCCCATTGGGGCGCGCTCGACGCGGGCGGCACAACGGTGGCCGTGCTCGGCTGCGGGATCGACCTCGCCTACCCGCCCGAGCACGTACGGTTGCGTGATCTCATCGCCGCCAGCGGGTGCGTCATCTCCGAGGACGGGGGCACCGCGCCGCCGGACACCTGGCGGTTTCCCAAGCGCAACCGTCTGATCGCCGCGCTCGCCGAGGCGGTGGTGGTGGTCGAGGCCGGCTCCAGGAGCGGCGCGCTGAGCACGGCGCGCTGGGCCGCCGACCTGGGACGCGAGGTGCTCGCGGTTCCCGGCTCCATCCGCAACTCCGCCGCTGCCGGCGCCAACGCGCTGATCCGCGACGGAGCCCGCCCATACCTCATGCTGAGCGACGTGTTCGACACCGCTCCGCAGCTGGCTCGGGGCCTGGCCACCCGCGCTGCCCCGGCGGGTTCGGCGATCGCCGCAGACCGGGCAATCAGCCAGCCGGCTGGCGCTGAGGACCCGTTGATGGGTCGCATCCTCGACGGGCTGGGCGGCGACCCGGTGCACCCCGACGAGCTGGCCGCGACCCTACGGGTCGCGTCGACCGACCTCGCGGCCGCCCTGACCATGCTCCAGCTGCGCGGCGCCGTCACCGAGGTTTGCGGAGGCCGAGTTGCGCGTACCTTTTAAGCGCACCCCGGCCATGTCGCCCCGGTTTCCTGCTCGACCCGTTGTTATCATCGGCCGGCCCTCGGCCGCTGCCGGCCGCCCCCCGCGCCTCAGCGCGCGAAAGCCCCACTGAACATGCCGAATCGTCTGATCATCGTCGAGTCCCCATCCAAGGCCCGCACCCTCGCCAAGTTCCTCGGCGCCGGGTACACGGTCAAGGCGTCGATGGGGCACGTCCGCGACCTGCCCAAGTCGAAGATCGGCGTCGACATCGACGCCGGCTTCGTGCCGGAGTACACCGTGATCAAGGGCAAGGAGAAGCAGATCAAGGAGCTGCAGGCGGCCTCCAAGAAGGCCGACAGCACCCTGCTCGCCGCCGACCCCGACCGCGAGGGCGAGGCGATCGCCTGGCACATCGCCCAGGCGCTCAAGCTCGACGACCCCGACCGGGTGGTCTTCCACGAGATCACCAAGGCCGCCGTGGAAGCGGCGCTGGCCGACCCGCGCAAGATCGACCGAGGCCTGGTCTCCGCCCAGGAGGCCCGCCGGGTCATCGATCGGCTGGTCGGCTACAGGCTCAGCCCCCTGCTCTGGCGCAAGGTGCGCACCGGGCTCTCGGCCGGGCGCGTCCAGTCGGTGGCGGTGCGCCTGGTGGTTGACCGCGAGAACGAGATCAACGCCTTCGTCACCAAGGAGTCCTGGACGGTCGACGCCATCCTCAGCAAGGGCGACGCCAGCTTCGCCGCCCGGCTGGTCGGCACCCGTGGCGAGACGGCCACCGCCGAGGTCGACAAGCTCGAGCTGGGCACAAAGGCCGAGGCCGACGCCGTGGCCGAGGCGCTCGGCATCGACGCTGAGGGCCGGCCCACCGCATCCACGCCGCGGTTCCACGTCGAGGGCATCGAGAGCCGCGAGACGTCCCGGCAGGCGCCGATGCCGTACACCACCAGCACCCTCCAGCAGGACGCCAGCACCCGCCTGCGCATGTCGCCGCGCCGCACCATGAGCATCGCCCAGCAGCTGTATGAGGGCGTCGACCTCGGCAGCACCGGGCCGGTCGGCCTGATCACCTACATGCGCACCGACTCAACGCGCATCAGCGACACCGCCCGCGGCCAGGCCGCCGCGCACAACGCCGACGCGTTTGGCAAGACCTACGTGCGCAGCGGCGCACCCCGCCAGCGCGCTGCCGCCGCCAACGTGCAGGACGCCCACGAGGCGATCAGGCCAACCGACGTGACCCGCACGCCCGAGTCGATGCGCGACCAGCTCGACCCCGCCCAGCTCCGTCTCTACGACCTCGTCTGGCGCCGCTTCGTCGCCAGCCAGATGGCCCCAGCGCGCTTCCTCAACACGCGGGTCTCGCTGTCGGCCGGCGGCTACCAGTTCCGCGCCACCGGCTCGGTGCTCCAGTTCGACGGGTTCCAGCGGGTCTGGAAGCGCGACGAGGAACGGGACCGCGACGAGGACAGCCTGCCCGCGCTGGAGCAGGGCGAGGACCTGCCCGTGGTCGAGTTCCGGCGCGAGCAGCACTTCACCCAGCCGCCGCCCCGCTACACCGAGGCGTCGCTGATCAAGGAGCTCGAGGAGCGCGGCATCGGCCGGCCGTCGACGTACGCGCCGACCATCGAGGTCATCGAGGAGCGCAACTACGTGCGCCAGGAGCAGCGCCGTCTCCATCCCACCGAGCTGGGCAAGACGGTCGACGGCGTGCTTCGCGAGCACTTCCCCGAGATCGTCGACGTGGACTTCACCGCCGAGCTGGAGAAGCGGCTGGACGGCATCGAGGAGGGCACGCGCCAGTACGAGCCCACCGTGCGCGAGTGGTATGACCCGTTCGCGGTGACGCTCAGCAAGGCGGAGGCCAACATGGAGCGCGTCAAGGTCCCGGCGCGCGACACCGGCGAGGTCTGTCCGCAGTGCGGCGAGGGCACGCTGGTGGTGCGCGAGGGCAAGTACGGCGAGTTCACCGGCTGCTCGCGCTACCCGGACTGCGACTACATCAAGGATCGCAAGGCCGCCGCCGAGCCGACCGGTGAGGCGTGTCCGCTCTGCGCCAAGCCGCTGGTGCTCAGGCAGGGACGGCGCGGACCGTTCGTGGGCTGCTCGGGGTACCCGACCTGCCGGTTCATCAAAGGTGACGCGCCCGCGTCCGGTGCCGGCGAGGACGCTGCAGCGTCGACGCCGGAGGAGCTGGGTCCCTGCCCCGACTGCGGCAAGCCGCTGGCGCGGCGCAGCGGTCGCCGCGGCAGCTTCGTCGGCTGCACCGGCTACCCGTCGTGCCGGTACATCCAGCCCGGCTCCAACCAGGCGGGGGGCGGGGCGAGCCCGTCGGCCGCCGAGCCCACCGGCGAGACCTGTCCCGACTGCGGCAAACCACTGGTGCAGCGCAAGTGGCGCTACGGGCCCTTCGTCAGCTGCTCCGGCTACCCGGGGTGCAAGTACCGGCCACCGCGCAAGGCAGCCGCGGAGAAGGCGGCCGCCAGGTGAGCGGCATCCATTCCACCACCATCGTGGCGGTCAAGCGCGACGGCGCCGTGGCCATCGCCGGCGACGGCCAGGTGACGGTTGGCGACGTGGTCATGAAGCACCGCGCCGTCAAGGTGCGGAGGCTGTTCAACGACCGCGTCGTGGTCGGCTTCGCGGGCAGCGTCGCCGACGCGTTCACCCTCTTCGACAAATTCGAGCAGCACCTCGAGAAGCACCAGGGCAACCTGCTGCGGGCGGCGGTCGGGCTGGCCAAGGAGTGGCGCACCGACAAGTTCCTGCGCCACCTCGAGGCGATGCTCATCGCGGCCGACGACGAGCGGCTGCTCCTGCTCAGCGGCGAGGGCGAGATCATCGAGCCCGACGAAGACATCACCGCCATCGGCAGTGGGGGTCCGTTCGCCCATGCGGCGGCGCGCGCTCTCGTCGAGAACACCGACCTCCCGGCTGCGGAGGTGGCGCGCAAGGCGTTGGAGATCGCGGCCCGCCTGTGCATCTACACCAACGACAGCATCTCTGTCGAAACGCTGACCACCCGCTCGGCGCAGCCGGCGTGACCGAACCCAATCGCGGCACCGAGCCGGCCGCTGGGCAGGGTGCCCTCTTCACCAGCGCCGAGGCGCCCCCGGCCATCCCGGCCACCCCGCCCGCCGACGCCGCCGACACCGCGCCGGCGGCGGCGGATGCAGGCCAGTCGCCGCCACCGCAGCCGGTGAGCCCAGCCGAGAACGAGGAGCTGCGCCCCGTCGAGATCGTTCGCCGCCTCGACGAATACATCATCGGCCAGCAGGCGGCCAAGCGGGCAGTGGCCATCGCCCTGCGCAACCGGGTGCGCCGCCAGCGCCTCACGGATGAGATGCGCGAGGAGGTGCTGCCCAAGAACATCCTCATGATCGGCCCCACCGGTGTGGGCAAGACCGAGATCGCGCGGCGCCTGGCCCGCCTGACCAACTCGCCGTTCCTCAAGGTGGAGGCCACCAAGTTCACCGAGGTGGGCTACGTCGGCCGCGACGTCGAGTCGATCGTCCGCGACCTGCTCGAACAGACCATCACCGAGGTGCACAACGGCCGCATCGCCGATGTCGAGGAGCGAGCCCAGAAGGCGGCCACGGTGCGCATCCTGGACGCGCTCGTCGACGCCGAGGAGCGTTCTCAGCCGCGCGAACACCCGGCCGAGCTGACCGAGGCGGCCGACGAGGACGTCGCCCGGCACCGGAGGCGCCGCGCGATGCGCCGCCGTTTCGAACGCAGGCTCGAGGCCAGGCAGCTCGAGGACACGCTCATCGAGGTGGAGGTGGAGGAGCCGTTCCAGCCCGCCTTCGAAGGCTTCGCCGGCACCGGCCTCGAGGAGGTGGGCACCTCTCTCTCAGATTTCTTCTCGCAGATGGCCCCTCCGCGCAAGCGGACCAAGCGAATGACCGTTGCGGACGCGCGCAGCGCGCTGGTGGAAGAGGAGACGGACCGCCTCATCGACATGGACCGGGTGTACGACGAGGCCATCCACGAGGTCGAGGACCACGGCATCGTCTTCATCGACGAGGTCGACAAGATCTGCGGACAGCACAGCGAGCACGGCCCCGACGTCAGCGGCGAAGGCGTGCAGCGCGACCTGCTTCCGCTGCTCGAGGGCTCGACGGTCAACACCAGGTACGGCCCGGTGCACACCGACCACCTGCTCTTCATCGCCGCCGGGGCCTTCACCATGTCGCGCCCCAACGACCTGATCCCTGAGATGCAGGGCCGGTTCCCGATCCGCGTCGAGCTGAGCAGCCTGTCGCAGGCCGACCTCGAGCGCATCCTGGTGGAGCCGAGCAACGCCCTTACCAAGCAGTACACGGCCCTGCTCGGCACCGAGGGAGTCGAGCTGCGCTTTCTCCCGGACGGCATCACCGAGATCGCCCACCAGGCCTACGCCGTCAACGAGCAGGACGAGAACATCGGGGCCCGTCGGCTCTTCACCATCCTCGAGAAGATCCTCGAGGAGATCTCCTTCGCGGCCGAAGACCACACCACCACCCCGGTCGAGGTCGACGCCGGCTACGTGAGCTCACGGCTCTCCGACCTGGTCCGCAACGACGACCTCCGCAAGTACGTCCTGTGAT
>DATBCJ010000115.1:0-9383 GCA_036270565.1 Candidatus Dormiibacterota bacterium | reverse complement strand
AGCGACTCCGGCTGGTCGTGGATCTCCTTGAGCATGAAGTGGGGATACCCGTTCTTCTGCGCCTGCTCCGCCTCCCAGTCGACGACCACCACGCGTGGCTCGCGGCGTCTGCCGTCGAGGCTGGTGATGATCACCTCATGCGGCGAGGTCGAGGCGATCTCCCCCTCGCCGATCAGGATGACACGCTTGGTGTACGGGATCAGCGCGGTGATGTCGCTGCTGACGAAGACCTCGTCGTCGCCGAGGCCGACGACGAGTGGGGCGTTGAGCCGCGAGCCGACGATCCGGCCGGGCTCGTCGGCGGACATCACCACCAGGGCGTAGGCGCCGCGGATGCGCTGCAGCGCCGCCCGCACCGCGGCGGCGAGGTCGCCCCTGTAGTTCTGCTCGATGAGGTGAGGCACCACCTCGGTGTCGGTGTCGCTGACGAACTCGTGCCCGGCGGCGACGAGCTCGGCGCGCAGCTCGCGATAGTTCTCGATGATGCCGTTGTGGATCAGGTGGATACGGCCGGTGCAGTCGCGGTGGGGATGGGCGTTGATCACCGTCGGGCGGCCGTGCGTGGCCCATCGCGTGTGGCCGATACCGGTGTGCCCGCTGGGCATTCCCTCGGCGCTCAACTGCTCGACGAGGTCGGCGACCTTGCGATTGCTCTTGGCCACCGCGGTGGCGCCGCGGTCCTCGTCGAGCACCGCGATGCCCGCTGAGTCGTAGCCGCGGTACTCCAGCCGCTCCAGGCTGTCGAGCAGCACCGGGGCAGCGTCGCGGTGCCCGGAGTAGCCGATGATTCCGCACATGTGAGGTGTGAACGACTCCGTCGTGGTGGTGGTTACTGGCGGGAGGGTGCGTCTACGGGGTGGGCGACGGCGTCGGGCTCGGGCTCGGTGTCGACGACGACGACGGCACCGCAACAACCACGATGGTCACCGAGACGGTGCTCGGTGAGGCCGAGACACCGGCGGGAGTGACGATGTGCACCACGAAGGTCCTGGTGCTGGTCAGCCCGTTGACGGAGATCGGATCGGTGGGGATCGAGTCCAGTGTGTTGAGCAGGTCCTGCGGGCCGTTGAGAACCACCACCAGGGGCGACTGCGTGGTCGCGGACACCTCATGTCCCGGTGCGACTGTGCCGGCCACCCGTGGCAGCACCGCGCTGGCCCGCGAGGTGAGGCTGGCGGTGACCGCGATGTTGACCTGCACGGTTCCCGGGGGATGACCCGCGATGGTGACGATGGTGACCCCGAAGCCGTTCAGCTTCTGGTTGGTGGCATCGAAGAGGACCACCTTGGCGTCCTGCTGGAAGTTGGTCTTCACGGCGCCGAGGTCAACGGAGACCTTGGCCTGGATCCCGTTCAGCTGGCCCTGCGGGCCGATCACCGCCACCGTGCCGGGGTCTGTCGAGGCGTTGGTCTCGACGTAGCCCTGCGGAGGTGGCGTGCTGATGACAACAGTGACCGGAACTGTCGCAGAGCTGAGGTGGTCGACCTCGGCGGCGACGCTGGTCGGAGGATTGTCGAGGATCACGTCGCGGTCGTTGTTGACCACCGACAGCGGGATCGACTGCGGGCCGGGTTGATTGATCGCCTTGTAGTTGACGGTGACCACCAGCTCGTTGGGGTCGAAAGCGTTGAGGTGCTCGCGCGTTCCGAGCACACGGATGGGGATGGGGGCGATCGGGTGGACGAGCACGTACGGTGCGACCTGTCCACTGGCCTGGGGCACGTTGATCGTCACCGTGCGTGAGTCGGGGGGGTTGCTGGCGTAGACCACGCCGGCCCAGATCACGGTGGCGAGCACGGTTGCGAATGCCTTGAGGCGGAGGTTGCGCGTCGCGAAGCCGGGGAGCCTCACGGATGCGTCCTCCGCCTGATCGCGCGCAGGACCGCCGGGCGGGGCACGAAGCTCTGCCGCGGCGCGGCGTCGACACCGGTCATGGTCATCAGCGTGCTGCGCAGCGCGTTGAGGTCGAGTCCGCGGGTGATCCGTCCCGCGCGGGCGAGGCTGATCAGCCCGGTCTCCTCGCTGACGATGAGCACCACGGCGTCGCTCTGCAGGGTGAGGCCCACGGCGGCCCGATGGCGCGTGCCCATCCGTCCCACCCCCGGGATGGTCTCGGCGAGCGGCAGGACGCACCCCGCGGCGATCAGCCTGGCGTCGCGGATGATGACGGCGCCGTCGTGCAGCGAGGTTCCGGGCATGAAGATGGTGGCGAGCATCTCCGCGGACACCTCGCCGTCGATGCGGACGCCGGTGGCGGCGATGTTCTCAAGGCCGGTTTCGCGCTCGAAGACGACCAGTGCGCCGGTCTTGCGCTCACTGAGCGACCCGGCCGCGCGGATCACCTCGTCGACCACTCGCTGGGCCGCCTCGCTGGCGTGGTGGCCGATCAGCGTTCGCACCCTGCCGAGGCGCCCGACCTGGTCCAGGGCGCGGCGCAGCTCGGGCTGGAAGAGGATGACCGCCGCGATCACGATCGCCTGGCCGCCGTTCTGGAAGATGAACTGGAGCAGGCGGAGGTTGAGCGCCTCGGCGGCGAGCCCGACGGCGGCGATCACCAACAGGCCGACCAGCAGCTGGGCGGCCTGGGTGCCGCGCACCAGCTTGAGCAGCTGGTAGAGCAGCATCGCGACGATGCCCACGTCGAGGACGTCGCGCCAGCCGATGTTCTGCAGGAAGATGACGAGGTCGTGCCAGGCGGCGCTCATGGGCGCGTGGCGGCCGGCGTCCGGGAGGCGCGCTCGGGAACGCCGGTGAACAGCAGCGCCAGAAGCGCCATCTGCGCCCAGAGCCGGTTCTCGGCCTGGTCGAAAACGATCGACGCGGGCCCGTCGAGCACGGCGTCGGTGATCTCCTCGCCGCGGTGGGCGGGCAGGCAGTGCATGACCCTGACCGTGGCCGGCGCCAGCGAGAGGAGGCGGTCGTTGACCTGGAGATGGCCGAAGTCCTCGCGGCGGCGCTGCTGCTCGGCCTCCTGTCCCATGCTGGTCCAGACGTCGGTGTAGACGATCTCGGCATCGCGGAGCGCCGGCTTGGGGTCGTGCCCGACGCTGAAGCCGGTGCCGTTGCCGCGCAGACCGGCGGCGCGATCGAGCACCGCCTCCGCCGGCTCGTACCCGGGAGGGCACACCACCCGCAGGTCGACGCCGCAGATGGCCGCGGCGTACAGCCACGAGGTGCAGACGTTGTTGCCGTCGCCGATGTAGGCCACGCGCGCCCCCGCCACCCGGCCGGTGACCTCGCGCACGGTCATCAGGTCGGCGAGCAGCTGGCAGGGGTGTTCGGCGTCGGTCATGCCGCTGATCACCGGTCCGCGGACGGCACCGGCGATGGCCACCAGGTCGCGCTGGGAGTTGAGCCGCGCGATGACACCGTCGGCGTAGCGGTCGAGGATGCGGGCGATGTCGGCAGCGGTCTCCCGCTCGCCGAGCCGGATCTCGTCGCCGAACAGCGCGATCGGATGCCCGCCCAGGCGGTTGATGGCGACCTCGAACGACACCCTGGTGCGGTTGCTGGGACGCTGGAAGATCAGGGCCAGGTTGCGGGCCTCGAGCGGCCTCCCCAGGTCCTCGCCGCCCTTGGCGCGTGCGGCGACGTCGAGCACCTCGGTGATCTCGACGCGAGAGAGGTCGGCGATGCTCAGCAGGTCGCGGCCGCGCAGTGCTGGAATCATGGCTCGTGGCCAGTATATGAGCGCCATGAAAATGCGCCGACATCGTTGCGGATGAGTGCTCGGCTGTCTCAGAAAGGTAGGGTTGGACGCCGTGAAGATCGTCGTCATCGTCTCCGGCGGCCTCAGTGAGACGCTCCAGGCCGCGCCGCTGATCGCAGGGCTCGCCGAGACCACGGACGAGCCGGTGGTGGTGGCCTGCCCGCCAACCGCCGCCGACCTTGCCGAGGAGCTGACGGGCGCGGGCGAGGTGGTCCCCGCGGCGGCGCTGGCCGACGGTGCCGGTGTCCGCGGACTTGGGCGTCTCTGGTTCGAGCTGCGCCGGCGCCGGCTGGACGTCGCCGTTGTCTGCAGCGACTCCGGCCGGGTGCGTGCGACGGTGTACGCCGCCGCCGTCCCGCGCCGGATCGGGTGCGAGGGCGGCCTCAGCGCCATCCTGTTCACCGACAGGATCCCCTGCGACGCCGGCCAGAACCAGGGCCTGCAGTGGCTCCGCCTCTGCCGCCTCCTGGGCAGCGACGCCGCCGCGGGGGGCGAGGCGCAGTTCACCCCCGGCGCGGCCGCGACTACAGCGGCCGAGCAGCTCCTCCTCAGCAACGGCGTCGAGAACGGCAGCCGGCTGCTCGTCGCCATCGCGCCCGGACAGGCATTCTCGGACACGTCGGTGGCGGCCTGGTCGCCGGAACGCTACGCCCACCTCGCCAACCGGCTGGCGTCGCGCCACGGGGCGGGCGTCATCCTGGTGGGCGACGAGCGCGACCGCGAGGCCGCCGAGGCGATGCGGCTGGACCTCGCCTCGGAGACGCTCGACTTCTGCGGCGAGCTCAACCTGGCCACCACCGCGGCCGTGATCGCCCGCTGCGACCTGCTGGTCGCCGCCGACACGCCCCTGCTCCACGTCGCCGCCGCCGTGGGCACGGCGTCCGTGGGACTGTTCGGTCCCACCAACGGGCGCCGCCGGGCGCCGGCCGGCAGCGAGCACCGCGTCGTCCAGGCGATCCCGGCGGGCAGCCGGGCGGCCTCGCTGGAGCGCATCCGCGTCGACGATGTCCTGGCGGGCATCGAGAGCGCGCTGTAGCGCGCGCAGCCTCCTGACGCGGCGATGAGCCGGGCAGCCGCGGTGGTGGTCGGGGCGGGTCCCAGCGGCGTGGCCGCTGCCCTGGCGCTGAGCCGGGCGGGACACGCCGTGACCGTCCTCGACAGCGCCCACTTCCCTCGCGACAAGGCGTGCGGGGAGGGGCTGATGCCGCCGGGCGTCGCCTGCCTCGGCCGCCTCGGCGTGCTCGACGAGGTGGTCGCCGGCGGGGCGCCTGCCATCAGCGGCGTGATGTACACGCACGGCCCGGGCACACCGGCCGCGTACGCGCCCTTTCCGCCTCCACCCGGCGGCGGCGCGGCAGCCGGCCTGGGCGTCCGCCGAACCGACTTCGACGCGGTTCTCGCCGACGCCCTGCGGCGCGCGCCCCTGGTGACCCTTCTCGAGGGTGTGCGCGCCACCGGCGTGCTGCGCGGCCCATCGGGGATGGTCGGCGGCGTGACCACCACGGCAGGGCCGATTGACGCCGGCGTCGTGGTCGCCGCCGACGGGCTGCACTCGCCGCTGCGGGCGGCGGCGGGCTGGACCCGTCCCCCGACCGGCGAGGGTCGCTACGGGCTGGCCGGGCACTGGAACGTCGACGTCCGCGAGCTCGACCGGATCATCGTGACCTTCGCCGATGGGCAGGAGTGGTACCAGTGCCCGGTGGGCCCATCCCTTCTCCTGGTCTCGACGCTGGCCGGGCGCGCACGCCTCGGCGTGACCGCCCGGGACTACGAGGCGGCAGCCCGCGCCGCGCTCCCCCTTGTGCGCGGCGCCGAGCTGGTGGGGCACGCGCTCGCCGCCGGGCAGTTCCGGCAACGGGCGCGCACGGTGGCGGCCGACGGGATGTTCCTGGTCGGCGACGCGGCGGGCTACGACGACCCCACCACCGGCGAGGGCATCGGCATCGGCCTGCTGCTCGGCGAGCGCCTTGGCGGCCACCTCGCCGCCCTGCTGTCCGGCGAGGTCGACCGCGCCGGAGCTGAGACCGCATACCGCCGCGACCACGCCGAGCTGCGGCGCAACCGCAGCCGGGTCACCGCCCTGGCGCTGCTGATGGCGCGACGTCCCTGGCTGAGCCGGAGGGCTGTCGCTCGATCCGCCCACCGGCCCCAGGCGCTCGAGGCACTGCTCGGCGTCAACTGCGGCTACTGGGGTTTTGGCAGGCTGACCCCGCGCGACTGGCTCACGCTCGCCGGGTTCTGACTGCGCCGTCCCGGCATCGGCAGGAAGCGGGGCACGCCGGCGAAGGCCTCGCGGTAGCCGGTCAGACGGTCGAGCAGCGCCTCCTCGCCGCGGACGCGCGGCCACAGCACCAGGGCGCCCGCGGCCGAGAGCCACACCGCCTCGCGGACCCTGCCCACCGCCACCGGCAGACAGACGAACTCGAGCGCCACGGCCGTGTAGTTGGGGTGACGGAGACGCCGGTACGGCCCCGAGGTGACCACCCGTGTCGACGGTGACACGTGCGCGGTGACGTTCCAGCTCTCCCCGAGGGACCTGATCACGCTCAGACGCAGGCACGTGGCCCCGGCGAGGCCCGCCAGCGCGAGGGCCTCCACGGACGCCGGCAGGTGGCGACGCCGCCCAGGCCGGGCGGCGCTGACGAAGAGGGCGACGTGCACGGCCACCATCACCGGGTAGGTGGCCGGCGACGACGGCACGCCGTCTCCCATGCGCACCCGGTTGCGCGCGGAGCGGCGCAGCTCGGCGAGGCGCTGGGCGGCGAGCGCCGCCACCAGCGCGGTGCGCGTCCTCGGTGTCAGCAGCCCCACGTCAGCTCCAGGAGCTCGACGGTCAGGCCGGGGCCAAAACCGACGATGAGCCCCCGGCCGGACGGGGACGGGAGCGACGCCGCCAGCTCTTCGAGCACGAAGAAGATGGCTGCCGACGAGGTGTTGCCGGTGGTTTGCAGCACCGTCCGGGTGGCGGCGAGCTGCGCGTCGCCCAGCCCCAGGCAACCCGCGACAGCGTCGACGATGGCGCTGCCGCCGGGATGCAGCGCGACGGCGTCGAGGTCGCCAGCCGGTTCGCCGCCACAGAAGTCGTCAACGAGCGCGGGAAGCGCTGCCGCGAGCGTTGCGGGAAGCCTGCGCGACAGGATCACGCGGTAGCCGTCGTCGGCGAGCTGGTAGCCGAGCTCGTTGATGCTGTCCGGGACCAGCATGCTGGTGACGCGCCCGAGGTGAAATCCGTCGGCCGTGCCGCCGCCGGACTCGAGCACCACGGCGCCCGCCCCGTCGCCGAACACCAGCGCGCTCAAGAGGTTGTCGAGGGAGTGGTCGTCGGGGCGGAAGGTCAGCGACGTCAGCTCGACGGCGACGACCAGCGCCCGTTGCCCGGGGTGCGCACGCACCCATTCCACCGCACGTGACAACCCACCGGCACCACCGGCACAGCCGAGCTGCATCAAGGGCAGGCGGAGTACGTCGGGGCACAGGCCGAGCAGCGGGATGAGGTGCGCGTCAAGTCCAGGGAGGATGAAGCCCGTGCACGACGCCACCACCACCAGCCCGATGGTCTCGCGCTGGTCGCCGGACGCGACGATGGCACGCTCGGCGGCGGCGGCGGCCAGGCGTGGTGCCGCTTCCAGGTACCGAGCCGTCTGCTCCCCAAGCGGCAGCGCCCGGAGCATCTCCGCCGGCTCCCGGAGGAGATGGCGGTAGCCGTCGTCGTGGGCATCGATGAGCAGGGACGTGCGCCGGGCCAGGTGCGGCCAGATACCAGGCAACACGTCCACGACCTCGTGTCGGCTCACCCGTCGCGGCGGGGTTGCCGTTCCCAGGCCGGCGAGCCGGACCAGGGATGGCGTACCCGGCGACCCGGCGGTCAGCCCCGAACCGCGGCGGGTCGGGAGGGCGCTGGTCACACGGCTGTCATAGCAGGTCGGGAGGCCCAGCTCGGTGTTGACGGCGCGCCCGGGCGCGCAACGTCGTGCTCCGAACCCCTCAAGCGGGCCTTCAGCGAACCGGACCCGCTGCGGGCGGGTATGCTTCGGCAGCCATGGCGCTGGAAAGTGCGAGTGTCCCCAAGGTCATCCCAGGTGAGGTACTCGATTACCTCCGCCTCCATCACATCATCACGGTGTCCACGTCTTCATTCACCGGGATGCCCCATGCCGACACGGTCGTGTATGCCAACGACAGCTCCAGCATCTACTTCTTCGTCGGTGAAGGCACTCAGATGATGCGCAACATCAAGGACAGCCGGTCCATGTCGTTCACCATCGACGACTACACAGTCGACTGGAGAAAGGTCCGCGAGTTACAGGGAGTGGGGCGCTGCTGGCCCGCCACTCCCGAAGACAGCGAGCTGGCCATGAAGCAGTTCGCGGCGAAGTACGCTCGCGAGCTGATTCGGCCGGTTGGTGTCCTGCACCGCCTCGTGCCCTTCGAAGTTCACTTCGTTGACTATGACTACGCCACGGCTGGCGGACAAACCTCGCCCGAAATTCACAGTCGGGTGATCGAGATCGATGAGGCATCTCGGCCCCCGTCAAGGGGCCCGGTGGCGACCAGTCTCGACCAGCATGTCTACGAGGCCGGTCAGATCATTTTCGAACCCGGTGCTTCGGCCGGGCTGTACTACGTCATTGTCGACGGCGCGGTGGAGATCCGTGGCGAGGGCTACGGCAGCGACCAGACGGTTGTCCGGCTCGGGCCGGGCAAGTTTTTCGGCGATCAGCAGGCGTTGCGCGGACAGCGGGGCGCGTTGACCTGTCATGCCGTGACGCATACCGTCCTCCTTGCCGTCGAGCGGGAGTCCATGCGTGACCTCCTGCTCTCCGAGACCGGTCAGGACTAGTCGATCGGCAGGTAGGGCTCCCTCTCCCACGTTGGGAGGCGCTCCGGTCAACGCCGGGCGGCGGGGTCGAGGGCGACGACGTCGGAGCGGAGCAGGTCATCGATGCCCTCGCGTCTGACGATCAGCGAGGAGGCGCCGTCCCGGACCATGACGACGGCCGGACGACAGAGGCCGTTGTAGTTCGACGACATCGCGTAGGTGTAGGCGCCGGTCACCGGCAGGCAGAGCAGGTCGCCCACCCGCGGCTCGGTAGACAGGGCGACGTCGGAAGCGAAGGTATCGCTCGACTCGCAGTTCTTGCCGACCACCGAGTAGGCGGCCGGGTCGCCGGCCGACGGCAGCAGAGGATGCCGGACGAGGAAGGGCTGGTAGCGGCTGCCGTACAGCGCGGGCCGGGGGTTGTCGCTGATGCCGCCGTCGACGGCGAGCAGGATCGAGCCGTCACCAAGGTGCTTGACGGTGCCGATGGTGTACACGGTGATCGCCGCGGCGGCGGCGATCGTGCGGCCCGGTTCGGCCAGGATGCTCCCGCCGAAACCGGACGCGCGCGCGGCTGCGTGCGCCGCCTCGCCCCACTCCGCGATGCCGGGAACCTGGTCGCCCTCGAGATATGCAACGGCGAGGCCACCGCCGACGATCAGCTCCGCCACCTCGCACTCGCGTGCGACGGCAGCCGCCGCGGTGATCGATCTCGCCAGCGCAGACAGGTCGGAGATCTGCGACCCGGCGTGCACGTGTATCGCCGTCAGGTCGAGGTGCGGGATAGCGCGGACGCGCGCCGCCAATCTCGCAGCCTCCCCTCCCGCGATGGCCACCCCGAACTTTGAGGCGCCG